>NZ_CALAOH010000045.1 GCF_937926365.1 uncultured Azohydromonas sp. | reverse complement strand
CATCATCTCAGGCCTCGGCCACCAGCTCATCAACACATAACGCGAACAGCGCCATAGGCAAACAGCCCGGAGCAGCAGCTACAGCACCGCCCGGCAGCGCCAGGAATTCACGGGCTGGCGCTGGTGGCCGGCCGCGGCGCCGGCCCCGTGCGGGTATGCAGCGGTCCCCAGGAGCGCGCGCCCGCTGGCAGCAGGGCTCACGGCCCACCGAGGCCAGCGCGGCGCCGTGGTGGCACTGGCAGCCGGCGCGGCGCCCCGGGCAGCAGCGCCAGCAGCTCGAAGCCCTGCAGCTCGGTCCGCACCAGGCGCAGCAGCTGGCCCACCACCTGGCCGGCGCGGGCGCTGGTGGCCTGCCGCAGCGCCAGCCCCGTGCGGGCCAGCAGCAGCCCCTAGGAGCGCGCGCCGGTCAGCGGCAAGGCCCGCGGCCCACCGAGGCCAGCGCGGCGCCGTGGTGACGCGGGCAGCCGGCGCAGCGCCCCGGCCGGCAGCGTCGGCAGCTCGAAGCCCTGCAGCTCGGTCCGCACCAGGCGCAGCAGCTGGCCCACCACCTGGCCGGCGCGGGCGCTGGTGGCCTGCCGCAGCGCCGGCCCCGTGCGGGCCAGCAGCAGCCCTCAGGAGCGCACGGCTGCCGGCGGCAAGGCCCACGGTCCACCGAGGCCAGCGCGGCGCCGTGGTGGCGCGGGCAGCCGGTGCGGCGCCACGGTTGGCACTTGGCGCGCCTACCGATCCCGGGCCGCACGGCCCAGGCGCCTGCACTGACAGCCCGTCCACCGTGCGCGGAAGCGCGGCGCGGGGTGTTCCTTTCGCGCGGCCATCGGCAGGTGTCAGCACCAGGGCGCCAGCTGGCAATGCTCACAGCGGATCAGCCAGGCACGCCGCAGCAGTCCATGCACCCCGGCCCGCTTCACTTAACCCCCTGAGGAACGGTCCGAGACTAGAGAAGGTTCGGGGTTCGCATCACCCTCGCCGGCCACTTCCGGGAAGGACCCGCTGGGGGGCAGTGGCGGGCCAGCCGGGCACCCCTCAACCCTTCACTTTCCCTCGATTTGCCCTCCGCTTTCACTTTCCCCCTGGCGACCCGCTAACTCGAAGCCGGGGTTCGCATCACCCTCGCCGGCTGCTCCCGGGAAGGACCCACAGGGGGCACCAGGCGCAGCAGCTCATGCACCGCCTGCCCGTCGCTGGCGCTGGTGGCCGGCCCGCCCGCGCCATCACGTCCACCATGCCGCTGTCGCCCACCAGGCGTAGCCCTGCAGCGTCTGGTGCGCCACCACACCACCCAGGAGAAGAGAGAGAGGAGAAGAGGAAGAGTCCTTCTCCTTCCCTTCCTTCCTCTGTCCCCGCTGTCCCCGCCGTGTCCCCGCTCTGTCCCCGCCGCTTTTCCACCCTGCCGGACCCGGCCATCCCCTTACAGATCAAGCACTTAGCCTGCATTGACCGGCTTGTCCCCGCTGTCCCCGTCCAGAAATGCCGCTGCACCGAGTCGTTTTGCCTTCTGGTGCCGCCTTCCACAGCCTTGCCGGCCCGTTTTCCCGCGCGAAGAGGAGCCCCGCACGCCGCCCCCCGGCGGCATCCGGCAGCACCCGGCCCCGGCCGTCCCGGTGCCCACGGCCACACCGAGGCAGCCGGCGCGGTGTCGGCACGGCGCAAGGCAGGAAAGACAACGCCCGGCAGGGCCGGGCGTGGAAGTGATGGACGAAGCGTCAGCCCTTCAGGCTGCCGCCCCTCGCAGGGGCACCACCTCGGCGCCGGCCCGCAGCCTGTCCAGGTAGTCCGCCCAGGTCTGCATGAGGTCGCGCCGCTGCTCCTCGAAGGTGGTGCGGTTGTAGGCCCGGCCCAAGGCATCGGGCACCGCGTGGGCCAACTGCGCCTCTATCACCTCGGGCGCGACCCGCAGCCGCTCATGCAGCATGGTCCGGGCGCTGGCGCGGAAGCCGTGGGCGCGGTGCTCGGCACTGGTGAAGCCCAGCGAGTCCAGGGCGGCATTCAAGGTGTTGTTGCTGATGGGCTTGCCGCGGTCCCGCTCACCCTGGAACACCAGCCCGCTGCGGATGGTCAGCGGCTGCAGCTCCCGCAGGATGTCCACGGCCTGCCGGCTCAAGGGCACCAGGTGGTCCGGGCCGTAGAGCTTGCCGGCCTGCCGGCGCTTCATGCGGTCAGCGGGCACCAGCCACGTGCCGGCCGCCAGGTCGAACTCTTCCCAGCGGGCGCAGCGCAGTTCCTCGCCGGGGCGCAGGAACACCAGCGCCGCCAGGTTCAGCGCCGCCTTCACCACGGGCGTGCCCCGATACCCGGCAATGGCGCGCAGCAGCTCGCCGAAGCGGGCAGGGTCCGTGATGCTGGCGATGTGCTTGGTGGTGTGCCTGCGCAGGGCGCCGGCCAGGTCGCGCGCCGGGTCGCTCTCAGCCAGCCCTTCGGCCACGGCGAAGCGGAACACCTCTGAGCAGGTATCCCGCACCCGGTGCGCCGTCTCCACGATGCCGGCCGCCTCGCAGCGGCGCAGCAGCGCCAGCAGCTCGGGGGGCTTGATGTCCACCACCGGCCGCGCGCCGATGT
This sequence comes from uncultured Azohydromonas sp., assembly GCF_937926365.1. GTDB lineage: Bacteria > Pseudomonadota > Gammaproteobacteria > Burkholderiales > Burkholderiaceae_C > Azohydromonas. The sequence continues at coordinate 17,436 of NZ_CALAOH010000045.1, read as the reverse complement.
ACGGGAACACCTTCCCCTGCAGGCGGGCAATGATCTTGTCGGCGTAGCTCGGTGCCCACTCATGGGAGCGCAGGGCGTGCCAGCGCCGCGCCACTTCCTCGAAGGAGCCGGGCAGGGGCTCGCCGGCCGCCGCCAGGCGCTGCACCTCGGCCTGCTGGCGCTGGGCTTCCTTGCCGGCCTTGCGCGCCGCGCTCGGGTCGGTGCCGGCCAGCACCAGGCGCCGGGCTTCGTCGCGCTTCAGGCGCGCGTCCTTCAGGCCGGTGTCCGGGTAGGTGCCCAGGCTCAGGCGGTTTTCCTTCCCGGCCAGCCAGTACCGCAGCCGCCACCAGCCCGCGCCGCTGGGCTGCGCCTCCAGGTACAGCCCGCCGCTGTCCTTCACCTTGACGGCCTTGCCCGTCTCCGCCGCCGTCTTCAGCGCCGCCTTGATTGCCTTGTCCGTCAGAAGCTCGCCCGCAGCCATACCGGATAACTTTCGTGGTGTTGTCCGGTCGATCCTACGGTTATCCGGTTTCTTGTCCGGTCAGGTGCCCGGCTAGTAGCGGTTTCATGTGGAGTCATGCGCACAAAGAAAAAGGCCTAAGTGCTTGATGCGCTTAGGCCTTTTGGTCTTATGCGGAGTGTTCCGCATGAATCTTTGGTGGAGACGAGGAGGATCGAACTCCCGACCTTCGCATTGCGAACGCGACGCTCTCCCAGCTGAGCTACGTCCCCACAGAAGCTAGAAGTATACGGGCACTTGGGCGTCGTGTGCAAGACCTTCGCAGATTTTTTTGATGAAAGTGACACCAGCGCCGTCTGGCAGCCGGACCGGCGGGCGCCTATACCTTCAAAGGCGCCCATACGAGGCCGCCGCGAGGAGCTGTGATGACGGCACTAACGCACAGTGAGGTGACTTGCATGCTGCCCGTAAAGGACATGCAGCGGGCCCGCCGCTTCTACGAGGAGCAACTGGGACTGGAAGCGCAAGGGTTACGGCCCGACGGCAAGTTCATCTACCGCTGCGGCGGCACGGCGCTGGCGTTGTTTCCCAAGGCGGAAGGGACCAAGGCCGAGCATACGGCGCTGAGCTTCCGCGTCGCGGACATCGCACAGGCGGTGGCGGAACTGCAGCAGCGCGGCGTGCGCTTCGCCGACTACGACTTGCCCGGTTTCAAGACCGTGGATCACGTCTGCGTGCTGGGCTCGGAGAAGGCGGCCTGGTTCGAGGACCCGGAGGGCAACATCCTCTGCCTGCACCAGGATCTGGACTGAGACGCCGGCTTCAGCCCGCCGCGCCAGTCCAGGCGGGCGGCGGCGCGTCCCATTGCCAAGGCCCGTGCGCCAGCAACGTGTGCCAAGCGGCATCGGGCATGGCCGCGAAGCGCAGGGTTGTGCCGGTGGCGGGATGCACCAGTTCCAGCGACAGCGCATGCAGCCACAGCCGTTGCACCTGCAGCCAGGCGGCTACGGCGCGGTTGTGCGCTCCCTTGCCGTGCGTGGCGTCGCCGATGAGCGGATGCGCGACGTGCTTCATGTGGCGGCGGATCTGGTGCCGCCGCCCGCTTTCGGGGAAGACCTGCAGCAGTGCGTAGCGGCTGGCCGGATGCCGCGCGTCGGTGGTGAAGGGCCATTCCACGCATGCCAGCCGCTCGTAGCGCGTGCGCGCCGCCAGCAGCGGCTGGCGGGCCGAGGGACGTTCGGGGTCGCGCGCCAGCGGATGGTCGATCACACCCTCGGTCGCCGGCCAGCCGCGCACCAGCGCGAGGTACCTCTTGCGCGGTACGCCGGCCTCGAACTGCGCGCCCAGGTGGCGCGCCGTGTCCGGGTCGAGCGCGAAGGCGAGGACGCCCGAGGTGCCCTTGTCCAGCCGGTGCACCGGCCAGACCGGGGCGCCGATCTGGTCGCGCACCAGTTGCAGCGCGGCCCGCTGCTCATGCGCGTCCAGCGCGGTGCGGTGTACCAGCAGACCAGGCGGTTTCACGACCACTACCAGTTGCGCGTCGCGGTAGAGCAGCGGCAGCGTCGGCGGCGCATCGTTGTCGGGCGCCGGCGGCAAGTCACTGTTCAAAGCAGGTCGCCGTCCACGTAGAACCAGCGCCCGTCCTCGCGCACGAAGCGGCTGATCTCGTGCAGCCGGTGCGCGCGTCCGCCCAGCTTGCTGCGGGCCACGAACTCGACGCGGGCATGGTCGGCGTCCTGCACCTCGTGGCGCTTGACCTGCAGGCCCAGCCAGCGCAGGCCCGGCTCGTTGGGCTCCAGCACGGCGGGTCGGGTGCCGGGATGCCAGGTGTCGAGCAGGTACTCGCGCAGACCCAGCACGAAGGCGCTGTAGCGCGAGCGCATGAGCGCTTGCGCGTCCGGCGCCTGCAGCCGTTGCGGGCCGTCGTGCCAGCGTGCGCAGCACGCGCCGTAGGCGGCGCCGCTGCCGCAGGGGCAGGGCGTCGAGGGGGACGTCGTCATGGAAGAGAAAAACTCGGGTCGGAAAGCACGAGCGCCGCGGTCACCCCAGGGCGGGAGGCCCCGAAGCGCGCGCGGCGCAGCGTGAAGACGGGATGTGCTCAGCGGGCGGCGTCGCCGCTGGAGACAGGACCGGTCGGGTCGTCGCGCTGGATCTCGGCCACGCCGGCGCTGCCGTTGCCCGGATCGGTCACGTCGCCCTCGGGCGCGAGGCCGGCGCCTTCAGGTTGGTCAGTGCCGCCAGCCGTGCCGCCGGCGGCCTTGCGCTGCTTGCGCTCCTCCATCTTTTCTTCCTTCTTCTTTTTCTTGGCCAGATCGCGCTGGCGCTTCTCGAAGGCGTAGTTGGGTTTGGCCATGCGGTCTCCTGCGGTGTGTCATGGGGGGCAGCCTGGAAGCTGCCGGTGCCCATTGTCGCCGGTGCGCAGGAGCAGCCACAGTGCCCGCAGGCTCACGCGGGGGAGAGCGCAGGGCGCACCGACGTGCGCCGGCATGTCGGCTGGCCCTGGCTCAGCCCCGCGGGCCGCGCCTTCGCGGAGCTCAGGCCCTTCGCCAGGCGCGCCGACGTGCGCCGGCACGTCGGCTGGTCCTGGCTCAGCGGCCGCGGCTGTCCTTGAGGCCGGTGATGCGGTTGAACACCGGGCGGCCCGGCGCGTGGTCCACGCGGTCGGTGACGAAGTAGCCGTGGCGCTCGAACTGGAAGCGCTGGTCCGCGGCAGCCGCGGCCAGCGAGGGCTCCACCACCGCCTGCACCACGCGCAGGCTGTCGGGGTTGAGGCTGGCCTTGAAATCGCGCCCACCGGCGTCGGGCTGTGCCTCGGTGAAGAGGCGGTCGTACAGCCGCACCTCCGCCGCCACGCCGCCGCCCTGTTCAGCCGGCTGCGCGCCAACCCAGCCGATCACGCCCTTGACCTTGACGCTGTCCGCGCCGGGCGTGCCACTCTTGGTGTCGGGCAGCAGCTTCGCGCGCACCAGCGTCACGCGACCGTCGGCGTCCTGCTCGAAGCCCGTGCACTCGATGACGTAGCCGTACTTCAGGCGCACGCGGCCGCCGGCGGTGTCGCCCTTGGGCGGGAAGAGGCGGTGGTAGCCCTTGGGCGGCTCGACCATGAAGTCGTCGCGCTCGATCCAGACCTCGCGGCCCAGGCCGAACTCGCGCCGCCCGCGCTCGGCCTGCGCCGGGTGTACCGGCGCGCTGCAGGGCTCGATGTGGCCCGCGCCCAGCGCCTCGTCCCAGTTCTCCAGCAAGAGCTTCAACGGGTCCAGCACCGCCAAGCCGCGCGGGGCCTTGGGGTCGAGGTCGTCGCGCAGCGACTGCTCCAGCGTGGCGTAGTCGATCCAGCTGTAGTCCTTGGCCACGCCGATGCGCTCGGCGAAGAGTTGCAGCGCCTCGGCCGTGTAGCCGCGCCGGCGCAGGCCCACGATGGTGGGCATGCGCGGGTCGTCCCAGCCCTTGACGATCTGCTCGTCCACCAGTGCCTTGAGCTTGCGCTTGCTGGTGATGACGTAGGTGAGATTCAACCGCCCGAACTCGTACTGGCGCGGCAGCGGGCGCGAGAGCAGGCCCAGGTCGGCCAGGCGCTCCAGCACCCAGTCGTAGAAGGGGCGCTGGTCCTCGAACTCCAGCGTGCAGATGCTGTGGGTGATGTTCTCCAGCGCGTCCTCGATGGGGTGCGCGTAGGTGTACATCGGGTAGATGCACCAGCGGTCGCCGGTGTTGTGGTGCGTGGCGTGCTTGATGCGGTAGATGGCCGGGTCGCGCAGATTGATGTTGGGCGAGGCCATGTCGATCTTGGCGCGCAGCACCATCGCGCCGTCGGCGTGCTTGCCACCGCGCATTTCGCGGAAGCGCTGCAGGTTTTCCTCAGCGCTGCGATCACGGAACGGGCTGTTGGTGCCGGGGGTGCCGAAGTCGCCGCGGTTGGCGCGCATCTCCTCGGGCGTCTGCTCGTCGACGTAGGCATGGCCGGCCTCGATCAGCGCCTCGGCCGCGCGGTACATGAAGTCGAAATAGTTGCTTGCGTAATACAAGTGGCTGGTGCCGTTGGCTTCCCAGTCGAAGCCCAGCCAGCGCACGGCGTCGAGGATGGAGTCGACGTACTCCTGCTCCTCCTTCTCCGGGTTGGTGTCGTCGAAGCGCATGTGGCAGACGCCGCCGTAGTCGCGTGCCAAGCCGAAGTTCAGGCAGATGCTCTTGGCGTGGCCGACGTGCAGGTAGCCGTTGGGCTCGGGCGGGAAGCGGGTGCGGATGCGCGCCGGGTCCAGCGCGCCGCTGCCCTGGTGCGTGGCATCGCCAGGGCTGCCGGCCCAGCGGCGCTGGGCGTAGGTGCCGGCGGCCAGATCGCGTTCGATGATGGCGCGCAGGAAATTGCTCGGCTTGGTGACTTCGGGTGCAGACATGGAGATTTGAAGGAGTGGGCCGGCGGCGCCGGCGCAATGCAGCGTCCGCGGGGATTCTATAGAGGGGGTGTGTTTGCACGCCGACACAATTGGGTCGTGCACCAGAGCGGCGTGCCGCGCGTTGAGGAAGTTCTCCTCTTCGAAGAAAAGGACGCCGCATGAAGCGCTCCACCGTCGTGCTTTCCGCCGCCCTGTTGTCCTTGGGCTGCTTGCTGGCACTGCCGGCGCGCGCCGGGGGCGGCGTGCAGTGGTCCGTCGGCATCAGCAATGCCCCGTACGGAGTCGGCGTCACGGTGGGCAACGTCCTCTCCGGTCCGGCGCCGGTGTACGTTCCGCCGCCCGGGGTGGTGTACACGCCACCGCCGCCGGTCTATGTCTCGCCCCCGCCGCTGTACGTGCCGCGGCCGCCGGCCTACGTGGCGCCGCCGCCTATCTACGTCGCGCCCCCGCCGGTCCATACGGCCCCGCCGCCGGTGTACTACGTGCCCTCCGCGCCGCGCTTCCTGCCTCCGCCGCCCGTGGCCTACGTGCCGGTGGCCCCGGCGGGCTGGCGCGGCCACCACCACGGCGGCTACTGGCGCCGCTGAGCACCTTCGTCGCGGCCGGTGGCCGGGCCGCGGGAACCCGAAGCCGCGCCCCGGACCCGGGCCGAAGCCGGGGCCTCAGCGCCGCCGGCGCGTGCCGCCCAGCAGAGAGCCCAGCACGCCGCGCACGATCTCGCGTCCCACTGCCGAGCCTACGCTGCGCATGGCGCTGCGTGCCGCCGCCTCGGCCAGCCCTTCGCGGCGGCCGCCGCGCGGGCCGGTGCTGCCGAAGAGCATGTCCTTGAGGCCATCGAGCAGCCCACCGCCGGCGTCCGCGGCGCCGGGAGCCTTGGCCGGGCCGCCCGCGCCCTGCGCGGCTGGTACGCGCGCGCGCAACTGTTCGTAGGCCGACTCGCGGTCCACCGTCTGCTCGTACACGCCGGCCACCAGCGAGCCCTCGATCAGCGCGCGCCGCTGCTCCGGCGTGATGGGGCCGAGCTGGCTGCCCGGCGGCTGCACGAACAGGCGCTGCGTGATGCCGGGGCGGCCATGCTCGTCGAGCAGGCTCACCAGCGCCTCGCCCACGGCCAGCTCCGTGATGGCCTGCTCCAGGTCCAGCGCCGGGTTGGGACGCATGGTCTGCGCCGCGGCGCGCACGGCCTTCTGGTCGCGTGGCGTGAAGGCGCGCAGCGCGTGCTGCACGCGGTTGCCCAGTTGCGCCAGCACGCTGTCGGGCAGGTCGGCCGGGTTCTGGGTCACGAAGTAAACGCCCACGCCCTTGCTGCGCACCAGCCGCACCACGAGTTCGATGCGCTCCACCAGCACCGCCGGCGCGTCCTTGAACAGCAGGTGCGCCTCGTCGAAGAAGAAGACCAGCTTGGGCTTGTCCACGTCGCCCACCTCGGGCAGCGTCTCGAACAGTTCCGAGAGCATCCACAGCAGGAAGGTGGCGTACAGGCGCGGCGACTGCAGCAGCTTGTCTGCGGCCAGGATGTTGACCACGCCTCGACCATCCACGGTCTGCATGAAGTCGGCGATGTCGAGCATGGGCTCGCCGAAGAACTTGTCGCCGCCTTGCTGCTCGATCTGCAGCAGCCCGCGCTGCACCGCGCCGACGCTGGCGGCGCTGATGTTGCCGTAGCTGGTGGTGTAGTCGCGGGCGTTCTCGCCCACGTGCTGCAGCATGGCGCGCAGGTCCTTGAGGTCCAGCAGCAGCAGCCCGGCATCGTCGGCGATGCGGAACACCAGGTTCAACACGCCGGTCTGGGTTTCGTTGAGGTCGAGCATGCGCGCCAGCAGCATCGGCCCCATGTCGCTGACGGTAGCGCGCACCGGGTGGCCCTGTGCGCCGAACACGTCCCACAGCGTCACCGGGCAGGCCATGGGGGCGGGCGCTTCGAGTCCGCGCTGCGCCAGCGTGGCGGCGAGCTTGGGCGGGAGCTGTCCGGGCTGGCTGATGCCGGTGAGGTCGCCTTTGACGTCGGCCATGAACACCGGCGTGCCGATGGCGCTGAAGCCTTCGGCCAGGCGCTGCAGGGTGACGGTCTTGCCGGTGCCGGTGGCCCCGGTGACCAGGCCGTGGCGGTTGGCCAGCGCGGGCAGCAGGCAGGCAGCTTCTTGACCATGCCGTGCGATCAGTAGCGGATCAGCCATGACGTGCGGCCTCCTTGAAAAGAGCGTGACGGGGGCGACCGGTAAAATCCCGGCCAGTCTAACCAAGCAAGAAAGCCGGCTGCCCCACACGCCGGCGAGGAGCAGCCAAACATGGCCGGACATTCCAAATGGGCCAACATCCAGCACCGCAAGGGTCGCCAGGATGAGAAGCGCGGCAAGATCTGGACGCGCGTGATCCGCGAAATCATGGTCGCCGCGCGTCAGGGCGGCGGCGATGTGTCGGCCAATCCGCGCTTGCGCCTGGCCATCGACAAGGCCAAGGCCGCCAACATGCCGGCCGACACCATCAAGCGCAACGTTGACAAGGCCACCGGCAACCTCGAAGGCGTGAGCTACGAGGAGATCCGCTACGAGGGCTACGGCATCGGCGGCGCCGCGATCATCGTGGACTGCATGACCGACAACCGCGTGCGCACCGTGGCCGAGGTGCGCCACGCCTTCAGCAAGTACGGCGGCAACCTGGGCACCGAGGGCTCGGTGGCCTTCCAGTTCAAGCACGTGGGCCAGCTGCTGTTCGCGCCTGGCACCAATGAGGACAAGCTCATGGAGGCGGCGCTGGAGGCCGGCGCCGAGGACGTGATCACGGGCGAGGACGGCTCCATCGAGGTGCTGACCGCTCCGGGCGACTTCGAGACCGTCAAGGAGGCGCTGGTCGCCGCCGGCTTCGCGCCCGAGGTCGCGGAAGTGACCATGCGCGCGGAGAACACCATCGAGCTCACCGGCGAGGACGCGCAGCGCATGCAGAAGTTGCTGGATGTGCTGGAGGACCTGGACGACACCCAGGCCGTCTACCACAACGCCGAAATCGAGGAACAGGCATGAAGGTCCTCGTCATCGGCAACGGCGGGCGCGAGCACGCGCTGGCCTGGAAGCTGGCGCAGTCCCCGCGTGTCACGCAGGTGTTCGTGGCGCCGGGCAACGGCGGCACGGCGCTGGACCAGCGGCTGCGCAACGTGGCCATTACCGACGTCAACGCGCTGGCCGACTTCGCCCAGGCCGAGAAGGTCAACCTGACGGTGGTCGGCCCCGAGGCGCCGCTGGCCGCGGGCGTGGTGGACGTGTTCCGCCAGCGCGGGCTGCGCATCTTCGGCCCGACCAAGGCCGCCGCGCAGCTGGAGAGCAGCAAGGCCTTCGCCAAGGACTTCATGAAGCGCCACGGCATCCCGACCGCGGCCTACGAAAGCTTCACCGACGCCGCCGCGGCGCACGCCTACGTGGACCAGATGGGCGCGCCCATCGTGGTCAAGGCCGACGGCCTGGCTGCGGGCAAGGGCGTGGTGGTGGCCATGACGCTGGAGGAGGCGCACCAGGCCATCGACTTCATGCTCGAAGGCAACGAGTTGGGCGTGCAGCACAACGCCGGCGGTGCGCGCGTGGTGATCGAGGAGTTCCTGCAGGGCGAGGAAGCCAGCTTCATCGTGCTGTGCGACGGCCACCACGTGTTGCCCCTGGCCACCAGCCAGGACCACAAGCGGCTGCTCGACGCCGACCAGGGGCCCAACACCGGCGGCATGGGCGCGTACTCGCCCGCACCGGTGGTCACGCCCAACGTGCACGCGCGTGCGATGCACGAGGTGATCCAGCCCACCATCGCCGGCATGGCGCGCGAGGGCCGGCCCTTCACGGGCTTCCTCTACGCCGGGCTGATGGTCAGTCCCGAGGGCCACGTCAAGACGCTGGAGTTCAACACCCGCATGGGCGATCCTGAGACGCAGCCGATCATGATGCGTCTCAAGAGCGACCTGATGGAGGTACTGCTGCACGCCACCGACGGCACGCTCGACACGGTGGAGCTGCAGTGGGACCGCCGCTTCGCGCTGGGCGTGGTGATGGCCGCCGCGGGCTATCCGATGAATCCGCGCAAGGGCGACGCCATCCTCGGCCTGCCCGCGCCGGCGGAGGACGCGGTGGTGTTCCATGCCGGCACCACGCTCAACGAGCAGGGCCTGTTCACCAGCGGGGGCCGCGTGCTGTGCGTGACGGCGCTGGGCGACTCGGCCAAGAAGGCGCAGCAGCGTGCTTACGACGCGCTGGCTGGCGTGCAGTTCGACGGTGCGCAGTTCCGCACCGACATTGGCTACCGTGCCATCAAGCGCTGACGCCATGAGCAGCACCGCCGAGGGTCTGGACACGGGTGCCGTGCGCGCCTGGCTGTTGGATTTGCAGCAGCGCATCGTCGCGGGCCTGGAAACTGCGGACGGCACGCCCTTCCGCAGCGACGGCTGGACGCGCGAGCCTGGCGGTCGCCTCGAAGGCGACGGCCTCTCGCGGCTGGTGGAGGAGGGCCCTCTCCTGGAGCGTGGCGGCTGCAACTTCTCGCACGTCAAGGGCCGCTCGCTGCCGCCCTCGGCCACGCAGCACCGGCCCGAGCTGGCCGGCGCCTCTTTCGAGGCCATGGGCGTGTCGCTGGTGCTGCATCCACGCAACCCGCTGGTGCCCACGGTGCACATGAACGTGCGCATGTTCGCTGCGCAACCGCAGGATGGCCGTCCGGCCGTGCTGTGGTTCGGCGGCGGCATGGACCTCACGCCCTACTACGGCTTCGAGGAGGACGCGCGCCACTTCCACCGCACCTGCCACGACGCGCTGGCGCCTTTCGGCGACCAGCTCTATCCGCGCTTCAAGGCATGGTGCGACGAGTACTTCTTCCTGAAGCACCGCAACGAGCCGCGCGGCGTCGGGGGCATCTTCTTCGACGACTTCTGCGAGCTGGGCCCGCAGCGCAGCTTCGAGATGGTGCAGGCGGTGGGAGAAGCCTTTCTGCCCGCGTACCTGCCCATCGTGGAGCGCCGCCGCGAGCTGCCCTATGGCGAGCGCGAGCGCGACTTCCAGGCCTACCGGCGCGGCCGCTACGTCGAGTTCAACCTCGTGTTCGACCGCGGTACGCTGTTCGGGCTGCAATCGGGCGGCCGCACCGAGAGCATCCTGATGTCGATGCCGCCGCTGGTGAAGTGGCGCTACGACTGGCATCCGCAACCGGGCAGCGCCGAGGCGCGGCTCTACAGCGACTTCCTGCGCCCGCGCGACTGGCTCAGCGAGTGAAGCGCATCGGCCTGCTGGGCGGGAGTTTCGACCCGCCGCACCTGGCGCACCTGGCCCTGGCGCGCCAGGCGCGCGACGAGCTGCGGCTGGACGAGCTGCGGCTGCTGCCCGCGGGCCGGCCCTGGCAGAAGCTGGCGGCGGGCCGTGAGCCCATCGAGGCCGTACACCGCGTGGCGATGCTGCGGTTGCTCACGCAGGGCGAGCCGGGCCTTGTCATCGACGAGCGCGAGCTGCACCGCGGCGGGCCGAGCTACAGCATCGACACCGTGCGCGAGCTCGCGGCCGAGCACCCGGGCGCGCAACTGTTCTTCGTCATCGGACAGGACCAGTACGCGCGGCTGCACACCTGGCATGACTGGCCGGCGTTGCTGAACCTGGTGACGCTGGCCGTGGCCGGCCGTGCCGGCGAGGCGCCCCGTGCGCCAGCCGAGGTGGCGGCCGTGCCGCACCGCATTGAAATCCTGGCGCTGCCGCCCATGGCGGTGGCGTCGACCGACATCCGCGCCCGCGCGGCCCGAGGCGAGGAACTCTCCTTGCTGGTGGGCCCCGCGGTCGCGGCCTATATTGACCTGAACGCCCTGTACCGGGCGGACTCCGGGAGTTGAATGGACATCCGTAAGCTGCAACGCGCCATCGTCGATGGCCTCGAGGACGTGAAGGCCGTGAACATCGTGGTCTTCAACACCGAGCATCTTTCACCGCTCTTCGAGCGCGTGATCATTGCCTCGGGCACCAGCAACCGCCAGACGAAGGCGCTGGCTTCCAGCGTGCGTGACGCCGTCAAGTCGCGCGGCATGGAGGTGCACCGCACGGAGGGCGAGGAAAACGGCGAATGGATCATCGTGGACTGCGGCGCCGCCGTGGCCCACATCATGCAGCCCGCCATCCGCGACTACTACCACCTCGAAGAGATCTGGGGTGAGAAGCCGGTGAAGCTCAAGCTGGGCGGCAACAGCGCCAAGGGCCTGCCCAAGGCCTCCGCGCCGGACGACGAGGACGTCGAGGAGGTTGAAGGCAAGGCCCACGCCTCGCGCACCGCCCGCACCGCAGCCGGCAAGGCGGCGCTGGCCGCGGCACCGGTGAAGAAGACCGTGGGCAGGAAGGCGCCGGCCAAGAAGGCGGCCGCGACCACGACCGCCAAGGCCGCGCCGGCCAAGAAGGCTGCCGCGAAGAAGGCGGCGGCCCCCGCCAGGAAGGCCGCGCCCGCCAAGAAGGCCGTCACGCGCACCACCGGTTCCAAGACCGCGGTGAGCAAGGCCACGCCGGACCAGCGCGTGGTGGTGAACGCCCCGGCCAAGAAGGCTGCCGCCAAGAAGGTGGCTGCGAAGAAGGCGCCCGCCAAGACCGCCGCCGCCCGCACCGTGGCGGCGAAGGCCCCCGCGGCGAAGAAGGCGCCGGCCAGGAAGGCGCCGGCGAAGAAGGCCGCGGCCAAGAGCGCCACGGCCCGCAGCCGCGGCTGAGCGGCTGAGCCGTGAGGCTGGTGATCGCCGCCATCGGCCAGCGCCAGCCGGCCTGGGCCGAGGCCGCCTATGACGACTTCGCCAAGCGCTTCCCGCCGGAGCTGCGGCTGGAGCTCAAGGCGCTCAAGGCCGAGCCGCGCACCACGGGCAAGCCGCCCGCGGCGCTGATGGCGGCCGAGGCGCAGCGCATCGAGGCGGCCATCCCCAAGGGCGCGCGCCGCGTGGTGCTGGACGAGCGCGGCACGCGGCTGACCACCGCCGCGCTGGCGGATCGGCTGCGCTTCTGGATGGGCGATGGGCGCGACGTGGCCTTCATGATCGGCGGCCCGGACGGGCTCGATGCCGGCTTGAAAGCCACGGCCGACGAGACCATGCGCCTGTCGGAGCTGACACTGCCGCATGCTTTCGTGCGCATCCTGCTGGCCGAGGGGCTGTACCGGGCCTGGTCGTTGACGGTGAACCATCCGTATCACCGGGAGTGACCGGCCTGCTTGTTTTCCAATCTCCCAGGCAACAGAAACAACTCCATCACACCCGCGGAGCCTGTCCCCGCGCAGGCGGGGAGCGGGTGTCCACGAACTCCGAGCGGCATCCCGGCCGGCGTGGATGCCCGCCTTCGCGGGCATGACGAAGGAATGTTTCAACTTCGATCGAGAAGTCGAATCAATGAGCCGACACAACCACATCCTCCTTGCCTCCCAGAGCCCGCGCCGGCGCCAGTTGCTGGAGCAGATCGGCGTGGCGCATGAGCTGCTGCTGCCCGAGGCGCATGAGGATGCCGAGGCGCTGGAGGTGGAGCGGCCCGGCGAATCGCCCGAGGACTACGTGCAGCGCGTCACCCGCGCCAAGCTCGATGCCGCGTGCGCGCGCCGCGAGCGCCTGGGCCGCGCCGACGTGCCGGTGCTGGCGGCCGACACCACCGTGGCGCTGGGCCGGCGCATCCTGGGCAAGCCCGCGGATGCCGACGAGGCCCGCGCCATGCTGCGCGCGCTCTCGGGCCACACGCACCGCGTGCTCACCGCCATCGCGCTGGCCGCGGACGGGCAGGTGCTGCAGGCGCTGAGCAGTTCCCACGTGCGCTTCGCGCCCATGGAGGAGCGCGACATCGAGGCCTACATCGCCAGTGGCGAGCCCTTCGGCAAGGCCGGCGCGTACGGCATCCAAGGCCGTATCGCGGCCTTCGTGGCCCATGTCGAGGGGAGCTACTCCGGTATCATGGGTTTGCCCCTCCACGAGACGGCCATGCTGCTGCGGCAAGCGCACGTACGTTTCTAAAGTCCGCGCGCCGCGGCAGACGGCAGCCGCAGCGCATGCAAGACATCCTCATCAACTGGGCGCCGCAGGAGACGCGGGTCGCCATCGTAGAAAACGGCGCCGTACAGGAACTGCACATCGAGCGCGCGCTGGAGCGCGGCCTGGTGGGCAACATCTATCTCGGCAAGGTCGCGCGCGTGCTGCCCGGCATGCAGAGCGCCTTCATCGACATCGGGCTGGAACGCGCGGCCTTCCTGCACGTGGCCGACCTGGTGGGCCACAGCCGCTTCGAACCCAACAGCGGCAACGGCAATGGCCACGCGCCGGTGCCCATCGAGCGCCAGGTGTTCGAGGGGCAGAGCCTGATGGTGCAGGTCATCAAGGACCCCATCGGCACCAAGGGCGCGCGGCTGTCCACGCAGATCAGCATCGCCGGACGGTTGCTCGTGCACCTGCCGCAGGACGACCACATCGGCATCTCGCAAAAGATCGGCTCGTGGGAACTTCGCGAGCAGCTGCGCCAGCGCATGCAGGCGCTGGTGGCCACGCGCGAGACCGGTGGTGGCGGCGGCTTCATCCTGCGCACCAACGCGGAGGACGCCACGGATGCCGAATTGGCGGACGACATCGCCTATGGCCGCAAGACCTGGGCCGCCATTCGCGAGCGCGCCTTCAGCGTGCCGCCGGGCACGCTGCTGCACCAGGACCTCAACCTCGCCGAGCGCGTGCTGCGCGACCTCAGCAACGAGCAGACGGCCACCATCCGCATCGACTCGCGGCTGCAGTACGAGCACCTGAAGGCCTTCGGCAAGGAGTTCACGCCCGGCGCGGTGAACAAGCTCGAGCTCTACAAGGGCGAGCGCCCGATCTTCGACCTCTACAACATCGATGGCGAGATCGAGCGCGCGCTGGCTCGGCGCGTGGACCTCAAGAGCGGTGGTTACCTGATCATCGACCAGACCGAGGCGCTGACGACCATCGACGTCAACACCGGCGGCTTCGTGGGCGCGCGCAACTTCGACGACACGATCTTCAAGACCAACCTGGAGGCCGCGGGCGCCATCGCGCGGCAGCTGCGGCTGCGCAACCTGGGCGGCATCATCATCGTGGACTTCATCGACATGGCGCGCGAGGAGCACCAGAGCGCCGTGCTGGCGGAGTTCCGCAAGCAGCTCAGCCGCGACCGCACCAAGACCACGGTGAGCGGCTTCACGCAGCTGGGGCTGGTGGAGATGACGCGCAAGCGCACGCGCGAGTCGCTGGCGCACATGCTGTGCGAGCCGTGCCCCACCTGCGGCGGGCGCGGCCAGGTCAAGACCGCGCGCAGCGTGTGCTACGACGTGCTGCGCGAGATCCTGCGCGAGGCGCGGCAGTTCAACCCCAGGGAGTTCCGCGTCGTGGCCAGCGCCACGGTGGTGGAGATGCTGCTGGACGAGGAGAGCCCGCACCTGGCCGGGCTGTCGGAGTTCATCGGCAAGCCCATCTCGCTGTCGGCCGAGCCGACCATGAACCCGGAGCAGTACGACATCGTGCTGCTGTAGCCCGCGCCCGCGGGCCTTGATTCAGGACGTGGCCGGGTGCCGGCCCCGGTCGCGCCAAGCCTGCGGCGTGAGGCCGTGCTGGCGCGCGAAGGCGCGCTGCAGCGCGTCCACCGAGCCGAAGCCGCTGCGGCTGGCGATGCGCTCCTGCGGCCACTGCGTTTGCCGCAGCAGCCGCGCGGCCTCGGCCACGCGGGTGCGTTCCACGAAGCGGGCCGGCGTGCAGCCGGTCTCGGCCGCGAAGGCGCACGCGAAGTGCCGCGGGCTCATGTGCGCGCGCCCGGCCAGCGCGTCCACCGACAGGTCCTCGTTCGGATGCGTGGCGATCCAGGCGACGAGTTCGCGCAGCCGGTGGCTGGCGGTGGTCTGGGCCTGCAGCGCCTGGCTCAGCTGCGCCTGCTCGCCGCCGCGCAGCAAGGGCAGCGCCAGCGTGCGCGCGATGTCCATTGCCACGTCGTGGCCCAGGTCGTCCTCCACCAGGGCCAGCGCGAGCTCGATGCTGGTGGTGACGCCGGCCGAGGTCCACACCGGGCCGTCGTGCACGTAGATGCAGTCGCGCCGCACCTGCACCGCGGGGCGCAGCGCCTGCAGCAGTTCGCAGGCGCGCCAGTGCGTGGTGGCGGCGCGGCCGTCCAGCAGCCCGGCGGCCGCCAGCGCGAAGGCGCCGGTGCACACGCTGGCGATGCGCCGGATGCGCGGCGCGGCCGAGGCCAGCCAGGCGCCCAGGCCCGCGTCGAGGATGGCCGCGCGCAGCGCGGGCTCCTCGCCGCCGGCCACCAGGAGCGTGTCGATCGCCTACGGCAGTTCCCGCAGCGCCCGGGTCCCGGCCAGGCTCAGCGCGCCGTTGGTGGCCACCTCGCCGCCGCCCGGCGAGGCGATGTGCAGCTGGTAGCTGCTCGGCCGCAGCAGCGCGGCCTTGCTGAACACGCTGGCCGGGCCGGCGATGTCGATGGCCTCGACGCCGTCGAAGGCCACCAGCACCACGTCCCTGGCAGGAAGCGCGGTTCTTTCGTCCTGGTGGGGCAGGGAGGGCATGGCTAGTCTGGGACCGTGGCGGTTGCGTGGAGAAAGGAGCGCTATGTCCAGGCTGAAGTGGGCCCTGGTCGGGGTGGCGATCGTCGTGCTGGGGTTGAATGCCTGCGCCGCGCGTGAGCCCTTGCCGCCGCCGGCGGCCGAGGCGGGGCTGGAAGAGTCCCCGGCGCGGGCCTTCGTCGAGGCGCTGCGGCCGCAGCGCACGGGTCGGCCGGTGGTGGCGGTGCTGGCGCTGAACGAGGGCACGGAGACCACCGACTTCCTGCTGCCGCATGCGGTGCTGCGCCGTGCCGGCGTGGCTGAGGTGCAGGCCGTGGCGCCGCGCCGCGGGCCGGTGCGGCTGTATCCGGCGCTGCAGGTCGAGGTGGATCAGAGCCTGGCCGACTTCGACCGCCTTCACCCCGCGGGGGCCGACTATGTGATCGTCCCCGCGCTGCACGAGGACGACGATCCCGCCGTGACGGCCTGGCTGCGCCGGCAGCAGGCGCTGGGGGCGCGGGTCATCGAGGTCTGTGCCGGCGCCCTGGTGCTGGGCCGTGCCGGGCTGCTCGCTGAGCGGCGCTTCGTGACCCACTGGTACTACCGCGACAAGCTGCAGGCGCGCCATCCCGGCGCCACCTTCGTGCCGCACCAGCGCTACGTGGTGGACCGCGGCGTGGCCACCACCACCGGCATCACCGCCTCGGTGCCGGCGATGCTGGCGCTGGTGGAGGCCCTGGGCGGCCGCGAGCGGGCGCAGGCCGTGGCCGCCGAGCTGGGCGTGGCTACCTGGAGCCCGGCCCACGACAGCCGGCCTTTCGGGCTGGATGCCGGCCGGAGGCGCTACGCGCTCACCCGGGCCGCCTTCTGGCGCCACGAGCGCTGGAGTGTCGAGGTGCACGAGGGCATGGACGACGTGGCCCTGGCGCTGGCGGCGGACGCCTGGACGCGCACCGGGCGCGTCAGCGTCGAGGCCGTGTCGCCCTCGGGCCCGGTGCGGCTGCGCAGCGGGCTGCTGCTCACGGCGCAGCCCGCGTTCGGCACGGCGCCGCGCCTGCCGCTGGCGCCGGAGCTGCCGCCGGTGCGCCAGCTCGACCGCACGCTGTGCGAGATCGCCGCACGCTTCGGCGCCGAGCGGCGCGACTGGGTGATGCAGGAGCTGGAATATCCCGGGCCGGCCGCTGCCTGCCCCGGGGCGTCCTGAGCGCCTGGGCCTCTCGACGGCGGTGGGGTGCCGGCTTCAGGCGGCCGGCGGCTGTACCCCGTCGCCCAGCCGCAGCGCCTGCACCGCCAGCCGCTCCGCCGCCAGCCGCAGCGCCGGGCCGTTGCCGGGGGAGCTGGCCGTCACGCTCACCGTCCCGGTGATGGGGCCGCTGCCGCCGGGCAATCCCGGCAGAGAGAACAGCGCACGTGCCGCCTGCAGCTCCGGCATCCGCAGCACGATCTGGCGTCCCATGGACGCGGCCGAGACGCCCATCCGGTTGCGCCCCTGCGCCTGGCCGGACAGCTCCACGTGCTGCTGCTGCGTGCCCATCACGCCGTCGCCCAGGCGCAGCTCGCCGCTGAGCCGCGTGCGCTGCAGGGCCGGCGCGGCATCGCGCCCGGGCCGGCCCTGCGGCGTGCCGCAGCCGGCGTTGTGCAGCAGGCTCTCCACGAAGGGTTTCAATTCCAGCGAGCCGCGGTTCGTCACGCGCGCGCCGAAGAGCGAGCCGCGCTGCTCGAAGCGCACGCCCGGCACGTGCGGCAGGGCGAACTGGTAGAGGTAGTCGCGCCCCTTGGGGGTATCGGCGTAGATGCCCATGTGGCTCACGCCCATGGGCGAGTCCGGCCCGATGTGCTCCACCGAGAGCCGGTTGAAGTCGATGCGCCCGTCCTGGATGGTGACGCCCACTTCCGCGTCCATGATCCAGGCCGCGTCGTCGACGTGCATCTGCAGCCGGCCATCGAGCCCGGCCAGCGCGTCCATCCGCCACCGCGCCAGCTCGCCGGCCGCGGCGGGCGAGGGCGCGCGGGCCAGCTCCACCTGCGCGTCCTGCACCTCCAGCACGTCCAGGGCCAGGGCCTGCAGGGGCAGGCCGCCGCCGTCCGGCCGGGCCGCGC
>NZ_CALAOH010000044.1 GCF_937926365.1 uncultured Azohydromonas sp. | reverse complement strand
CTGGCCCGTCGTCGCGGGCGCCGCCGCCATGGGCTGCGCCTGGCGCCGCGCCGCGCCGCCCTGCTGGGCGTTGCGCTGCACCGCGCGCGCCACCGGGTTGACCAGGCTGCGCTGGTGGCGCCACATGAAGTCGTCGAGCTGGCGCGTGGCGAAGTCGTAGTCGCGGCGCGCCCAGTCGATGTCCTGTGCCCATAGCGGCAGCGCGGCCGAGGCGGCGGCGGCCGCGCCCAGCGCGAGCAGCACTTTCCTGGCATCCATGCACGGCTCCTTGAAAAAAAGCGGCGGCGGCAGGCGCCCGCCCTGGGCACCTCCGCCGCCCGGCACTTGCGTGCTCCGGTCGCGGTTTTACTGCGCGCGGGACACCGTGGAGATGGAGTTGCCAATGGCGTCGCCGATGGACTTGGTGACGTTGGCCAGCACCTCCTGCAGCTTGGACTCGGCCTTGAACTCCTCCATCTTGTCGAACTGCGCCTGCTGCGAGCCGCCGGAGTTCTCCCCCGCGCCCAGCACGTCCGACACCTCCTTGGAGAGCTTCTCCAGCTTGGCCGCCTGCTGGTTCTGCACCTCGCCCAGGGCCTTCATCAGCGCCACGAACCAGCTCTTGCCGCCCTTGCCGCCGCCCTCGGCGCCACCGGCCTTGCCGCCGCCGGCGTTCTCGGCGCCGCCCTGGCGGGCATCGCTCTTGTACTGCTGGAAGGCATCGACGATGTCCTTCATCAGGCCCTTGGAGAAGTCCTCGAAGGCCTTGCCCAGCTTGTCGGCGATGCCGCCGCCTTCGGTGCCGCAGTGCTGCTTGTTCTGGCCCACGGCCTGGTCCACGGCGTTCTTGATGATGTCGCCGATGAACTTGGGCATGCCGAAGTCCTTGCACAGCTGGTCCACGGCCCCGTTGACCGCACCGCCGATGGCGCTGCCCATCAGGTTGTTGATGAGGCTGCCCGCCATGCCGGCGCCGGGCATGAGCAGCTTGCCCACGTCCATCACCGAGCCGATCAAGCCACCACCGCCGAGCAGGCCGCCAATACCGCCAGCGCCGCCGAGCAGGCCGCCAATCGCACCGAGTGCAGGGATCATGATGTACTC
Source organism: uncultured Azohydromonas sp. (assembly GCF_937926365.1). Lineage (GTDB taxonomy): Bacteria > Pseudomonadota > Gammaproteobacteria > Burkholderiales > Burkholderiaceae_C > Azohydromonas. The sequence continues at coordinate 7,494 of NZ_CALAOH010000044.1, read as the reverse complement.
CTTCGAGTTTCGGGCGCTTCAGGGTTGAAACCGCGCCCTGGTTGCTGAGGTAACCGTCCGCATCGCTGCGGAGCTGCTTTTCGCCTGCGCTGCTTCAACCGGTGGTTTTGCATCGCTGACGGTCTCCATTGAAGGCGATGGAGGCCTTCGCCGAAAGTCGGGACCTGCGGCAGTGCGTAGCGGCCGCAGTCAGTAACGTTCCTAATCGGATGGCCCGCCGGGCAGGGCTTTTTCGAGGGCGGTGCCGGGAGCGCTCCAGTGCGCGATGGTGCTGATGCCCCCGGCCGTCACGCCCAGCAGCCAGCGCTCGCCGCGGTGCTCCACCAGCACCACGCGCTCCTTGGTGCCCACGGGCAGCGCCCGCACGAAGCGCAGCGCCTCGCCATTGCCGGCGGCACGGCCCGCCTGGGCTCCCGTACCGCGGCCCAGGCGGCCGCGCAGCACGCGCAGCGCGATCCACGCCAGCACCAGCACCAGGGCCAGCGCCGCCAGCATGCGGGCGAAATTGCTCACGAACGGTTCCATGATTCATCCGGGTAGTGGGTGAGGTCTTCGCCGGGCGCCTGCAGGCGCGGCGCGGGCAGCGGGGGCACGACTTCGCCATCGGCTTCGCGGCGCTGGGCATCGACGCGCTCACGCACCTCGCGCGCCCACAGGACCACCTCGGCGATGATCTCGAACAGGTCGCCGGGCACGATCTCGCCGATCTCGCCGCGCGCCAGGAGATCGCGCGCCAGCGGCACGTTGCGCACGATGGGCACGCCCGCCTCCTCGGCCGCCTCGCGCATGGCGCGCGCCACGTGGTCCTCGCCCTTGGCGGCGATGGTGGGCACGGGCGAGGTCTCGCGGTCGTAGTCGATGGCGATGGCCACGTGCGTGGGGTTGACCACCAGCACGTTGGCGTTGCGCGCGGCCTGGGTCTGGTTCTGCTGCGACCACTCCTGATGCGCCTGCTTGCGCTGCTGCTTGATGATCGGGTCGCCTTCGCTTTCCTTGTACTCCTGCTTGATGTCGCGCAGGCTCATGCGCATCTTCTTTTCGAAGGAGTGGCGCTGGTAGACGATGTCCAGCAGCGCGACGAAGGCGAAGACGCCCAGCGTCCACGTCACCAGCCGCGAGCTCAGCTCCCAGGCCAGCGCGCCGATGAGCTGCGGCGAGGTCTGCGGCGAGCGCGCCAGGCCCACGAGCTGCGGCAGCGCCGCGCGCAGCACCAGCCAGCCGATGAACAGCAGCAGCGCCGCCTTGATCACGGCCTTGAGCAGCTCGACCAGGTTGTCCATCGAGAACATGCGCTTGACGCCCTGGACCGGGTTCATGTTCTCCAGCTTGGGCATCACCTTCTCGAAGGTCAGGATCGGGCCCATCTGCAGGAAGTCGATCAGCAGCCCCGCCGCGGCCACCGGCGCCAGCAGCAGCGCGGTGAGCAGCAGCCCGGCTTCGAGCGCCTGCATGCCCAGCGCGCGCACCGCGCCGGCGAAGCCCGTGAGGGTCCAGCCCTGGCCGACGGTGACGAAGAAGGCCTCGAACAGCGCGCCCACGCGCTGGGCCGCCTGATCCACGGCGAAGGTGCCCAGGCCCAGCCACACGCCCAGCAGCAGCGTGCTGGTGATTTCCTTGCTCTTGGGCACGTCGCCTTTCTTGCGCGCGTCCTGCAGCTTCTTCGGTGTGGGTTTCTCGGTCTTGTCGCCGCTGTCCTCGGCCATGGCAGCTCCCGCGAGAGGTGGTGATGGCCCCTGCGTTGCGGCCATTGCCGATTGGGTTCATTCCCAACTGCGGGCGTTACCAATTCGATGCGCCGGGGCGGCGCGCGGTGCAACGCACGGGGCGAGCGTGAACTTCCGCACGTGTTCGACGACGCAGTGGCCGGCGACCCGCCGCGCCTGGGGGAAGACGCACGCCTGAGCTGCACGCGGCATGAACCCTCCGCCCCGCGGCCGCAACCCAGCGCCACCTGGTTCCCCGCCTGGAGCGCCCCATGAAGCCGCCTGCCATCAGAACAACCGCTCTCCGCCACCCGCAGCCGCAGCGCCTCGCGCTCATGAGCGGCGGCCTGCTGCTCGCCGCGCTGCTGGCCGCCGCGCCGCAGGCCCGGGCGCAACAGGTCTGCAGCGGCCCGCTGCCCGATGTGAAATCCGCCGAGAAGGGCCCCAGCACCGAGAAGTTCCGCCTCATCGCCCAGGAGTGCGCAGTGCTCAACGGCGAGGCCAGGCTGCACCGCTCCGCGCAGCTGGACCTCTACAACCGCGGCCCGGCCTCCGTGACCATCCGCATGGCCGAGCCCGCGGCGGACCCCTACGCCGTGCCGGCCGAGCCGCAGGTGCAGCCGCAAATGCTGCCCGCCCCGCGCCGCGCCCCGGCCCCCGTGAACGACAGCCACGGCCGCCGCGTGCTGGTGGTCGCCCCCGCGCTGATGTCGGCGGCGCAGTCCCACGGCATCGACCCGCTGCTGATGCACGCCATCGCGCACGTGGAGTCGCGCCACAACGCCAGCGCCATCTCGCACGCCGGCGCGCGCGGCGTGATGCAGGTGATGCCCGCCACCGGCAAGCGCTTCGGCGCCGGCAGCGACGCCGAGCGCAGCCTGCTCGACGCCGGCACCAACGCCCAGGCCAGCGCCGCCTACCTGCGCACGCTGCAGCAGCGCTTCGGCGCCGACCTCACGCGCGTGCTCGCCGCCTACAACGCCGGCGAAGGCGCGGTCGCCAAGTACAACGGCGTACCCCCCTACGCCGAGACCCAGGCCTACGTGCGCAACGTGACGGCGGTGTACCGCCGGCTCCAGCAGGAATTCAGCGTCTCGCCCACGGGCCAGATCGTCGCCAAGGCCGGAGGTGCGCTGTGAGCACTTCCGCACGGCCGTTCCGAAGGAAGTGCTCCGTCCCCCTCGGGGCGACCGCGCGGAGCGCGAGGGGGTCCAAATGAGCATGGCCGACTTCTTCCGCAGCTCCGGCAAGACGCCCGAGAGCGTGCTGTCGCGCTACAGCGACCTGCTGCTGGTCGCGGGCGTGGTGGCCATCGTGGCGCTGATGGTGCTGCCGCTGCCGCTGTGGCTCATCGACCTGCTGGTGGCGGCCAACATCGCCTCGGGGCTGATGCTGCTGCTGCTGGCCATCTACATCCAGTCGCCGCTGGAGTTCTCGGTGTTCCCCAGCGTGCTGCTGATGACCACCCTCTTCCGCCTCTCGCTGTCCATCGCCACCACGCGCATGATCCTGCTGCACGGCGACGCGGGCCACATCATCGACACCTTCGGCAAGGTCGTTGCGGGCGGCAACCTCGTGGTCGGCCTGGTGGTGTTCCTGATCATCACCGTGGTGCAGTTCATCGTCATCGCCAAGGGCGCCGAGCGCGTGGCCGAGGTGGCGGCGCGCTTCTCGCTGGACGCCATGCCCGGCAAGCAGCTGTCCATCGACTCCGACCTGCGCTCGGGCCTGCTCGACAAGGACGAGGCCCGGCGCAAGCGCAAGGCGCTGGAGCAGGAAAGCAAGCTCCACGGCAGCCTGGACGGCGCCATGAAGTTCGTGAAGGGCGACGCCATCGCCGGCATCGTCATCATCGCCATCAACCTGCTCGGCGGCCTGGCCGTGGGCGTGGTGATGCAGGACATGGACGTGGGCACCGCCGTGCACAAGTACTCGATCCTGACCATCGGCGAGGGCATGGTGGCGCAGGTGCCGGCGCTGCTGGGCGCCATGGCCGCGGGCCTGATCGTCACGCGCAGCGGCGACGACGACGACAAGCACCTGGGCGACGCCATCCGCAAGCAGATCACCGCCAAGCCGCGCGTGCTGCTGGTGGCCGGCGGCATCTGCGTGCTGATGTGCCTGGTGCCGGGCTTCCCGGTGGGCGCCTTCCTGTCGCTGGCGCTGCTGTGCATCGGCGCCGGCGTGCTGCTCACCCCGGCCTGGCGCGACCGCCTGCTGCAGTCGCGCAACCCGGCCGTGCGCGGCATGGTGCAGAAGCTGCAGACCGCGCCGCAGGTCACCTCCACCGCGCTGCCCCAGGCGCGCCCCGCCGTGCCGCTGCTGCTGCGCGTGCCGTCGCGGCTGCTGGTGGACGACGGCGCCGCCAGGCTGGCCCGCGCGCTGGAGGAGGTGCTGGACGATTTTCAACTGCAGCTGGGCCTGCACCTGCCGCGCGTGCACCTGCACGGCGCGGGCGAGGACGACTGGGAACTGCTGGCCTTCGAGGTGCCGCTGGCGCACGGGCCGCTGCCCACGGAGGACGTGTACCGCGGCCTGGCCGACGCGCTGCGCCAGTCGCTGCGCCGGCAGGCGCCGCTGTTCCTGGGCACGCAGGACACCACGCTGCTGCTCACCCGCGCCTCCACCGACATGCCCGACGTGGTCAAGGAGGTGCTGCGCGCGCTGCCCATGCAGCGCGTGGCCGAGGTGCTGCGCCGCCTGGTGGGCGAAGGCGTCTCCATCCGCAACCTGCGCGACATCCTGGAGGCGCTGGCCGACGCCGCGCAGCGCGAGAAGGACGCGCACTCGCTGGCCGAGCTGGCGCGCATCGCGCTCAAGCGCCAGATCAGCTGGCAGGTGGCGCCCAGCGGCAAGCTGCGCGCGCTGATGCTGGACCCGGCGCTGGAGGACCTGCTGCGCCAGGGCGTGCGCACCAACAGCAGCGGCTCGCAGCTGGCGCTGGAGCCCGCGGTGGCGCAGCGCATCAGCCAGGCGCTGGGCGCCGCGGTGCACCGCCACCAGCCCTCGGCGCTGCTCACGCCCATCGACATCCGCTGGCACGTGCGGCGGCTGATCGAGGCCGAGTGCTTCGACACCCCCGTGCTGTCCTATCACGAGCTCATGCCCACGCTGCAGCTCGACGTGCTCGAACGCGTGGCCCTGCCGGCCGCGCCGATGCTGGAGGCCGCGTGAACACCTTCACTGCCCTGCCGCGCGCCCTGCGCCGCACCGCCTGCGCCCTGCTCTGCGGCGCCGCCACGGCCGCCGCGCTGGCCGCGCCCATGCCCAACGCGGCGCGCCCGCTGACGCTCACCGCGCGCGAGCAGCCGGTGGCCGCGTTCCTGCAGAACCTCTTCGCCTCGGTGGACGTGCCGGCCGTGATCAGCCCGCAGCTCTCGGGCAGCGTCAACGGCAACTTCAGCGGCCCGGCCGAGCGCGTGCTGCGCGACGTGGCGCGCGTCTACAACCTGGTGACCTACTACGACGGCGCGGCCATGCACGTGGTGCCGGCCACCGAGCTGGTCAACCGCAGCCAGGCGCTGGCGCCCGCCGCCGCCGAGCGCGTGATGCGCGAGGCGCAGGCGCTGGGCCTGCCCGACGCGCGCAACACGCTGCGCCTGACGGCGGGCAGCCAGCTCGTCATCAGCGGCACCAAGCGCTTCGCCGAACAGATCGACGAACTGGTCCGCGCCGCGCAGTCGGTGCAGGCCGCGGCCACCGCGCCGGCCGTGCCGGGACAGATGGATTTCAAGGTTTTTTACCTGCGCTACGCCTGGGCGCAGGACACCACCGTGAACCTCGGCGGGCGGCAGATCGTGGTGCCAGGGGTGGCGTCCATCCTGCGCTCGCTGGTGGGCTCGCGCCCCGGCGGTGCCGGCGCGCAGGACGTCGCGCTGCGGCCGACGCTGCCCAAGCTCAAGGGCCAGGGCCTGTCCTCGCAGGGCGTGGCGCCCACCTCGGCCGAGCGCAACAAGGAATCCGCCGACGCCGCGCGCGGCCGCGCGGTGGACGCGCTGGTCAACGCGCTCAACAGCACCGCGGTTCCCGCGGGCGAGGCCCCCGCGGCCAGCGCCCCGGCCGGCCCGGCGGTGGCCTACGACCCGCGCCAGGTCAGCATCGAGGCCGAGCCGCGCCTGAACGCCATCATCGTGCGCGACGTGGCCGAGCGGCTGGCGCGCTACGAGCAGCTCATCGCCGCGCTGGACGTGGAGCCGCAGTCGCTGGAGATCGAGGCGACCATCATCGACGTCAACACCGACCGGCTGCGCGAGCTGGGCGTCAACTGGCGCTGGAACAACGCCGGCAACTCGGCCTCCTTCGGCAACCTGGCCGCCGGCACGCTGGGCCGCGGCGGCGTGGCCACCACGGTGCTGGGCTCGCTGGGGCAGTTCATCGCCCGCATCAACGCGCTGCAGGCCGAGGGCGCGGCGCGCGTGGTCTCCAGCCCGCAGGTGGTGACGCTCTCCAACGTGGAAGCGGTGTTCGACAACACCTCCACGTTCTTCGTGCGCGTGGCCGGGCGCGAGGAGGTGGACCTGTTCAACGTCAGCGCCGGCACCTCGCTGCGCGTGACGCCGCACGTGTTCCGCGACCAGGACGCCACGCGCATCAAGCTGCTGGTCAACGTGGAGGACGGCGCGCTCACCGGGCGCCAGGTGGACCAGATCCCCATCGTCGAGCGCTCCAGCATCAACACGCAGGCGCTGATCGCCGAGGGCGAGAGCCTGCTCATCGGCGGCATGACGCGCGAGGTGAGCACCAGCAACGTGGACAAGGTGCCGGGCCTGGGCGACGCCCCGGTGGTGGGCAACCTGTTCAAGAACAAGACCAGCAGCAGCGCGCGCATCGAGCGCATGTTCCTGATCACGCCGCGCCTGGCCAACTCGCGCCCGGCGCCCACCAACACCGCGCTGCAGCCGGCCGTCCCGCCGGTGGCCGCGGCCCCGGCCGCCGGCTCGCGCTACACGCCCGAGCGCGCGCCGGTGGAGATCGACCTGGACGCGATGAGCCCCGGGCGCTGATGCCGGCTCCGGAATGGTTGATGACGCAATGCATGCCATGGCCGCTTCCGCGCAGTGCTGTCCGGGGAACTACTCCCTGTGGCATCTCGCAAGCCAAGCCGGTTCGCACGCCGACTCGTCACTCCCGCGGAGGCGGGAGCCCAGGCGGTCCCCAAGCCGCCGCAAGCGGATCGGGCGGAAGGTCGGGAAGGTTTGGAGGGTTGGTTCGCAGCACCTTGGCTTCGCGCCAACGTGGGGCCGCCTGGATTCCCGGCTTCGCGGGAATGACGAAGTAGTTAACGAAGCAACTCAGCTCACGGCCAGCGCTCAGCCGCCTTTGCCCGACAGCACAGCGCCTTCACAGGCATGACAAGGCACTTTCAGCACCTGCTTGAGATTGCAACGAAAGGACAACGGGCATGGACCACACCGCCTTCTCCGCCCTGGACGACGACGCGCTGGAGCTGCGCGTCCTCGAAGGCCCGCAGGCCGGGGCGCGGGCGCCGCTGGCCGGCACCTGCGTGCTGGCCGTGGCCGACACCATCATCGATGACGGCAAGGCCGACCTGCTGCTGCACGACCCCGCCGGCCCCGCCGCGCGCGTGCGCATCGCCGCCGCCGGCGGCCACGCGCTGCTGGAAGTGCTGAGCGGCACCGTGGATCTCGCCGGCGAGACGCTGGAGAGCGGCCGCGTCGCGCCCTGGCCGCCGCGCGCCGCGCTGCGCCTGGGCAGCACGGTGGTGGCCTTCGGCCCGGCCGCATCGGTGGTGAAGCGGGCGATGACGTGGACGTGCAGCTGGCGCACCATG
>NZ_CALAOH010000043.1 GCF_937926365.1 uncultured Azohydromonas sp. | reverse complement strand
CGGGACACTCTACAAAATGGCATTTTGAGTTAAATAATTTATTGTGGATGACTTACCACCACCGGCCGCGCCGCGATTGCCTTTGTCGGTGAGGCCCCCTGGCACAAGCTGGGGCAGCGCCTGACGGATGGCGCCGACCTCGAAACATGGTGCCGTGAAGCCGGGCTCGCGTACACGGTCCAGCGCACGCCGGTCCTGTTCCAGCGTGCCGATGCCGGCGCCGCCGACCGCATCGAGGCGATGGAAGGGCGGGACGTGCTCTATCGCTCGGACTCGGGCAGCGCCCTGAGCGTCGTAAGTCACGGGTACCAGGTGGTTCAGCCGGGCGAGGTCCTGGACTTTTTCGGCAAGCTTGCGCAAGCTGGCGGGTTCGTGCTGGAAACCGCCGGCGCCCTCTCGGACGGCAAGCGGGTCTGGGGGCTGGCGAAGGTCAACGACGGCGCCCCGGTTGTCGGCCAGGACACGGTGCGCCCTTACCTGCTGCTGGCCACAAGCTACGACGGGACGATGGCCACCACCGCCAAGTTCACCGCCATCCGGGTCGTGTGCCACAACACGCTGACGATGGCGGCCGGCACGGGGTTGAACGTCACGGGTGGGCAAACCGAGCAGGACACCACTGAGGGCGCGGTTATGCAGTGCGTGCGCGTGCCGCACATGAAGAAGTTCGACGCGGGCGCCGTGCGCCAGCAACTCGGCATCGTGCTCACCGCGTGGGATCGCTGGCTGGTGCAGGCGCGGCTGCTGGCGCAGGTGGACGTGACGCAGGCGCAGGCCGACAAGTTCATGGCGGACCTGCTGCTGTCGGTCCAGGCCACGCCCAAGGGCCGGCCGCAGCCCGACGTGCACGCGAGCCGCAGCTACAAGCGGCTGATGGACCTCTTTGGCGGCGCGCAGATCGGCGCCGACCTTTGCGGCACCAAGAGTGCATGGGCACTGCTCAATGCGGTCACGGACTACGTGGACCACGAGCGCGGGCGCAGCGACGACACGCGCATGACTTCAGCGTGGTTCGGTGCTGGTGAGGGCCTGAAGCTCAAGGCCTGGGACGCGGTGCGCGAGATCGCGGTCAAGGCTGGCGCGATAGAGCCTGCCTGAGTCGCCTGACCAACCGGCCCGGCCGCGCGCCGGGTCGCCGACCCCTCGCACCGTGCTGGAGCTGCGCCACGACCTGCAGCGCATCGCCAACCTGACCACCACCGGCCAACTGCTGCACGGCGCCCAGGCGCGCCGCCTGAAGGAGCTCCATCATGCCTTACGACCCCATCGCCCCCGGCGTCGGCTACGCGCCCGGCCTGATTCCCCTGGGCAACACCACGGAGCCGATGCTGCAACACACCAAGGGCCGCGACCGCATGACCAACCTGGTTGACGCCATGCGCAGCGACATTCCGCGCAGCGAGCGGCGCGAGATGGCCGAAGGCTGTCTGGATGCGCCGCACATCATCCCGGCCGGCAGCGTGACCCGGTATCTCGACCATTCCGGACGCCTCGGGATGCGGTTCTCGTGGCGCGCTCAACTGGACTGCGGCGCGTTGGCGTGGCTTGTCAAGATCGAGCGCGTGAGCGCGCAGCGCCGCGACGGCTGCTTCCCTTGCTGGTGGGACACCTGGAATGCATGGGCTGCCCACGCCGCGCAGCACTACCCGCGCGAGTTCTCCGGTGCGTCTGCTGTCCGAGTGCCATGAACACCAGTCTCCCAGGTGCCAAAGGCCAGTGCTGCCGCTGCCAGCACTGGCAGCGCCGCGGCGGCACGCTGGCGCCGGCGGCCATGGGCTGCAGGGCCTTCGAGCGTGAACAGCCCGAGCGCACCGCGGCCCTGCTCGCTGCCGTGGCCGTGGAGTGCTCTAGCCGCGGGGGCTGCCCGGTGTGCGAGCCGCTGCCCGACGAGCCTGATTCCTTCATCGCACGGGATCTGCCGCTGGTGCCTGCGTCCACCGCGGCTTTCACGGGTATTGAAAGGCCCTGAAATGGCGTCATCCACTTCAACGACTGCGTGCGGGGCTTTGCGGCCGCCGTGCGCGGCATCGCAGCCACTGCCCGCCAAGCCTGCGGCCTTGACCGATCCCGCGCGTGCCATGGACACCCACTCTGCGCAAGTCTGCCTCGTGTCTCACGAGGAATTCCGGCAGGCATTGAGGCAGGCTGGCCACGGGCTCGCCGCTGCCCTTGCGTATCGCTACGACGCACGGCGCGACGAGACGGTCTGGAAGATCAACGGCCAGCCTGTAGGCCTCACCGTGGGCCGCATCGGTGCCACGACGGCATGCTTCCTCGCCACGCCGGCGACTGGCACGGACACGGCCGGCCGCGGACAGCCGGTCGAGTCGCTGGCGGCTGCAGTGCTTGGCCAGGTCGCCAGCCTCGATACCGACACCCTGAGGAGAAGCGCATGAGCGCGATTGCTGTTCGGGAGGAGGGGCAGCAAGGCCTGTTCGAGCGGCAGTGCGAGGCGTTGCAAGGCCGCCAGGAGCGCGCGACGCTGCGTGCCCAGCACTAGGCGCTGCAGGACCTGCTGGCGGCGGTGGGGGCCGCGACGACGCTGGCCAAGAAGCTACGCTTGAGGCTGTGATGCAGCAAAGGAAGGCGTGGCGATGGCAAAGGCATCAATGACCGCCGAGGAGTTCGATGTCGTCAGAAAGCGGCTCGTCAAAATGACGCCGGATAACGCGGCAGCCGCACGGAAAGTGCTGGTCGATAGCATACCGCCCATTGAGGTGGCGCAGCAGTGCAACATGTCCAAACAGCGCTTGAATGGCATCCTCAACTCTGTGCGTGCCGCCGCGAATGGCGTGCCCGTAAGCTGGGTACGCGTGGAGGTCTGGGTACCACCAGAACTTGTACAACAGGTGCGTGACATTGAGGAGCGTGCCAAAGCCCAACTCGGTGGCACGCCGCAGTAGTCCAGTTGCGCAATTCGCCGTGATCAATGGAGCGGCCGGTCAAGTGCAGTTGGCTCGCAGCTGCCGCGCTGGTTCAGCGCGGCAGTTCATTGAGCCTAAATCCGGCAGTTACCCCGTCGCAGGAAGGCCGACAGGCACGGGAGAGGCGCGCAAGGACGGCGCGATGCGCTCGCTGATGTAGCGCAGCATCGCGCCCCAGCGGTCTATGTCGCCGAACTGCTCCGCAGCACTGCGCACGTGCTGTAAGGCCGCGCGAACATTGGCGATCAGCGCTTTGACGGTGCTGGAGCGGGCGTGCAGCGGCGTGAGGTACAGCGTGGTCTGGCCGGCATGGCTGGCGGCCTTGCCCACGGCAGCGAGCAGCAGCGGGCGGCTCGTGATGGCCTCCAGCCGCGCACCCGGGTGTGCCGCACGGCAGTACCAACTCCACCAGTTGTAGACCAGCGCGCAGGCCCGAGCGGTGGTCTGACAGCGGTTGAGATCCCGGGTGGTAAAGCCCGACAGACCCCACTGGTTCTTCAACTCGTCGAAGCCGTTTTCGATATCCCATCCGTGATGCCTCTATACGTTTGACCAGCCCCGACGTGCCGCC
>NZ_CALAOH010000042.1 GCF_937926365.1 uncultured Azohydromonas sp. | reverse complement strand
GCTGGGCTTGAAGCGGCCGCTGACGAGCTGGCCGGAGTCGGACAGCCCGGCCGCGGCGGCATCGTCGAAGGTCAGGGTGATGCCATTGACGTCGCCCGAGCCGCCCGCGTCGGACATCAGCAGCACGGACTGCCCCTGCGGGCCGACGAGCAGGATGTCGAGGTCGTCGGGGTAGGTGTGGGTGATCGAGCTCAGCGTGACGTTGACGTTGGTGATCAGGCCCGCGTAGCCCGAGACGGTGACGACCGAGGGGAAGGGCGTGACGGCGCCGCTGTCCGGGATGGTGAAGGTGTCGGCCACGGGGATGGCGGGCGCCAGGTTCACCTTGGTGCCGGCCGTCCCGCTGCTGCGGTCCCAGGCCCTGAAGCTCAGGCCGTTGGAGACGGTGCCGTTGAAGTCGGCGTTGGGCTGGAAGTACAGCCGGGTGTCGGCGTCGTCGGCCAGCAGCAGCGCGCCGGCGGCGCTGACCGGGCCCACGGCCTGCCAGTGGTTGCCGCCGTCGGTGCTGTAGTGCCAGGTGCCGTGGGTCTCGTCGGTGGCGGTGATGGCGATGCCCTTGGGCGAGCCGGCGTCGGGGTCGGAGATGCCGCCGGTGAAGGTGCTCACCAGCGAGCCCACCGCGCCCACGGGCGCGCCGGCGTCCTCGCTCACCGTCAGGTCCAGCGGCGAGTGGGCCAGCGTGGGCGCGTCGTTGACCGCCGTGACGGTGACGGTAGCGGTGGCCGTGGCGGTGCCGCCGTTGCCGTCGCTGATCGTGTAGGTGAACGAGGTGGTGCCGAAGAAGTTGGCCGCCGGGGTGAAGTGGACCTCGCCATCGTCCAGCGTGACGGTACCGGCGCCATCGGCCGGCTGCGTCACGGCGATGACGGTGAGCGTCTCGCCGGTGTCGGGCGCGAAGCCGTCGTTGGCCAGGACGTCGAGCGCCGTGGTGCCGCTGTCCTCGGCCACGGTGAAGGTGTCGTCGGCCGCCGTGGGCGCGTCGTTGACCGGGGTGACGTTGACGGTGATGGTGTTGGGAGTGGCGTCGAGGTCGATGCCGCCATTGGTCGTGCCGCCGGTGTCACGCACCTGGAAGGTGAAGGTGGCGTAGGCGCTGCCGTTCTCGTCAACCGTGGGTACGAACGTGAGCTTGCCTGCATCGAGATCTGCCTTGCTGATCTCGTAGCCGCTACTTACCTGCTCGGCTGTGATGGCGACACCGGCGTAGCGCAACTCCCCTGCGCTGGGAAGCGAACTGATTTTTACCGCCGCCAACGAGTTGCCGTCCTGCGCATCGCTGAAGCCGAAATCCGCCGCAGCGAACACCTTGGTGTCGTCTTCGAGCAGGGTCACCACGGCGTCCGTGCCCTCGGGCGCGTGGTTGATGGGAAGGACGTCGATACGCACCGTGGCGCTGTCGGACTCGCCGCCCGAGCCGTCGCTCACGGAGTAGGTGAAGCTGTCGCCCGAGACGTCGCCCGGCGTGTGGACGTAGCCGATCGTGCCATCGCTCTTGGCGTAGAGCGTGCCATGGCTCAACGCCACCTCCATCCAACCGCTGGCCTGCGGATAGCTTGCGTTCGTGCTGTTGGCGCTGAAGAACACGCCGTTGATGCGCGCGATCGAGAGGGAGGCGGTATTGGTTTCGGTGTCGCTGTCGGTGCCGGCAGCCGTGTCGTTGTCGGTGATGACGTTCTTGCCCGACAGCGTGCTGGTCTCGGTGACCGAATAGGTATTGTTGACGGCCGTAGGGTAGTCGTTCACCGCTGCAACGACCACGGTGACCGTCGCCGTGGTGCTCGCGGCACCATCGAAGGCGGTGTAAGTGAAGCTGGCGTTGCCGTTGAAGTTGGCGGTCGGTGTGAAGGTGACGGTGCCGTCGGGGTTCAGAACGGCCGTGCCACCGGTGCCGCTGCTCACGCTGCCGATCGTCAGCGAGCTGCTGTCCACATCGCTGTCGTTGGCCAACAGCTCCGATGCACTGTAGGTGACCGAGTCGTCCTCGACGGCGCTGAGCGTGTCGTCGCCTGCCAGCGGTGCGTCGTTGGCGCCGTTGATGGTGACGGTGAGCGTGGCGGTGTCGCTCTTGCCGGCCGAGTTCGTGACCGTGTAGTAGAAGACTTCCGTGAGGGTGTCGCCGCCGTTGAGCGCGTTGACCTGGGTGTTGGCGTTGTCAACCGTGTAGGTGTAGGCGCCGCTCGAGTTCAGGCGCAGCGTACCGAAGACACCCGTGAGGTCGATGTAGCCACCAGCGCCGATGGGCGTTGCGCTCGTCGCTGCGGCCGTGCGTGCGGACGTGACCGGGTTGCTGCCCCAGGACGTGCCGCCGGGCGTGGTGTCCACTACGCCCGTGCCCGTGCCCGCCGTGATCGCCCCGCTCAAGACGTTGCCGGCCGGGTTGATGCCGGCACTCGTGCCCTGTTCGGTGCCGGTGACCGCGTCGTTGGTGGCGTTGGGGTCGCTGCTGCTGGAGGCTTGGACGTTGATGGTCAGCGTCGCGGTGCTGGTCAGGCCGCCGGCGTCCAGCATCTTGTACTTGAAGATCTCGGTGCCCGAGGTGCCGCCGGTGCTGCTGGCCGTGGGCGTGTAGGTGTAGCTGCCGTCCACGTTGAGCTGCAGCGTGCCCAGCGTGCCGTTGAGGGTCGTGCCGCCGGCACCGAAGAAGGTGATCGTGCCGCTGGGGGCGCTGCTGAGCAGCGTGTTGAGCGTCACTGTCAGATTGCCGCCGCTGGCCGAGACGCCGGTGACTTGGGCGCCTTCCGGAATGTTGACGCCCGAGGCCGTCATGCCGGCGACGATGTAGCCGTCGCTGACGGCGACGGTCAGCGTCGAGTAGCTCGTGGACGTGCTGGTGCCCACGGTGGCTTCCTTGATGCCGCCGGGCTTGCCGCCATTGTTCAAGGCCGTGGCGAAGTCCACCAGCGAGCCGTTGTTCAAGGTGTAGTTGACGTCGGCGCTGCCGTTGTTGTACTTGGCAACAGTGGAGCTCAGTCCGAGCGTATAGCTGCCGTCGGCGTTCTGGACCTTGCTCGTGATCCGGATCGTCGCCCCCGAACTGTCCAGCAGCACGTAGTGCTTGTTGGTCGTGATCTGCGGGGTGTAGGCATAGTCCCCGACGGCGACGGCGTTGAGGCTGTTGCCCTGCTGGCTCGTGAAGGTCAGCGTGGTGTTGGTGCCGCCACTGGTGTGGCTGACGTAGTTGCCGTCCGCAATCACGCCGACGATCGACTTGATTTCGCCGTAGCGGTCCACGTCGGTGTCGTTGTTGAGCACGTTGCCCGTGCCCTTGCTGCCGATCAGGTCCGTGCCCGAATAGGCGGTACCGTCGATGAGCATGCTCACCTTGGCGGTGCCGACGTCGTTGGAGGCTACGGGCGTGTCGTTGGCACCTTGGATGGTGATCTTGAGCGTGGTACTCGATGCGGTGTTTTGCGCATCCGTGACCTTGTAGGTGAAAGTGTCCACCAGCGTGTTGCTGGTGGTGCGCAGCGCTTGGACGGCCGCGCTGCCGTTGTTGACCGCATAGCTGTACTGGCCTTCCGTGCCGATGGTCAGGGTGCCGTACAAGCCGGTGACGGTGGTACCACCCGAGGCCAGCGTGGTCGTCACGGCGGTGCTGGCCGTGCTGGTGCCAGCGGCCGTCACCGTGCGGCTGACGCTGCCCGGGTCGTTGGACAGCACGTTGCCCGTGGCATTGCTGCCCGCGGTGGCGTTGTTGAGCCCGCCACTCTCCACCGCCGTGCCCATGTCCGCAAGGGCGCTCACCGGGGTGTAGTGGTTGAGGTAGTTGTTCAGCGCGGTGTCCACCGGGTCGCTGCTGGTGCCGTAGCTGCCGCCGGCAGTGAACTTGGTGCTGTTTACCACCAGCAGGTAGGCGGCTTCGCCCGTGTCGCCGGTGCCGATGACGCCGTCGGCGCCCGCGGCATAGAAGAAGAAGCCGTTGGTGACGCCGTTGCTCTTGAACTGCCGGCTCGCGACGCCGTAAATCTTCTGGGCGACGTTGTTGGCGTCGGTGTACTCCAGCGTGCCGCTGACGTTGTTGCCCGAGTAGTACGCATCGCCCGGGTTGGCCGAGACGAAGCGGAAGTTGGTGCCGTCTGCCGGCGTGACGGCCGTGATGTTGTTGAGCGAACTGGCTTCCTGGCTGAGCGAGCTCGGCGTGCCGACGTAGACCTGCGAGAAGCTGACCGTGGCGTATTCGGCGGCGTACTCGATGCCGTCGATGGTGACGACACCGTGGTCGTCTTCGGTCGTCACGCGCGCGTCGGATACTCCGTCCAAGCGGTGGCCCAGCACGACTTGGGCGAAGGCTTCTCCCTCATCCCCCGGCGTGTCCTGCGTCCCATTGAGCCGGGCATCCAAGGCATGGCCGCTTTCCTCGATCAGCACACGCGTGAGCGTCCGCGTATCGACGCCGCCAGCCAGCCAGTCCGCGTTGAGGAAGATGACGGGCCGTCCTTGCGGCCCCTGTGCGGCGAAGGCGCCCAGCGCCCCATGGATCTGCGCGTTCGAGGCCAGGCGCACATCCACCTGCCATTGGCCCTGGTCCACCTGCTGCAGCAACTCGTCGGCAGCCGCCTGCCACGCCGATGAGGGCTGCGCCTGCCCGCCATCGAAGCGCTGGAACAGCTGCGCCGCCGCGTCGGCCTGCTGCAGGAAGGACTGGACCTGGGCCGACGCGCCGCGCAGCGCTTCCTCCAGCACGTTGCGTGCGGCCGGCGGAACCGCCTCTGCCTGCAGGTTCAGCAGCTGCGGCGCAGCCTGCACCGCGGCCGCAGACACTGCCGCTGTGGTCTCGTTCGCCGTGTGCTTGGTGGCATCCGCCACCTCGTGCTGCTGCACCTGCTGTTCAACCGCCTTGTGCGCGGCATCCACCACGGCCGCCGCATCGAACATCAATCGGGGCTCCAGCGCCCAGGCGCGGGGCAGGGGAGAGGGCAGCTTCTTCCAGGTGGGCTTGGACATGGTTGGCGCGGGCAGTGGGGGCGTGGGCGGACGGACGCGAGATGCGGAACGTGGGGGGCGGAGGCGGCGTCAGGGCGTGCGCTGGATCAGCAGCCGCCCGCTCATGCCGGCCATGAGCTCGGGCGGGCGGCCATCGATGGCGGCCACCACCTTCACCGACTGGCTCACCGGGTCCACCCGCGCGCCCATGCGCAGCACGCGCGCGGGGTAGCTGCGGCCCGTCTCGTCCACGGCGATGTGCACCGCCGAACCGGCGCGCACCTGCGCCAGCCAGCGCGAGGGCATGATGAATTCGACTTCCAGCACGCTGTCGTCGATGATCTCCAGCAGCGGCTGGCCCGGCTGCACGTACTGTTGTTCGCGCACCTTCTGCTCCGCCACGCGGCCGGAGAAGGGGGCCGCGATGGCGCACTTGGTCAGCACCACCTGCATCTGCGCCACCTCGGCGCGCTGCTTGGCGACCTCGCCTTCGGCCTGCTCCAGCTCCTGGCGCCCGGTGGCGTTGAGCTCGTGCAGCCGCGACTGCGTGGCCTGCTGCTTGGTCGCCACATCGAGATTCACCCGGGCGCGCGCGAGCTGGGCCTGCTGCAGGCTGCAGTCGAAGCTCACCAGCGGCTGCCCGGCCTTGAAGGCACCGCCCTCGCTGACCGCCAGGCGCTGCACGCGCGCGCCGATCTCGGCCGCCACGGTGGTGAAGCGCCGCGGGGAGAGTTGCGCGCGCACTTCGGGGCCGGCTTCGATCGGAGCCAGAGCCGCCGGTGCGGCGGGCTGGACGGCTTGCGGGGCCACGGCGAGCCTGGTGGCCGCAGCGGGCGGCGCGGCCAGTGCCGGAAACAGCGTGCCCAGCAGCAGCGTGGCGGCGGAGGCGGAGCGCAGGAGCGGGAAGTTCATGGGTGCATCACGTAAAGGCGCGGCCGCCGGGCAGGGGCCGCTGGCTTGAAGGGGGCTGGGGCTCGTGCAGGGTGGCGTGCGCCACCCGTGGCCCGGTCAGCGTGTGGCTGCCGCGGGCGTGCCGGCCAGTTGCGTGCGCACCTGCGCCGCGATCTGCGCCAGGCTCAGGTCGTCGCTGCTCATGGGCAGCGGATCCACGCCCAAGGTCGCCTGCAGCTTGCTCTGCGCGGCGTGCACCTGCGCCAGCGCCTGGTAGCGGCGCAGCAGGCTGACGATGGTGGTGGTCTGCGCGGCGACGCGTTCCAGCTTGGAGCCGGCCTGCGCCTGCTCGCGGCTGACGAGCTGGCGGGTGATCTTGTCGTCCAGCTTCCACAGCGCGTCGGCGCGCTCGAACTGGCGCCGCGCGCCCACGAGCTGCTCGCGCGCCACGTGCACCTGCGTGACGGTGGCCACGTGCGCGGCCAGCCGGCGCTGGTCGGCCAGCGCGATGCCGGCCTCGGCGGCGCGCCGCTGCGCCGGCAGCGCCAGCAGGCTGAACACGTTCCAGGACACCTGCACGCCGGCCTCGGCCCAGCCGTTGTTGACCAGGTACTTGTCGGTGTCGTAGCGCGGGCCGAGATTGAAGCTCAGGTTCGGGTACGCGCGGGCGAGCACCTTGCGGGCCTCGGTAGCGGCCAGGCGTCGCTGGTAGACGTGTTCGCGCAAGTCGGGGTTTTGCGCCAGCGCCAGCTCCTCCATGGCTTCGGTGGACAGCGCCAGCGGATCGCCCGTGGGCTGCTCGTCGTCCACCGCCAGCGTGGTCTGCAGCATCACCGGCGCGTTGATCAGCGCCGCGAGCTCGAAGCGCGCCGTGCCCAGCTCGTGCTGGATGGCCTCCAGCAGCCGCATATTCTCGGTGAGCTGGCGCTGGTAGCGCAGCGACTCCAGGGGCGAACGCAGGCGTTCGGCCTCGGCCTTGCGCGCGTCCTCCAGGGCCTCGTCCGCGAGCCGCAGGCTGGCCTGCACGTCGGCCTGCAGCCGCTGGGCACTGGCCACGCGCCAGAAGGCCACCCGCACGTCCTGCACCAGCTGGTGTGTCGCCTTGCGCCGGCGCTCGGCGGCGGCCAGCACGCGGTCGGCGGCCTGCTCGCTGGCGTAGCGCGCCAGGCTGAAGTCCAGCACGCTCCAGCTCAGGTCCAGCTGGCTGGTGAGATGGCGACGCTCCTGCGACAGCTGGGGCGCGGCGCCGGTGGGGTTGCCGTTGAGATCGGTGCTCAGGGAGATGCGGTCGCTGTCGCGCGCGCTGTAGCCCGCCGATGCCAGCAGCTTGGGCAGCAGGTCATAGCGGCTGGCATCGAATTGCTGCGCCGCCAGTGCCTGCTCCAGCAGGCGGGCCCGGCGGTCGAGGTTGTACTTCAGGGCGCGGGCAATGGCCTCGTCCAGCGTCAGCGTGGCCGGCAGCGGCTCGACGTCGCGCTTCACGTCGGCACGGTCCTGCTGCCACTGCGACCGGATCTCGCCGTCCTGCAGTGGTTGGGGGGGCTGTGGTTGCAACTGGGCGCAACCGCTGGCAAACAACACGGTGGCAACCGCCAGGACCGGGACGAGGGTGCGACGGGACATCAGGACTCCGTGAGGCGCGTGGCCGCCATGGGCGGCCCGCACAAATTTTTTTGCTGGACTAGACGGCACGGAAGCCGGGCCAGCGAGGGCGGCGCGGACGTGGGCGCCGCACCGGTGCACCCATATCGGACGCGCTGGCCGCATGTTGATCGGCGCCCCATGGCGCCGGATCACCATTGACAAAGATTTGACAATTCAGTGGCGGCAACCGTGAGTGATTGCCGGGGAATGCTGGGTATTCCCTGGGCTGGCCCACGATGGGCAAGCGATGTCAGACCCGCCTGCCTGTGCGGGCTGGGTGAAGCAGGGGGCCGGAAGCGGCGGGAGGGGACAGGCCGGGCGCGGCAGGACGCCGCGCCGGTGGTGCCGGCCCACGGCAGGCGTGGGCCAGGCAAGGATCGTCAAGCGATGCCGAAGGGGTGGCACCGCGGGTCCGCAGGGCGCGGACCCGTGTCGCGGCCAGCGCTTAGCGCTTGGGCTGCGTCAACCGCCCGCTGCCGCCGGTGAGCGCGGAGCGGCGCGGCTCCTCGCGGCGCGGCTGGGCCTGCGCCTGGGGAGTGCGCGGCGCGG
>NZ_CALAOH010000041.1 GCF_937926365.1 uncultured Azohydromonas sp. | reverse complement strand
GCACCTCGCCGGCCACCACCGCGAAGCCGCGGCCGGCCTCGCCGGCGCGCGCGGCTTCCACCGCGGCGTTCAGGGCCAGGATGTTGGTCTGGAAGGCGATGCCGTCGATGACGTTGATGATGTCGGCGATCTTGCGCGAGCTCTCCTCGATGCCCTTCATGGTCGAGACGACCTGGGCCACGACCTCGCCGCCGCGCACGGCCACGTCCGAGGCGCCCTGCGCGAGCTGGTTGGCCTGCAGCGCGTTGTCGGCGTTGTGGCGCACGGTGCCGCCGAGCTGCTCCATCGAGGCGGCGGTTTCCTGCAGCGAGGAGGCCTGCTGCTCGGTGCGCTGGCTCAGGTCTTGGTTGCCCTGCGCGATCTGCGCGCTGGCGGTGGCCACGCCTTCGGCATTGCAGCGTACCTCGCCCACGGTGCGCACGAGCTGGGCGCGCATGGCGGCCATCGCGGCCATCAGGCTGTCCGCGTCGCCGCGGTGGTTGTCCAGCGTGGTGGTGAGGTCGCCCTGCGCGATGTCGCGCGCCACCTGCGCCGCCTGCGCGGGCTCGCCGCCGAGCTGCCGGGTGATGCTGCGCGTGATCCACAGCCCCAGCCCGATGGCCAGCCCGATGGCCAGCAGCGGGCCGACGATCAGCACCACGGTGTTGGCCGCGCCGGCGCGCTGCGCCACGGCGAGGCTCTCGTCGCGCAGCACGAGCTGAGCCTTGTCGAACTCGTCGAAGGAGGCGTGGAAGCCGTCCATCGCGGCCTGGTCCATGCCCTGCATGAACTCGCCCACGAGGTCGGCGATGTAGCCCTTGCCGGCGGCGATGTCGCGGCGCTGGACGATCAGCGGCTCCACCACGCTCACGAAGTCGGCGTAGCGCGTCTTCATGGCCTGCAGGCGCTGGGTCTGCGCCTCGTTGCCCTCGACCAGGCGCAGCGCCGCGGCCAGGTGCTCGTCGAAGGCCTTGCGGCCGGCATCCCAGGGCGCGAGGAAGCGCTCGTCGCCGCTGAGCAGGAAACCGCGCACGCCGGCCTGCATGCCCAGCATGTCCTCCAGCATGTCGCCGGCGGCATTCATCGCCTGCTGGGTGTGCACGCTGGCCGTCTCGGCCGCATCGAGCTTCCTGGCGCTGTAGAGCGACACGCTGGCCATGACCAGCAGCACCAGCACCACGGCGCCGAAAGCCAGCAGCAGCCGGCGCCCCACCGTCATCTGCGCGGGCGCGCTCATGGCTGCTGCTCCACGGCGCGGCGTGCCTGCGATGGGGCGGGCGTCGCGCGCGGTCCGCTGGCGACGGGCAACGTGGTCTGCGGCATGTTCATCCTCCTGAACGTCAACGTGCGAGCCAGCCCCAGCACCCAGCCGGCCCACACCGGGCAGGGCGCAACGGCCGGCACCTGGAAGCCGGTTCTTCTGTTGCCGCGCAATGTAACTACAAATTACAAACGTGACGTATGGTGTTGTTGTCAATACACGCCATTACGTAGTGATTCGACGTTTGGCTGTGGTTTGGGAATTGCGCTGTGCGGCGGAGGCGTTGATGGCGCGCGTCGCCGGTTCCAAACCGGTTCTCTGATCGACGGTGAGAAAACCTCGTCATGCCCGCGCAGGCGGGCATCCACGTTCGCCGGGATGCTGCCCGGGACTCGTGGACACCCGCCTTCGCGGGTGTGACGGGGGTTTCAAGAGGCCGCCAAGAAACGGAGTCAAAGCCCGAACACCGCCGCCGGCGGCGGTTCGTGCAGGCGTTGCGGGGCCTCGGCCAGGAAGCGCTGCAGCGCTTCCTCCAGTGGCGCGGTGAAGTCGCCGCGCTCGCTGCCCAGGACGCTGTAGGGCGGGCGCGCGGCGCGCAGGCCCAGCGTGCCGGTGGGCACGCCCTGCACCAGGCGGCGCGGCTGCCCGGCGGCCTCGGCGGCGCAGCAGGCGAAGTCGTACCAGCTCAAAGACCCGCGATTGGCGACATGCCACAGCCCGCAGGCGCCGTCGATGAGCAGGTCCAGGCAGGCGTTGACGAGGTCGGGCACGTAGGTGGGCGAGACGACCTGGTCGTGCGGCGCCGTCCACGCCTCGCCGCGCGCGATGCGCTCCAGCCCCAGGTGCAGGAAGTTGTAGCGGTCCCAGGGCCCGAAGAAGGCGCTGGTGCGCACCATCAGCGCGCGCTCGCGCCGCAGCAGCGCCCGCTCGGCGCGCGCCTTGGCCAGGCCGTAGGCGTTGAGCGGGTTCACCGGGTCGCTCTCGCGGTAGGGGCGCTGCTGGCGGCCGTCGAAGACCAGGTCGCTGGAGAAGGACAGCAGCGCCACGCCGGCGCGCTCGCACTCGCGCGCCAGCGTGATCGGGCCCAGCGCGTTGTCGTGCCACTGGCGCGGGTCGGACTCGGCGTCGTCCACGCGCACGTAGCCCGCGGCGTTGACCACGGCCCAGGCCCCGGAGCTTTGCAGCAGCGCGCGCACGCCGGCGGCGCAGGTGATGTCGAGCTCGTCGCGGCGCAGCAGCCGGTAGGGCAGGCCGCGCAGGCGGCACAGCCGCGCAAAGGCCTGGCCGAGCGTGCCGCGCGCGCCCGTGATCAGCAGCGGGCGCCCGCCGCAGCGCCAGCTCTGCACCTCGCCGTGCGGGACGTAGACGTGGCGCTCCTCGCGCCGCCACCAGCCCGGGCCCTGCAGCACCGGATGCGAGGGCTCGCGCCCGGCGGCCAGCTCGCGCGCCAGCGCCGCCAGCGCCGTCTCGCGCGGCTGCGGGCCGCGCACGTCCCAGGCGCCGCTCTCGTAGTGGCCCCGCGGCTGCGTGACCAGGCTGTCCCAGTCGAAGGTGCCGAAGGCGGCCCACAGCGTGAGCGCGCGCAGCTTCACGCCGTGGCCGCGCAGCGCCTGCGCGCTGGCCCAGGCCTCGTGCAGCCAGCGCAGCTGCTCCTCGCGTGTGCAGCCGATGTGCACTTCCGTGATCGCCAACTCGTGCGCGGGGTAGCGCGCCGCCACCTCGCGCAGCCGCGCCTCGAAGCCGCCCACGTGCGCGCCGAGCACGCGCACGGCCTCGGTGTCCACGTAGCGGTCGCGGCCGTTGCCGCCGTGCAGCTGCGCGGGGTAGCGCTCCAGCCGGTGGTCCAGGAAGCGCTCGCTGGTGATGTAGCTGTTGACGCCGATGAGCATGTCGGCCTCGGCGGCATCGCGCAGCGCGGCCAGCTCCGCCTCGGTGGCGCCGTGGTCGAGCAGGTAGCCGCGCATGGGGTGGCGCTCGTCCAGGCGGCCCGCGAGCAGGTCCAGCGCCAGCCAGCGCCGGGCGTTGTCGTGCCGCGCCTGGTACTGCAGCCGGGGCGTGGAGTGGATGAAGCCGATGTCCTCGGTCTGCACCAGCCGCGCCGCGGGCTGCACCCCGCGGATGGCGCGCATCGCCGCCGCCGTGCCCAGCACCTCGTTCATGAGCGCGCGCACAAAGGAGCGGTCGTCCGCGCGGTGGGGGTACCACACGCCGTACAGCCCCGAGAAGCGCGCCGTGGTGACGGGCTCGTTGACCGGCGTCCAGGCCCGCACCCACGGGTAGCGCTCGGCCACCGCGCGCGCGTAGGCGGCGAGCTTGGCCGGGAAGTCCGGGTCGAGCAGGCTGGTGTGGCGCGGGCCGCTGCCGTGGTGCAGCAGCCCGACGATGGGCGCGACCCCCAGCTCGCGCAGCCGCGCCATGCGCGCGTCGGCCCAGGCGAAGTCCAGGCCGCCGTCGCCGCGCTCGGTGCGCTCCCACAGCAGCGGAAAGCGGATGCGGCGCGCGCCCAGCGAGGCCAGCCGGTCCAGGTCGTCCAGGCGCTGCGCGAAGCCGCTGAGCGCCAGCTGGTCGAGGTAGTGCTCGCCGACGCGGTTGACGGTCGCCTCGGGGGCGGCCCACAGCTCCAGCGGCGCCATCACGGAGCGGAGGAGCCCTGGAACGCCGCGCCGGGCGCCTCGCGCAGCGCGCGCACCGGCGCCCCATTGACGGGCAACGCCGCGGCGGCGTCGTTGGCGCTGCGGGCCGCGGCCAGCGGCGCCGCGTCCGCTGCCGCCACGCCGGCCACCAGTACCGGCTCAGGCGAGAGCTCGGCCTTGAGCTTCTTGAAGGTGGTCAGCGCCTGCGCCACCACCTGGTCCATGTTGTAGTACTTGTAGGTCGCCAGCCGGCCCACGAAGCTGACGTTGGGCAGCCGCTCCGCCTCGGCCTGGTAGAGGCGGTAGAGCTCGGTGTTCTGCGGCCGCGGCACGGGGTAGTAGGGGTCGCCCTCGTCGCAGGGGAACTCGTAGACCACCGAGGTCTGCGTGTGCTGCTGCCCGGTCAGGTGCTTGAACTCGGTGGTGCGGGTGTAGGCGTAGTCGTTGGGGAAGTTGACCGTGCCCACGGGCTGGAAATGCTCCTGCGGCAGCGTCACGTGTTCGAAGCGCAGGCTGCGGTAAGGCAGGCGGCCGTGGCGGTAGTTGAAGTAGGCATCGATCGGCCCGGTGTAGATCATGTGCCGCCACGGGATCAGGTGCTCGATCTCGCGGTAGTCGGTGTTGAGCATGAGCTTGATGTTCGGGTGCGCGAGCATGCGCTCGAACATGCGCGTGTAGCCCGCGCGCGGCATGGCCTGGTAGGTGTCGGTGAAGTAGCGGTCGTCGCGGTTGCAGCGCGTGGGCACGCGCGCGGTGACGCTGGCGTCGAGCTCGGAAGGGTCCAGCCCCCACTGCTTGCGCGTGTAGTTGCGGAAGAACTTGTTGTAGAGGTCGCGCCCGACCTTGCTGACCACCATGTCCTCGGAGGTCTTGACGCTCTCCAGCTTCTCGGCCATGGAGGCCAGGAACCCTTCCATCTCCAGCGCCGTGAGCGTCATGCCGTAGAGGCGGTTGACGGTGTCGAGGTTGATGGGCATGGGCAGCAGCTGCCCGTCCACGCTGGCGAGCACGCGGTGCTGGTAGGGGCGCCACTCGGTGAACTGCGACAGGTAGTCGAAGACCTCGGCGGAGTTGGTGTGGAAGATGTGCGGCCCGTAGGGATGCACGAGCAACCCGGCGTCGTCGTAGCGGTCATGGGCGTTGCCGCCGATGTGGGGCCGCTTGTCGCACACGAGCACGCGCAGGCCCAGCTGGCTGGCCAGGCGTTCGGCCAGCACGCTGCCGGCGAAGCCGGCGCCGACCACGAGCACGTCGAATCCACCGGCGGCGGCCGGGCGCAGCGGCGCCGCGCCGGGGGCATTGAGTTGACCCACGGGGATCTCCTTCCTATAGGCATGGATAAACAAGCCAACACACGGCAATGCATGTGCCGGGGGGAGTTCCTGGGCCGTCACGGGGCACAGCCCGGTAGAGGCCGCGGGCGGATCGAAGCACTGGAGGAAATGAGCACATGACCATTGGCTCGGAAGGGCCATGGGATCAATTGCGCCGCACCTAGACCTGCATCAGTCCCCGCGCCGGGCGCATCCAGACAATCCCCACACCGTTGTCTGACCGATCCCGGATGTCTTCCCCCCACATCAAGAAACCCGAGCTGGTGGCCCCGGCCGGCTCGCTGCGCGCGCTGCAGCTGGCCGTGGATGCCGGCGCCGATGCCGTCTACATGGGCCTGAAGGACGCGACCAACGCGCGCAACTTCGCCGGCCTGAACTTCGACCTGGCCCAGGCGCGCGAGGGCGTGCGCTACGCCCATGCGCGCGGGCGCCAGGTGCTCATGGCGCTCAACACCTTCGCGCGCGCCGGCGACAGCGAGCGCTGGTTCCGCGCCGTGGACACGGCCGTGGCCATGGGCGCCGATGCGCTCATCTGCGCCGACATCGCCGTGCTGGCCTACGCGCAGCGCACGCACCCACGGTTGCGCCTGCACCTGAGCGTGCAGGCCTCGGCCACGAGCTACGAGGCCATCGAGTTCTACCGCGAGCGCTACGGCATCCGCCGCGCGGTGCTGCCGCGCGTGCTCACGCTCAGCCACGTCGGGCACCTGGCGCGCCACACCGCGGCCGAGATCGAGGTCTTCGGCTTCGGCAGCCTGTGCGTGATGGTCGAGGGCCGCTGCGCGCTGTCTTCCTACGCCACGGGCCAGTCGCCCAACAACGCCGGCGTGTGCTCGCCGGCCTCGGCCGTGCGCTGGGAGGAGACGCCGCGCGGCGTGGACGCGCGCCTGGGCGGCGTGCTCATCGACCGCTTCGCGCCCGACGAGTCGCGCGGCTACCCCACGCTGTGCAAGGGCCGCTTCGACGTGGAAGGGCGGCGCGAGTACGCCATCGAGGAGCCCACCAGCCTCAACAGCATGGCGCTGCTGCCGCAGCTCATGGCGCTGGGCATCGCGGCCATCAAGATCGAGGGCCGCCAGCGCAGCGCCAGCTACGTCGAACAGGTCACGCGCATCTGGCGGCAAGCCATCGACCGCTGCGCCGCCGACCCGGAAGGCTTCGAGATCCAGCCG
This sequence comes from uncultured Azohydromonas sp., assembly GCF_937926365.1. Taxonomy (GTDB): domain Bacteria; phylum Pseudomonadota; class Gammaproteobacteria; order Burkholderiales; family Burkholderiaceae_C; genus Azohydromonas. The sequence continues at coordinate 7,622 of NZ_CALAOH010000041.1, read as the reverse complement.
CCCTGGGAAGCCGGCCTGGCGCGCCACGCCGAGGCCCAGCAGCACACGCTGGGCGCCTACAGCCGGCCGTGGAGGTGAGGCGCATGACAACGCTGAATGACGCATCGCGCATGGCGCTGGTGGTGGGGCCGGTGCTCTACCACTGGTCGCGCCAGGCGCTGACGAATTTCTATGCCGAGGTGGCCGACGGCCCCGCGGACGCCGTGGTGCTGGGCGAGGTGGTGTGCTCGCGCCGGCGCGAGTTCAAGGCCGCCGATTGGCTGTCCGTGGCGCAGGAGCTGCGCCAGGCGGGCAAGGAGGTGGTGCTGGCGACGCAGGCGCTGATCGAGAGCGAGGCCGAGCTGCGCACCCTGCGCGAGCGCTGCGCGCAGGAGGCTTTCATCGTCGAGGCCGGCGACGCCTCGGCGCTGCACCGGCTGATGGGCCGGCGCTTCATGCTCTCGCCGCACGTCAACGTCTACAGCCGCGAGGCGCTGCGGGAATATGCCGCGCTGGGCGCCGTGCGCTGGGTGCCGCCGGTGGAGCTGGACCTGGCCACCGTCGCCCGCATCAACCCCCCGGACGACCCGGTACGCACGCCGCAGGGCGAGGCCGTGTTGACGGAGTTTTTTGCCTTCGGCCGCATGCCCTTGGCCTTCTCGGCGCGCTGCTTCACGGCGCGGCATCACAAGCTCCCCAAGGACGAGTGCGAGTTCCGCTGCCTGGGCGACCCCGACGGGCTGCTGCTGAAATCGGGTGAGGGCGAGGACTTCCTGGTGCTCAACGGCATCCAGACGCAGTCGGCCGGGCTGCAGTGCGTGCTGGACCGTCCCGGCGCGCTGCGCGCCGCGGGCGTGTCGCGCCTCCGGCTGTCGCCCTGCGCGCAGGGTTTCAACGAGGTGCTGCGGCTGCACGAGGCCGTGTTCAACGAGGGCGCCGACGCGGCGCAGGCGCTGCGCGAACTGCAGGCGCTGCCGCTGCCGGGCGCGCTGGTCAATGGTTACGCGCTGGGCCGTCCGGGCCTGCAATGGAGCGCCGCATGAATGCCGAAACCCTGCTGATGAAACTCCTGCCCATGCCCGAAGGGGTGCGCCGCTTCGTGGCCCGCTTGCCGTGGCAGCCGCCGAGCCTGGCGCTGGCGCTGGGCCTGCAGCGGCTGCTGTGGCCGCGGCTGGACGCCTCGCAGCGCGGCGAGCTCGCCGGCAGCGTGGTGGAGGTGGAGGTGAGCGACCTGGGGCTGCGCACCCGGGTGTGGATCGCAACACCGGGCGCGGGCTTCGCGGTGGCGCCCGCCGGCGCGGCGCCGCGCGTGCGCATCCGCGCCCGGGCCGCGGACTACCTGCGGCTGCTGCGCGGCCAGGAGGACCCGGACCGCCTCTTCTTCGAGCGCGCGCTGGTGATCGAGGGCGACACCGAGTACGCGCTGCTGCTCAAGAACACGCTCGATGCCGTGGGGCCGCTGCACCTCGATGCGGCGGCGCTGCTGCGGCCGGGCTTCCTCCGTCCCTGAGGCGCTGCCGGGCGCAAGGCCTTCAGCTCGCCGCCCCGAAGGCCACGCCCTTGGTCAGCCCTCGCCCGCTTGCGGGAGAGGGGAGAGGGTGAAGACACACCCACGACGCTGCTGGCCGCGAAGGCCGCATCCACCCATTTTTTCGACATGGCAAGGCGTATCGCGCGGCCGCAACAGGCATGTGGAGTGCCGCCCCGCGGGCGGCAGGCTGCCGGTGATACTGCCCGCCACCTTGCACCCGGCCCGCGCCGCGGCGGGCCCGTTTTCCGGAGTCCTGCGATGAGCGAATCCACCCTCGGCCAACACACCGTCTTGAACCTGCCCGCGCAACCCATCAGCGAGGAGGTGCTGCTGGAGAAGTACGCCAAGGACGGCGAACACAGCGTGGACGAGGTGCGCGCGCGCGTGGCGCGGGCGCTGGCGGCCGTGGAGCCGGCCGAGCAGCGCGCGCACTGGGAGCAGCGTTTCCTGGACGCGCAGCGCCGCGGCTTCGTGCCGGCCGGGCGCATCAATTCCGCCGCCGGCACGGACCTGAGCGCCACGCTGATCAACTGCTTCGTGCAGCCCGTGGGCGACTCCATCGCCACGGCGGAGGACGGTTTCCCCGGCATCTACACCGCGCTGACCGAGGCTGCCGAGACCATGCGCCGCGGCGGCGGCGTGGGCTACGACTTCTCGCGCATCCGCCCGGCCGGCGCGTGGGTGGAGAGCACGCGCAGCAACGCCTCCGGCCCGGTGAGCTACATGCGCGTGTTCGACCGCAGCTGCGAGACGGTGGAGAGCGCCGGCAGCCGCCGCGGCGCGCAGATGGGCGTGCTGCGCTGCGACCATCCCGACATCGAGACCTTCATCCACGCCAAGGACGAGGGCGACCTCAGGAACTTCAACATCTCCGTGGGCGTGACCGACGCCTTCATGCAGGCGGTGGTGGACGACGCGGAGGTGGAGCTGGTGCACCGCGCCGCCCCGGGCGACAAGCTGCGCGAAGCGGGCGCCTACCAGCGCGGCGACGGGCTGTGGGTCTACCGCAAGCTGCCCGCGCGCGCGCTGTGGGACCAGATCATGCGCAGCACCTACGACCACGCCGAGCCGGGGGTGCTGTTCCTGGACCGGATCAACGTGGACAACAACCTGGGGTATTGCGAGTCGATTGCGGCGACGAATCCGTGCGTGACGGCGGATACGCGGCTGGCGACGCAGTACGGGCTGGTGCCCATCGGCGAACTGCAGGCGGCGCAGCTGCCGCTGCAGGTGACGGTGGACCAGCGGGCCCTGGGCAGCGAGGTCTGTGCGCGCGGCACCGAGGTGCGGCCCGCGGTGCCGGCCTTCATGACGGCGCGCGAGGCCGAGGTGTTCCGCGTCGAGACCGCGGACGGCTACGAGATCAAGGCCACGGCCTGGCACGAGCTCTACACGGCGCGCGGCAAGCTCAAGCTTTCGGAGCTGCAGCCGGGCGACGAGCTGTGGGTGCAGTCGGGCAAGGGGCAGTTCGGTACGCAGGGCACTGAAGAGCTGGGCGTGCTGCTGGGGTCGATCACCGGCGACGGGCACTTCACGCCGCGCGGTCCCAATGGCGAGTCGGCGGCCGTGGTGACGTTGTGGAAGGAGGACCGTGCGCTGGCCGAGCGTGTGGTGGCTGGTGCCAACGCGCTGGTGGCTGGGCTGGCAACCAACCATCGCGAGTACCGCGTATCGGCCGTGGCAGTGCCGCAGCGGGAGCAGGTGAGTATCCGCTCGGTACTGCTGGCACGCGCGCTGAAGGCCTACGGCTTTACGCGCGAGACCAAGCTGAAGGTGCCCGAGGTGGTGTGGCGTGGCAGCGAAGCTTGTGTGCGCGGCTATCTGCGAGCGCTGTTCCAGACCGATGGCACGGTCAACGCAGCTCCGGACCGCTGCTCCATTCGCCTGGGTTCCGTGCACCTTCCGTTGTTGAAGGACGTACAACTGTTGCTGGCTAACTTCGGGGTGTTCGCGTCGGTACGGCAGCGCCGTGCTGCGGCAATGCGCTCACTGTCCGACGGACATGGTGGCTTGCGCGAGTACCCCTGCCAGGCGTTCCACGAGCTCATCATCGATGGCGAATCGCGCGACCTGTTCATGCGCGAAATCGGCTTCCTGCTCGACCACAAGACCGCGAAGTACCGCGCCTGGGCCGAGGGCAAGTGCCTGCGCAAGACGCAGCGCTTCAGCACCCGCATCACCCGCATCGAAGCCATCGGCCGCCAGCCGGTGTTCGACACCACGCAGCCGGACCACAACACCGTCATCTTCAATGGCCTGGTTTCGGGGCAGTGCGCGGAGCAACCGCTCCCGTCTTACGGCTGCTGCTGCCTCGGAAGCATTTCTTTAACCCCCTTCGTGCGCGACCCCTTCACGCCGCAGGCGCGCTTCGACGAGGCCGCTTTCGCCGAAGTGGCGGCCGTGGCCACACGCATGCTGGACAACGTGCTCGACGTCACCGTCTGGCCGCTGCCGCAGCAGGCGCAGGAGGCGGCCAACAAGCGCCGCGTGGGCCTGGGCTTCACGGGGTTGGGCGACGCGCTGGCGATGCTCAACCTGCGCTACGACGAGGAGCCCGCGCGCGAGATGGCCCGGCGCATCAGCGAGGTGATGCGCGACGCCGCCTACGGCGCCTCGGTGGAGCTGGCGCGCGAGCGCGGCGCCTTCCCGCTCTTCAACGCCGACCTCTACCTGCGCAAGGGCAGCTTCGCCTCGCGCTTGCCCGCGCCGCTCAAGGAGCGCATCCGCACGCACGGGCTGCGCAATTCGCACCTGCTGTCCATCGCGCCCACGGGCACCATCAGCCTGGCCTTCGCCGACAACGCCAGCAACGGCATCGAGCCGCCTTTCAGCTGGAGCTACACGCGCAAGAAGCGCATGGCCGACGGCGGCTTCAAGGAGTACGCGGTGGAGGACCACGCCTGGCGGCTGTTCCACCACCTGCACGGCGCCGACGCGCCGCTGCCGCGCGCCTTCGTCACCGCGCTGGAGATGAGCGCCGAGGCCCACGCCGCGATGGTGGCGGCCGTGGCGCCGTACATCGATACCTCCATCAGCAAGACCGTCAACGTCCCGGCCGACTACCCCTATGAGGATTTTCAAGGGCTGTACATGACGGCCTGGAGGTCCGGGCTGAAGGGCCTGGCGACCTACCGCCCGAACAACGTGCTGGGCGCGGTGCTGAGCGTGGGCGCGCCGGCGGCCGCGGCCAAGACCGAGCCGCTGGTGGGCGACACGGGCATGAACCAGCGCCTGCGCCTGGAGCGGCTGCCCGCGCCGGTGCTGGCCTCGCTGCGCTGGCCGGGGCGGCCCGAGCTGCCCGCGGGCAACCCGTCGTGGAGCTTCATGATCAAGCACCCGCACGGCGAGTTCGCCCTGTTCGTGGGCGAGCTGCCCGCCGAGGGGCCGGGGCTGGGCCTGTTCGGCAAGACGCTGCCCTTCGAGGTCTGGGTCAACGGCGCGGAGCAGCCGCGCGGCCTGGCGGCGCTGGCCAAGACCCTGTCCATGGACATGCGCGCCAACGACGCGGCCTGGCTGAAGTTGAAACTCGATGCGCTGGCCACCGTGGCCGAGGAGCGCAGTTTCGAGATGCCGTTCCCGCCGCACGGCGAGCGCCGGCTCTTCCCCGGCGTGGTGGCCGCCACCGCGGCCGTGATCCGCTGGCGCTGCGAGCAGCTCGGCGCCCTGGGCGAGACGGCCGAGGCCGGGCCCACCCCCGTGCTGGACGCCATGTTCAGCCGCGAGGAGCCGCGCACCGGTACCTCCGGCACGCTGGCCTGGGCCGTGGACGTGGACAACCCCGCCACCGGCGAAAGCTTCACGTTGACGCTCAAGGAGGTCACCCTGGCGGCCCGCGACGGGGACGGCGGCTCGGTCGCCCGGCCCTGCGCGGTCGGTTTCGCGGGCAACTACCCGCGCGCGCTGGACGGCCTGGCGCGGCTGCTGTCGCTGGACATGCGGGTGCTGGACCCGGCGTGGATCGGCATGAAGCTGCGCAAGCTGCTCAACGTGGGCGAGCCGCTGGGCCACTTCATGGCCCCGGTGCCCGGCGAGCGGCGCCAGCAGGTGTGGCCCAGCACGGTGGCCTACATCGCCCGCTTGATCATCCACCGCTACGCGATGCTGGGCCTGCTGGACGAGGAGGGCTTCCCGATGCGGGAGATGGGCATCCTGGCCGCGCCCACGCCGGCGCGCGGCGAGCCCGTCGGCGCCACCGTCACGCCCATGGCCGGCAAGCCCTGCCCGGAGTGCGGCAACGCCACCGTCATCCACAAGGACGGCTGCGATTTCTGCACGGCTTGCGGCTACGTGGGGGTGTGCGGCTGAGAGCGGCCGCTCAAGGGCTTGCGGCGGGGATGCAGGCGCCGGTCGCTGAGGCGGTCGTGGTCGTCTGCCCCTTCACCCACCCCTCCACCTCGTCCCAGAACGCCGCCGACCGCGCCGGCTCCAGCGGCGCGTCGTGCGGCAGCCGCTCCAGCAGCACCAGCCGCCGTGGACCGGGCGCGGCGCGGCACAGCCGCAGCGCGTCCTGCACCGGGATCAGTTCGTCGTTGCGGCCGTGCAGGATCAGCAGCGGCTGCGTCACCTCGCCGATGCGCTCCTCGTTGTTCCACAGGTCCGGCAGCAACCACGCCGCCCAGTCCGGCACCAGGCCGACGTTGACCGCCATCTCCCGCGCCGACGCGAAGCCCGCGCCGATGACCAGTCCCTGCGGCCGGGGCTGCAGCTGCGGCGCCACGTCCAGCAGCACCGCCGATCCCAGCGAGAAGCCCAGCACCACGCGCCGGCTCGCCTGCGGCGTCAGCGCGACGAACTGCCGCCACGCCGCCAGGCCGTCCTGGCGCAGCCGCGCCAGCGTCGGCCGCCCGTCGCTGGCGCCGTAGCCGCTGTAATCGAACACGAAGGAGGCGATGCCCGCCGCGTGCAGCCGCGCCTGCACCGCCGCCCACTGCGACAGCTCCTCGTCGTTGCCGTGGAACACCAGCAGCGCCGGCGCCCGCGCGTCCGCGGCGTCCACCCAGGACGCGTGCAGCCGCCGTCCGCCGCTCAGGAAGGTCAGCTGTTTCGAGGGCACGCCCAGCGCATCGGGGCGCTGCGTGCCGGGCGGCGGGGTGTCGAAGGCGGCGGCTTCCACCACCAGGAACACCACGCTGCGCAGCAGCAGCGCCAGCGCCGCCAGGGCCAGCAGCAGCACCACGGCGCGGGCGACGAGCCGATGCCGGCGCGCCGGTGGGGGCGTGGCCACGCGTGCCATGGCGGTGCTCGCGCGCTATTCGACGATGAAGTCCACCTTGCCGTCGTCGAAGTCGTAGCGAGCGCCCACGACGCGCAGCTTGCCCGCGCGCTGGGGCTCGATCAGCGAGGGCTCGGACTCGCGCAGCCGCATCACGGTGCGGCGCACGTTCTCGCGCACGGCCAAGTCCAGCAGCTCGCCGTCCTTGAGCTCGCCGCCGGCGCTGCTGCGCGCCTTGAGCACGGCCGGGATGATGGGCTCCACCATCTGCCCGATGCTGCCGGGGAAGGTGGCGTTCTTCTGCACCACCGCCACGGCCGCGTCCACCGCGCCGCAGCGCTCGTGGCCCAGCACCACGATCAGCGGCGCACCCAGCACGTTCACGCCGTACTCGATGCTGCCGATCGCCACGGTGTCCACGGTATTGCCGGCGTTGCGCACGATGAACAGCTCGCCCAGCCCGGCGCCGAAGAGCAGCTCCGGCGGCACGCGGCTGTCGGAGCAGCCCACCAGCACCGCGAAGGGGGCCTGGCTGCGGGCCAGCTCCAGGCGCCGCTTGCTGTGGTCCGGCGGATCGGGCGGCTGGCGGTTGGCCATGAAATCGGCGTTGCCCTGCTTGAGCCGCTCCAGCGCCTGGGTGGCGGTGAGCGTGGTGCGCGCGCCTTCGGCCGCGAGCAAGGCCATGGGAGCGCTCCAGGCGGCCAGGCCGCAGCAGGCGCCGCTGCAGGCGTGTTGGAAGAACCGACGCCGGGACAAGAGGGACGAGGTCGCCATCGCTGTGCTCCTGGGTGTCGTGCCGCCGGGGGCGGCAGGCGGCCAGTCTGGGAGCGTCGCGCTGCCCAGGCCAGCCGGGGCGGCGCCGGGGGCAGTGCCTGGCCGCGCGCGGCGGCGGGCGCTGCG
>NZ_CALAOH010000040.1 GCF_937926365.1 uncultured Azohydromonas sp. | reverse complement strand
GCGCGGCGGCCCACCACAGCCGGCCATGCGCCGGCAGCAGTTGCAGCCGCGCGGCGCCGGGGCTGTCGCACTCGGCGACCGCGCCGGGGGCCAGGCGCACGCGCTGGCCGGCGCTCAGGAACAGGTCCTGCGCGCAGCCGCTGCAGGTGACCCAGACGCGGCCGCTGTACACGACCAGCTCGCGGCCGGCGGCGTGGTGCAGCGCGACCGTCGCGCCGGGAGCCAGGTCGAAGGCGGTAGTGGAGGTGTTCATGGCGGTGGCGGCTGCGGTGGTGGTGTCCATGGCAGCCACTTTCGGCGTGGGCAGTGAACCTGCACAGATGCAGAAAGTGGCCAATACAGCCGGCACAGCGCCCCGGTGCGGGCGGCTGTGCCGGTCGGATGCGTCGGCATCTGTATTGGTCTGTGCGCGACGGACCGGCACAGAATCCGGCATGGACCGCACACAAGACACCCTGTACCTGCGCATTGCCGACCAGCTGGCCGGCTCGATCCGGGCCGGCACGCTGGCGCGGGGCGAGCGCATCGCCTCCGTGCGCGAGCTGGCGCGCCAGCAGGGCGTGTCGATGGCGACGGTGGTGCAGGCTTACCGCACGCTGGAGGATGCGCGGCTGATCGAGGCGCGCCCGCGCTCGGGCTACTTCGTGGCGGCGCGCAGCACGCGGCGTCCGCCCGAGCCGGAAACCACGCCGCTGCCGCCGCAGTCGCAGACGGTGTCGGTGAGCTCCATGGGCTCGCGGGTGTTCTCCATGGCGGTGGACCCGGGCTTCATCTCCTTCGGTGCCGCCACGCCCGGCGACGAGCTGTTCCCCTACGAGCGCATCCGCCGCGCCATCGGTCGGGCCGCGCAGCGCAACCGCGCCACGCTCAGCCGCTACCCGCTCGGCTCAGGCACGCCGGAGCTGCGCCGCGCCATCGCGCGCCAGGCGCTGAGCATGGGCTGCCAGCTCGACCTGCGCGACATCCTGGTGACCAACAGCTGCCTGGAGTCGGTGAGCCTGTGCCTGCACGCCGTGACCAAGCCCGGCGACGTGGTGGCGCTGGAGTCGCCGACCTACTTCGGCTTCCTGGAAATCCTGGAGAGCATGCACCTGCGGGCGCTGGAGATTCCCACGCACCCGCGCCACGGGCTGTCGGTGGACGCGCTGTCGCTGGCCTTCGACACGCAGCCGGTGAAGGCGGTGCTGGCGGTGCCCACGCTGTCCAACCCGCTGGGGTCGAGCATGCCGCTGGCGGAGCGGCGGCGGCTGGCGCAGCTGGTGGCCCGGCGCGGCGTGCCGCTGATCGAGGACGTGATCTACAACGCCCTGTGCGAGCACGACGAGCAGCGCCGCGCGGTGCGCAGCTACGACGACACGGGGCACGTGATGATGTGTGGTTCCTTCTCCAAGACCGTGGCGCCGGGCCTGCGCGTGGGCTACGTGGACGCCGGGCGCTGGTCGGAGCAGGTCAAGCGGCTGAAGGCGGTGCACTCGGGCGCGCACACCGAGTTCCTGGAGCTGGCGGTGGCGGACCTGCTGACGCAGCCCGGCACCGAGAGCGCCTACCGGCAGCTGCGCAACACGGTGGCGGCGCGGGTGGACGAGGCGCGCGGGATCATCGCGGAGAGCTTTCCCAAGGGCACGCGCGTCACGGACCCGCCGGGCGGCTTCATCCTGTGGGTGGAGCTGCCCGCGGGCAGCGACTCGATGGCGCTGTTCGATGCCTGCCTGAAGGAGCGCATCTGCATCGCGCCGGGGACCATGTTCAGCACCACGGGGCGCTACCGGCACTGCGTGCGGCTGGGGCTGGGCGGGCGGTGGGACGAGGCGCAGCGGCGGGCGCTGAGGCGGGTGGGGGAGCTGGCGCAGCTGGTGGGGGAGGGGATGGCTTGAGAAGTGGCGTGTGCCCGGGCTTCGTGTTGCGCCAGGGCCCCGCAGGCATTCACTGAAATGGTGCTCCAGTCATCTACAGCAACCCGGCCGGATTGGTTGCGCAGACAGGTCATACGGATTCAATGTGGTTTTCAAGCCCGTATTCCGTTCTCTTGTTGAGGATGCACGATTTGATCGCCTGGGATTGGATTGAATTCAGGCCTTCGTCAGTCTGATGATTCCAGTCTCACGATGGTCCGTGTAGTAAGGGACCTCGATTTGCTGAAGGTCGCATCCTTGCTCTGTGGTCATGATCCGGTATCGGCACGTTCCTCGATGAGCTTGTACGTTTGGGTCGTCTTTATGCAATTCACGAACGTCGGCGCGGTACTCGATCGTAAGGACGAGATGAGCCGCGTCCATTGTCATGAAGGCACCCACGCTGTGGGAGCATGTCCGATCCGTTTCAAACTCAACACCGAGGGTTGACCAGCTCTGCTTGATCGTCATTCTTCCCGTGTTGCCGGCTATTTGCTGTCCATCTCTTCTCCGTGTTTCGACCGTTCCGTTCCACGTCCGGTTGATGTTTGGCAGTGTTATTCCCAGGAGGAAACGTGTCGATCGCCACTTCCAAAGATAGAGTTCAACCAAGCGCACGAGGAACAGGTAAACAACGACAGTTGATGGCGCGGCCAGCGCTGCGACTGTTCCGTAGTATTTCGTGGCTACCGCAATCGCAGCGCTGGCTGCTCCAACGACGATGCTGGCGGTTGCGGCGAGCTTGTAAGCGACCTGTAGGCGCTCGGACGCGTTGAGGGAGTCGTCGAGTGAGTACGGGTGAAGTGCCATATGTCCTCCTCTGCGAGCTAAGGTTGAAACTCAGCGGCCGGCGAAAGGGTAGCTATTGCAGCTGCTGCCGCACGACCGCAGCAAGCCACTCACGGCGCTGGGTGGCGCCGAACCGGTGGTGCACCGCGTGGGCCTGGCGTGGAAATCCCGCCCCATTTGCCGACTCTGACAGTAGACACCCCTGTACCCAGCAGGCACCATCCTTTCCATGCATCTCCTGCCTCGCCCCGTCCTAAGCCTAGGTCTAGCACCTGGCCGGGGTTGGCATGTGTACGGGCGCTGAGCGCCGGCACGCACGGATTTCCCCTGACCCCGGCCGCGAACCAGGCTCCCGGCATTGGCGAGGGCTGGAGGGAAATTCATTTGATTTGTTTTTCAACGTGCTTTAAGGCGCCGCCCCGTTTGGCGGCGCCCGAGCCGAGGTGCCCGAATGCTTTCCCATCCCGCCGTCAAATACTCGCGCCCTGCCACCGTCCAGCTTCCGGACCGTGAATGGCCCAACCGCACCATCGACCGGGCGCCGGTATGGCTGTCCACCGACCTGCGCGATGGCAACCAGGCCTTGTTCGAGCCGATGAGCCGCGAACGGAAACTCTCGCTGTTCCAGGCGCTGGTGCGCGTGGGCTTCAAGGAAATCGAGGTCGGATTTCCCTCCGCGTCGCAGATCGATTTCGATGTCGTGCGCGATCTGGTGGCGCAGGACCTGATTCCGGACGACGTCACGCCCATGGTCATCACGCAGGCCCGGGCCGACCTGATCGAGCGCACGGTGCAGTCGCTGGCCGGCGCCCGCCGCGCCATCGTCCACCTCTACAACGCCACCTCGCCCTTGTGGCGCCGGGTCGTCTTCGACATGAGCGTGGAGCAGGTGATGCAGCTCATCGAGGAGCACGTGAGCCTGCTCAGGCGCCTGACCAGCCGGCATCCCGAGACGCAGTGGACGCTGCAGTACAGCCCCGAGACCTTCTGCATGACGGAGCTGGAGGTGTCGCTGTTGGCCTGCAACACGGCCATCCGCGCCTGGGATGCCGGTCCGGGCCGCAAGATCATCATCAACCTGCCGACCACGGTCGAGGTGACCACGGCCAACGTGTTCGCCGACCAGATCGAGTGGATGAACCGCCGCCTGGAGCGTCGCGAGCACGTGGTGCTGTCGGTGCATCCGCACAACGACCGCGGCACCGGCGTGGCCTGTGCGGAGCAGGCGCTGCTGGCGGGCGCCGAGCGCGTGGAAGGCTGCCTGTTCGGCAACGGCGAGCGCAGCGGCAACGTGGACCTGGTGACGCTGGCGCTGAACCTCTACACCCACGGCATCCACCCGCGGCTCGACCTGTCGGACATCAACGGCCTGGCCCGCCTCATCGAGGAAAGCACCGGGCTGCCGATCCACCCGCGCCATCCTTATGTCGGCGACCTGGTATTCACCGCGTTTTCCGGATCGCACCAGGACGCCATCAAGAAAGGCATGGCCGCGCAGCGCCCGAACGCGCCCTGGGCGGTGCCGTACCTGCCCATCGACCCGGTGGATATCGGGCGCAGTTACGACGGGATCATTCGCGTCAATGCCCAGTCCGGAAAAGGCGGCATCGCGTATTTGCTGGAGCAGGCGCATGGCGTGGTGATGCCGCGGCGCATGCAGATCGAACTCAGCTCGGTGGTGCAGCGCGCCGCGGACGCCAGCGAAGCGGAGATCAGCGCGGAGGTGCTGTGGCGCCTGTTCGACGCCACCTACCTGGCGCCGCCGCACGACCCGAGAAATCCGCTGGCCTACGCCTCGCACCGGCTGGAGGGCGACGGCGAGCGGCAATCCATCGAGCTGGAGCTGGGCGGCGCAAATGCCCGCCGCATGCTGCGCGGCTCGGGCAACGGGCCCATCGACGCCGCCGTGCGTGCCCTCGGCCTGCCGTTGACGGTGCATGCCTACGAGGAAAGGAGCCTGGGCGCCGGGGCGGATGCCGCCGCGCTGGCCATCGTGGAGATCTCCTGCGCCGGCATGCCGGGCACGCGCTTCGGCGCCGGCCGCCACGGGAACTTGGCCACGGCGTCGATCCTGGCGCTGCTGTCGGCGGCGTCGCGGGTCCTGGCCGAGGCGCCCCGCGTGGCGGGTTCCGCGATGGCCGCAGTGGGCAGCGACGCCGCCCAGGCGCTCTCCGCACGGGAGATCGAGGTGCTGCAGTGGTCCGCGGAAGGCAAGTCGGCCGGCGACCTGGCGACGATCCTGGGCATCAGCGAACGCACCGTGAATTTCCACGTCCAGCAGGCCATGCAGAAGCTCAACGCGCCCAACAAGATCAGCGCCGTGTACCGCGCGACGGTGACGGGCGTCCTGGGCGGCGGCGGACCCCAGGACACGGGCTGCTGACCCGCTCCATTGGGTCCGGATGGCGTGGCGGCGGAGGGTCCGGTCGCAGCCGGCTCACCGCGCCGTCATCGGCCCTCCTGTTGGCCTGCTCCATCCGCCCTGCGCGCATGCCCGCGTCCGCCTCGCCTGACCGCAGCCGGGAGCTGGCCCGGCCCGCTGTGCCGGTCACAAGCGGCCCGATCTGTACTGCCCGCCTCGCGGGCGAGCCGCACAGAATCTGGCATGGACCGCACCGAAGACACCCTGTACCTGCGCATTGCCGACCAGCTTGCCAGCTCCATCCGCGCCGGGACGCTGGCGCGGGGCGAGCGCATCGCCTCCGTGCGCGAGCTGGCGCGGCAGCAAGGGGTATCGATGTCCACCGTGGTGCAGGCCTACCGCACGCTGGAGGACGCGCGGCTGATCGAGGCCCGGCCGCGCTCGGGCTACTTCGTGGCGGCGCGCAGCGTGCGGCGCCCGCCCGAGCCCGAGACCACGCCGCTGCCGGCAGCGGCGCAGCCGGTGGCGGTGAGTTCGCTGGGCGTGCAGGTGACGGCGCTGGCGCAGGACCCAAACTTCACGTCCTTTGGCGCCGCCTACCCGGCGGCGGAGCTGTTCGCGCAGGAGCGCGTGCGGCGGGCGCTGAGCCGCGCGGCGCAGCGGCACCGCGCCTCGCTGTGCCGCTATCCGCTGGGCAGCGGCACGCCCGAGTTCCGCCGTGCCGTGGCGCGGCAGGCGCTGGCCATGGGCTGCCAGCTCGACCCGGAGCGCATCGTCTCCACCACCGGCTGCCAGGCGGCCATCAGCCTGTGCCTGCGGGCCGTGACCAAGCCCGGCGACGTGGTGGCGCTGGAGTCGCCCACCTCTTACGGTTTCCTGGAGCTGCTGGAGAGCATGCACCTGCGCGCGCTGGAGATTCCCACGCACCCGCGCCACGGGCTGTCGGTGGACGCGCTGTCGCTGGCCTTCGACACGCAGCCGGTGAAGGCGGTGCTGGCGGTGCCCACGCTGTCCAACCCGCTGGGGTCGAGCATGCCGCTGGCGGAGCGTCGGCGGCTGGCGCAGCTGGTGGCGCAGCGCGGCGTGCCGCTGATCGAGGACGTGCTCTACAACCCGCTGTGCGAGCACGACGAGCAGCGCCGAGCGGTGCGCAGCTACGACGCCACGGGGCACGTGATGCTGTGCGGCTCCTTCTCCAAGACGCTGGCGCCGGGCCTGCGCGTGGGCTACGTGGACGCCGGGGGCTGGACGGCGCAGGTGCAGCGCCTGCGCCACGTGTACTCGGGCAGCTACACCGAGGTGCTGGAGCAGGCGATGGCGGACCTGCTGATGCAGCCCGGGCTGGAGAGCGCCTTCCGCTCGCTGCGCTCGGCCGTGGCGCAGCGCGTGGACGAGGCGCGCGGACTGATCGCCGAGAGTTTTCCAAAAGGAACGCGCGTCACGGACCCGCCGGGCGGCTTCCTGTTGTGGGTGGAACTGCCGGCGGGCAGCGACTCCATGGCACTGTTCGAGGCCTGCCTGCGGGAGCGCATCGTGTTCGCGCCGGGGACCATGTTCAGCAGCACCGGGCGCTACCGGCACTGCCTGCGGCTGGGCGTGGTGGGGCGCTGGGACGACGCGCAGCGGCGGGCGCTGCGGCGGATCGGGGAATTGGCGCGGGAACTGCGGCCGGCCTGAACGCCGGCTGTCTTCGGGATATTCAGGGCCGGGGCTTTGGGGCGTTCACCACCATTTCGCCCCGGCGAGGCTGCTCAGCCCCCATCCCTCTCCAGCGGAATAAGTTTCCGCTTGGCCATTTCCTTGCGGGTGGCTTCATAGCGGTTTTGCTGCTCCTCGGTCAGCGTGCGGCCGCCGCCGGTGATTTCCCGCCACATTTTCCAGTCCTGTTTCAGCCGGTCGTTGTCCCAGTCATTTCTTCCCCCGGCGGAGTTCTTTTCGTTCGCCATGTCGGACGTTCTCCATGCAAATGCCCCATGCGAGGCGATTCCTACCCGTGGTGCGATGCCCAACCTCGTTCGAGTTCGCCGCGCCTGGCGCGCGGGCCCGTGGGTCGCGCCCTCATCCTAAGGCCGTGGTGTCCGAGTCCGAGCGTGAAACAAATCACGCTTCGCAGACTCAGTCAGGTGCAGCCGGGCTGCCGTGGCTGAACGCCATAAGTCCTCATGGCGGCCGCAATCTGGCTCTCTTCGGTGGTCCCGGCGGCGAAAAACGTGTAGCTGGGCGCCAGGATCGGCTCGACGACCTCCGGATGCAGCACGATCACGGAGCGAAGGGGAAATTGGTCCCGCGTCATTTCCCGCAACGGTACGGACCATTTTGGAAAGTCCGGATGGGTGGGCTCGATGATTTCCGCCCGCCCCTTCACCTTGAATCCCTTTTGCACGAAGACGTCGATGAAACTCAGGCAGGCCCGGTCGTTCGCGCGCAGATTCCGTACCGAGCAGGGGGAGGCGATGTTGGCGATGACGAAGAACCGCTCATCGACGACCGTGAAAATCTCCTTGGGCGAAACATTGGGACATCCGGCTGGATCGACGGTTGCTAGCCAGGCGAGCACGGAGCGCTGGGCGTAGGCGATGACTTCGGGGGTGAGCATGGTTGTGGATGGATTGTCGTGCGCCCTCATAAATCACTGGCAAAGCGCAGCCGGTTTCCATCCGGGTCCGTGAGAACGAATTCGCAGGTTTCCCATGGCGTTTGCGTCGGTGGATGTGTGGCGACGATTCCGCGCTGCGCAAACTCGGCGTGGCAGGCCGTGGCATCCTGAACTTTGAAATAAACCGCTCCGCCCACCTGGCAGTCGCCCGCGTGCTCCGTGAGAAAAATCGTTTGGCCGGACCTCGTCAGCTGTAGGAATAGCGGGAAGCCCGGTTCAAACTGGTGTTCCCAGTCCACGCTAAAGCCCAGGCCGTCCACATAGAACGAAAGACTTCTTTCGGCGTTGATGGTTCGTAGCTGGGGGATGACGGTTTGCTGCATTCGAGGTTCCTCACGCTTCCTGATGAAAAGACTCGGCGCCTGCCGGTGCCTGTTCATCTCCTGCCGTTGGCGAACGCCTTTTTGAAGCTCTCGTCGGCTGCTTTTTTGATTGCTTGCCGGGTATTTTCAATCTGCTGCGCGGATACGGCGGTAGCGATTTTCTCGAAGTGCTTGGCCAGGCCCGCTGCGCAGTATTCGTGAGCCGGGAGCGGACGGCCTTTATTCCCATGGGCGGGTTGGCCGGTGACGAAGAGGATCAGCGGCTCAAGGGCCAGCCACTGGTTTCCGCCGGCGCCCGGCGGGCCCACCTGCGCTTCCACACCCCGTTTCCACACGAATCTCAGATCCAGGTGCGGCGAGCGAAAGACGACGGGGGCGGGGAGAGCATCCGTGTCCGGCGCCTCCCGCTCCAGTACACCCGCAGCCGAGGTTTCGTGCACGAAACCCCGGTCACGCAGAAGAGTTTCATATTCCTCGGGAACTTGGCAGTTCGGAATCAGAGCGGGCATGGGCGGACTGATGTCGGAAATCAGAGGGGTGAATCAGGCTTCGCATGGGGGACCGGGTGAAAACCGGTTCTCTTCACGAAGCGGCTGGGCATCGAACAAGCCTACGCCGGCAGGCTCGTGTACCGCACCCGATTCCGCGCACGGCGCCAATCGGAAGATCTGGCCGTGAAATAGATCACACGCCTGATCAGTGCAACTTCACCCTCGCCTGCGTCCGCCCGTCGATCCAGTTCCCCACCTGGTCCCAGGCCGTTCTCAGCGCCCCCTGCAGCCGGACCATGTGCGCGTGGTGCGCGCTCCAGTAGGCCCAGCGCGCCAGCAGCCCCTGCAGCCGCACGCCGTGTCCGGGCATTCGGCCCAGGATGCGCCCCACCGCGTCGCGGCTGCCCAGCGACACCAGCGAGCCGCGGTCGTGGAACCTGAAACCCTCCACCGGCCGCGACTCCAGCCGGCGCAGCAGCGCGTCGGCCAGGTAGCGCGCCTCCTGCTGCGCCGCCTGCGCCCGCGGCGGCACGGCCGGCGCCCCGGCCTCGGGTACGCAGCTCGCGCAGTCGCCCATCGCGAACACGTCCGCGTCCAGCGTGCTCTGCAGCGTGTCGCGCACCAGCAGCTGCCGGCTGCGGTTGAGTTCCAGCCCGTCCAGCTTCTCCAGCACCTCCGGCCCGCGGATGCCCGCGGCCCACACCGTCAGCTCCGCGGGCAGCACCTCGTGGCCGTCGAGCACCACGTGATTGGCGGCCACCTCCGTGACGCGGCGGCCCAGCAGCACTTCCACGCCGCGCGCCTCCAGGTCCTCGCGCGCCTGGCGGCTGATGTCCTCGGACAGCGCGCTCACCAGCCGGTCGCCCGATTCGATCAGCCGCAGCTGCACCGGCTGCGGCTCCTGCCGCAGCTCCGTGCCCAGGCCGGCAATGGCGTGCACCGACTCGATCAGCTCCGCCGCCAGCTCCACGCCCGTGGCGCCGCCGCCGACGATGGCGATCTGCACCGGCCCGCCCGAGCGCACCTCGGCCCGCGCGCAAGCCGCCAGCAGCAGCCGGTGAAAGCGCGTGGCGTCGGCGGCGCTGTTGAGCGCGATGGCGTGTTCGGCCACGCCGGGCGTGTGGAAGTCGTTGACGATGCTGCCCACCGCGATCACCAGCGTGTCGTAGGCCACCGGGCGGCGCGGCGCGATCTCCGTCCCCTCGTCGTCCACCAGCGGCGCCAGCCAGAGCTCGTGGCGGGCCCGGTCCAGCGACTCCAGCGTGCCCAGGTGGAAGCGGAAGTTGTGCCGCCGCGCCTGCTGCAGGAACTCCACGCCCGCGTCATGCCCGCCCAGCGTGCCCGCGGCCAGCTCGTGCAGCCAGGGCTTCCAGACGTGCGTGAGCGCGGCGTCGATCAGCACCACCTCCGCCGGCGCCTCGCGCCGGCGCAGCTTGCGCAGTTGCTCGCCCAGGTGCACCGCCAGCTCCAGCCCGCCGGCGCCGCCGCCGACGATCACGATGCGATGCGGTCCGCCGTGCTCGCGCAGCTCCGAGGTGGAGAACAGCGCCGGGCGGCTGTCATGGAAGGAAGAGGAGGAGGGCGACCGCGGGCCGCCAGGGGAGAGGTGCCATCGGTTCATGCGGAACCTGGGGGCAACCCGTATGCCGCGCGATCACGTCTTCGGGCAGTCCTCCGCCGGCTGCCGGGTATCCGCGAGCGCGCGCCGCAGCTCGCGGGCCATCAGCGGGCGCTGCGCCGGCACCAAGTGCCGCCCCACGAACACGCTGCGCTCGCCGGCGCTCAGCCGCACCAGCGCCGCCGGGCCGTCGCTGTGCACCCGCACCCAGGCCGCGGGCAGCTCGGTGCGCTGCACCCGTCCGCCGCAGTGCTGCTCCACGCAAAGCCGGTCCGCCGCCAGGGTGATGGTTTCGCGGTCCAGCACGTGGCGCGCGTGCACCACCAGCGCCGCCGCCAGCGCCGCCACCTCGATGCAGGCGAACAGGCTGATCAGCGGGAAGCCCAGCGCCCAGAACCCCAGCGCCAGCAGCAGGTGAAACACGCACACCGCGCCGAAGGCCAGGCCCATCTGCCGGGGCGTCAGGCGGCAGTTGCGGCGCAACTGCCAGCACAGCGCGGGACAGCCGGCGCAGCTGTCGCACCCGTCGCGCACGGGCAGTGCGGGCGTGGGCGGGAGATCCGGCGGGGCGTGCATGGGACGGCGTCGTTGGCGTCTTGTGCAGCCGCGGTACAGCAAACGCCCGGCCCGGGCGCGTACCGCCGCGCAGGGGGAATTTCGACAAGGCCGCACCTTCAGGGTTCGGGAGCGGGAAGCGCGCAGCGGGCGTCGGCACTCCCCGCGCTGGGTGGCGCGCTTCAACGGACAAGGCGCCTGCCCTGGCCCGCCCGGTATTCGGCCCGGGCCGCGCTGGGACCTGGGTTTGCCTCCGCTCCAGTGACCGGCCCCATGGCGCCGGCAACCGCAACCACAGGAGTTCGACATGACCCAGCAGGACCGCAACCAGCAAAACCAGAACCAGAACCGCAACCAGCAGCAGGAGCAGAACAACCAGAACCGCAACCAGCAGAACCAGGACCAGAACCGCAAGCAGCAGCAAGGCCAGAACCAGAACCAGGAGCGCAACCAGGACGAGTGACAGCGCGGCTTCCGCAGTCCGCTTGTTGGCGTTGATGGGGCCTTGACGGCCCGGTCCCGGTCCCGGTGCCGTGCGCGGCGCCGGGACACCCGATTCCTTCATCGATCAACGTGCCGTCGATGCCGGCCGAGGAGCGCGCGGCGTCGCTGGAGTCAGACGCCATGCCCACCGCATCCTTCGGGGTCGAAGACCTTTTGCTCGAACAACGCATCGACGACATCCACGCCGTGTCCGCGCACGACGTGGCGGTGTGCGCGGTCAAGTGCCCGCATCGCGACAGCGACGGCTACCGCAGCACCCTCTGGCTCTTCCCGCTGGACGGCAGCGCCGAGCCGCGCCCGCTTACCGCCGGCACCTCCCAGGACAGGCAGCCGCGCTGGTCGCCCGACGGCAATCGGATCGCCTTCATCTCCGACCGTGCCGGCCTGAACCAGGTGTTCCTGATCCGCCCCGACGGCGGCGAGGCGCGGCAGATCAGCTTCTTCAAGGGCGGCGTGTCGGCCTTCGAATGGAGCCCCGACGGGCGCCGCCTGCTGCTCACCAGCATCGTGGACGTGGACCCCGAGGCGCGCGGCGCGCCCTCGAAGCTGGACCAGCCCCGCGACACGGACGCGCCCGAGGTGGTATGGCGGCTGCCGTACAAGCTCGACGGCGTGGGCTACCTGCTGGCGCAGCAGATCCACCTCTTCACGCTCGACATCGCCAGCGGCGAGGACCGCCAGCTCACGCAGGGCGCCTTCGAGGTGCGCTCCGCGGCGTGGTCGCCCGACGGCCGGCGCGTCGTGTACAGCCGCACGCGCGAGGGGCGCCTGGCGCACCGCACCGGGCTCTGGGTGGCGGACGCCGACGGCGGCCACGCGCGCCAGCTCACGCACGAGCAGGGCAACGCGAGCGCGCCGCGGTGGTCGCCCGATGGGCGCTGGATCGCCTTCACCGGCAACATCGACGAGGGCGACGCCAAGATGCAGCTGTGGCTGGCCGAGCCGGATTCGGGCCAGGTGCGCATGCTCGGCGGCGACGACCTGGAGGTGGTGCCCAGCAGCAGCCTGTACTGGAGCACCGACAGCGCGCAGCTGCGCCTGTTGCTGGCGCAGCGCGGGCGCCAGCACCTGGTGAGCCTGTCGGTGCCCGGGGGCGAACGGCGCCTGCTGGTGGACGGCGAGCGGCAGCTCGGCGGCATCGCGGTGGCGCGCTCCCGAATGGCCTTCTTCTGGGAGAGCGGCGACGCGCCGCTGGAGCTGGGCGCCGCGGACCTGGACGGACGCCACGAGCAGACCCTGAGCCGCCTGAACACCTGGTGGCACGAGCGCGAGCCGCTGCATGCCGAAGTGCGGCATTTCCAGGTGCCCGATGGCAAGGGCGGCATGGAACAGGTCGATGCATGGCTGATCCGCGCCCGCGACACGCAGGGGCCCATGCCGGTGCTGGTGGACGTGCACGGCGGCCCGGCCAGCTATGCCGACCTGAGCTTCCAGAACCATGCGTTCTGGCCCGTGCTGTGCGCGCGCGGCTGGCTGATGGTGGTGCCCAACACCGTGGGCTCCAGCAGCTACGGGCGCGAGTTCGCCGAGCGGTTGCGCGGCCATTGGGGCGAGTACGACCTGCCGCAGATCCTGGCCATCATCGAAGCGCTGCAGCGCGAGGGCCTGGCCGACGAGCGGCTGGCGATCACCGGCAGCTCGTATGGCGGCTACATGGCGGCCTGGGCCCTCGGGCACTGCCGCGTCTTCCGCGCCGCGGTGGTGTGCGCGCCGGTGACGAACCTGGAGACGCACTACGGCACCAGCGACAGCGGCTACTACAGCGATCCCTACGACATGTGCGGCACCCCGCGCATCGACCGCGAGACCAGCCGGCGGCTCTCTCCCATGACGGAGATCGAGCGGGCGCGCACGCCCACGCTGATCCTGCAGGGCAAGGAGGACGAGCGCTGTCCGAAGTGCCAGTCCGAGGAGCTCTTCGTGAGCCTGATGCGCGCCACCGACGCGCCGTGCGAGATGGTGCTGTACCCCGGTGGCGACCACCACGTGCTCAAGGACGGCAAGCCCTCGTTCCGCCTGGACGGCGTGCGGCGCATCGTCGAGTGGGTGCAGCGCTGGGCGGAGCAGCCGCTGGACCCGGACGGCGGGCGCGAGGCCAACGGCGGCCAGCGCAGCGACGGGCAGTGAGCGGCGCGGCCGACGCCGGCACCGACGCCGCGCCGACATTCCCCGGACTGCACTGCGCGAAGGCGGGAGTAACGCAGCAATTGGTGAGGCAACTCAGCTCCCGCCCAACGTTCGGCAGCCCCTTACCTCCCCGCCCCCGTCTCCTCCACTCCCGCCAGCGACCCCACCAGCGCCGCGCGCGCCGTGTCTCGCCCCTGCGTGATCAAGGTTTCCAGCCGCTCGGGTGAGTAATCGAAGTCCGCGGAAATCGCGTCCTCCGGCAGCGGCGGCCGCGTGATGCGGATCCAGCGCTTCACCTCCGGCAGCTTCGGCGGCACGAGTTTGTCCACCTGCATCAGGCTCATGGCCCGCCAGCGCAACTCGGCGCCGGACCGCGGCAGCGCCGCCATCGCGCGCGGGAACTGCTCGATGCTCACCAGCTGCAGGGCCTCGCCTTCGCGCAGCCGCCCGCTCGCGCGCAGCCGCGCCAGCAGCCCGGGCAGCAGCGAGTCGCGCGTGACGTCGCCGTCCCAGTAGTGCCGCCCGCCGATCTCCACCGGCTCGAACACCATCGGAATCGCCGAGCTGGCCGCCAGCTCCGCCGCCCCGATGGGCGCCTCGTCGCTGTCGAACAGGCGCAGCTCGCCCGAGAGCAGGTCCACCGCGCCCGCGGCCAGCAGCGGCTGCGCGGCGGTGACGCTGGCGTAGCGCCCCACCTGCCGCTCCAGCAGCGACCACATCGCGCCGCGGTCGTACAGCGGGTAGTCCATCCGGCTCGCGCCGGCCCACGGCAACCAGTGCAACGGCTGCGCCCGGTACAGGTTGCGTGTGCCCAGCAGCATGCCGGTGAGCAGGCCGTTCCACGCCCGCAGCGCCGCGGCATGGCGGCTGTCGCCCACCGCGAAACCCAGGAACGGGAACGAGGGCGTGGCGATCTCGTGGCGCCACAGGTGCAGCAGCGCCTGCACGCCGGCATCGGCCGTGTGCAGCTGCCGCGCCGCCACGGCGGCATTGACGGCGCCGATGGAGGTGCCCGCCAGCGCCACCACCCGGTCGCCCCGCGCCCGCAGCCACGGCGCGACGGACGCCCACGCGCCGCCGCCGAACGCCCCCAGCGCGCCACCGCCCTGGAACACCACCACCGTCCTCATCGTTGCCTTTCGTCGTACTGCCTGCCGGTTCCGCCGCGCCGCTCAGCGCTTCGCGCCCAGCCGTGCCTGCTCGCGCCCGTTGCGCCGCCCGCCCGAGAGCAGCCAGCTTGCCATCCCCGCCGCCACGGCCACCGCGCCCAGCAGCGCCATGCCCAGGCCACCAGCCTTGCGCCGTTCGGCCATGCCCCAGGCGCCGTGCACCGCCGCGCGCAGCGGGCGCGGCGCGAACAGCGCGCCGTCGCTGTCCGGCGCGCGCTCGCCCTGTTGCAGGAAGAAGCGCGCCGCCG
>NZ_CALAOH010000039.1 GCF_937926365.1 uncultured Azohydromonas sp. | reverse complement strand
CCACGGGCGCGGCGGCATCGGGCAGCAGTTGCGCGGCCAGGGCGCGGGCGGCGGGGGCCGCGTCCTCCGGCACGCCGGCCAGCACCGCCTGCGCCGAGGGCTGCAGCAAGAGGTCGCGCAGGATCGGCGCGCGCTCGCCGGGCACCAGGCGGCGGAACAGGTCCGCCTGCGCATCCACCTGCAGCGCCACCGGGCGGGCGCGGGTCGCCAGTTCCACCCGCGTGGCGGCGCCCTCCAGCGTGACCCAGTGCGTCTCGCGCCCGCCGCGCTCGGTGTCCACCGCCACCGGGACGCGCAGCGCGTAGGGCGCGCCCTCCTGCGTCTGCGCCAGCGTCAAGCTCAGGCCGTCGTCGCGCCAATCCACGTCCCGCAATGCCAGCGCGGGCGCGCCGGCGCGCTTGAGCCACTGATTGAAGAAGGCGTCCAGGCGCTGCCCCGAGGCCGCTTCGAAGGCGGACTGCAGCTCGGCCCAGCCCGCCTCCCGGCCGCGTTGCGCGGCGTAGAAGCGGCGCAGGCCGGCGTCGAAGGCCGGCGTGCCGAGCTGCTGCTCCAGCATGTGGAAGACGAAGGCGCCTTTTCCGTATCCCACGACCTGGTCGCGCGCATGCGCCTTGGTGACGAAGGCGGTGAGAGGCTGGTCGGCGGCGGCGGGCAGCGCGGCGTGGTCGCGCAGCCATTCGCGGCGCATGCGCTCGCGCGCGGCGGCGTCGGCCAGGCCGTAGTCGCTCTGGTAGGTGGTCAGGCCCTCGGCCCAGTTGCCGCCGCCGCTGCGCACGCGCACGCCGTTGCCCCACCAGGTGTGCAGCACCTCGTGCGGCAGCGAGCGCGCGCGCATGAAGGGCAGCGGCAGGATGGCGCGCGACACGTAGGTTAGGCCCGGATAGCCCAGCCCCACCGGGTCGGGGCCCGAGAGCATGTCGAAGCCGGCATAGGCGTAGGGGCCCAGCTGCGCGGCGTAGCGGTCGATGTGGCGCGCAGCGTCGTCGAGGTAGGCGCCCGCCAGCGCGGCGGCCTCGGCATGGAAGCAGGCGCGCAAGCGCAGGCCCCGGTGCCGGCGCGCCTGGCATTGCCAGGGGCCGGCGAAGAGCGTGGGCGGCTCGCCGGGATAGGCGGCGTAGACGGCGCGGGTGCCTTCGCCGTCGCCGTGCTCGCGCCGCAGCGCGCCGGTGAGCACGGCCTGCTGGCCGGCGGGGGTGTGGACCTCCACCTCCAGCGCGTCGGACCAGCCCAGGCGCGGATACCAGGCGAAGTCGCCCGGCAGCCAGCTGCCCTCGGCCGCGACGCGCGGCGGCTCGGCGCCGGCCAGGCGCCCCGCGTAGCGCAGCTCCAGCGAGGCGGTGCCCGGCGGCAGCGCGATGCGCACGCGCCCGCCCTCGCGCGTGAAGGGCAGCGCGCGGCCCTGGGCCGTGGCGGAGTGCAGCTCCAGCGCCTCGCCCAGCTCCAGCAGCAGCGCGCCGCGGTGCCGGGCCGGCAGGGTGAGGCGGTCGTGGCCTTGCAGCCGGCCGGCGGCGGGGTCGAGGTGGAGCGTCAGACGATGGGAAGCGGTTGGCGGCGCAACCGGGGCGGCGGCCGCGGCCAGGGGCAGGGCGGCGAGCAGGGCCGCCAGGCATGCCGCGGCCATCGGTTGCGCGGGCATCAGGCCAGCGGCGACACGCCGATCAGCCAGGCGTGCGTGCCGGCGAGGAACAGCACGTACAGCAGCAGCCCGGCGCCCAGGGCGATGAGGTCGTTGGCCGGGCGCGGCGGGGCGCCGGGCACGGGGCCGCGCGGGTGGCGCTTGACGGAGATGCGGTCGGCCACCGCCCAGGCCAGGAAGCCGCCGAAGAGCAGCACGTCGGTCAGCGTGCCGTTGGCCAGCAGGTGCGCCAGCGCCCACAGCTTCACCGCCGCGAGCATCGGGTGCTTCACGGTGGCCTTGATGCGCCCGGGCAGGTACGCGGCCAGCAGCAGCGGGAACACCGGCAGCATCAGCAGCAGTGCCAGGTGGCGGGTCCAGGTCGGCGGCGTGTAGAGCACCACCGGCGACTGCCGCGCCCAGCCGTAGCCCACGATCAGCAGCGCGAAGCCGATCAGCGACACCAGCGAGTACAGGCCCTTCCACGGCCTCTCTCCGTGCCGCGCGATCCAGCCCCGGCGCCAGTCGGGCGCGAGGATGGACACCGAGTGCGTTCCCAGGAACAGGAGCAGGCCGAGCAGCAGCAGCGTCATGGCGGGGGTCCTCCGCGTCAGGGGGTGCGCCGGATCATAGGCGCGCTCCCCGATGCGCCCGCAACCTCAGGGGCCGCGGCGCCGGCCCTACTCCCGCCCCTCCTGCAGCTGCCACATGCGCACGCACAGGTCGATGGCGCGGGCCATGCACTCCAGGCGGTTCTGCAGGATGCAGTAGTCGGCCATCTTCACCGGGCCGGCGAAGAAGCGGCGCACCTGCTGCTCCCAGTCCTCCACCGCGTTGCGCGCGCGTTCCAGGCCCTCCACGGCCTGCTCCGGGCCGAGCACGCCCACGCGCTCGATGAGGGCCTGGATCTCGCGGATACGGTCGCGCCACAGCGCTTCCAGGCTCTCCGCCGCCAGCGCCTGGCACAGGTGCTGGATGCGCGCGCGGTTGAGCTGCATCCAGAAGTGCTGCAGCAGATCGGCCAGCGACTCCAGTTGTGCCGCCTCCTCCGGCCGCATGCGGGCCGTGAAGGGGCTGCCGAAGAAGGAATGGGTGGGGGGCCGGTAGCGGGCCCGGGGGCGCAAGCTGGACATGGCGGTGCAATTCGGGAGTTCGGACGGTCGGTCGCCGTACCGCGCCGGCAGGCCTTGGCGCCAAGCCGCGGCGCGTCCTGGGCAACCGCTGGCGGGCGGCGGCTCGGCGGCAGGCGGTCGGTGCTTCGGTAACGGTGTCCGGTGCGATGCGGCGGGGCTTGCACCGGGACATAGCAAGCGGCTGACCCGCATCCCGGGGATCCCGGGCACGGCCCGGATTGCCGTGCAAGCCCCCTGGCGGCGGTGCCGCGGGCGCTCACTCCGTGGGACCGTGAACGGATTGACACCCTTTGGGTGGCGCGGCGGGCTCAAGTCCGGCCGGCGGATGCCGATGGGGAGCAGCCGGCGCGCCCAGCGCCGCTCGCCGCGTCGTGCCGAGAACGCCACCGTTGTTGCCGGTGGCGCTGTGCGTGCTGCGGCATGTTTTCCATGCCATGACCTCTGTCCACTCCGACCCAGCCCCGATTCAGGCCGCGGCGCCTGCGCCGGGCTCGCGCGCGGCGCTGCGCGTGGGTGCGGTGTTGCTGCTGGCCTGCGTGGCGCTGGTGGCCGCGGCCAGCGTCTTCCTGTGGCAGGCGCGCGAGAGCGCGCTGCGCCAGGCGCAGCAGACCAGCGCCAACCTGGCGGAGTCGGTGCTCGACCACGTGGAGGTCACGCTGCGCGAGGCCGACGCCTTCATGGCCGTGGTCTCGCGCACGGCGCTGGCGCCCCACGAGCGTGGCGGCGGCCCCACGCAGGCGCTGCGCGACGAGATCCTGCGCCGCATCAGCCTGCAGCCCGCGCTGCACGACGTGTACGTCTACGACGCGGCGGGCAAGCTGCGGGTGAGCTCCTATGCAGTGCCGCGCTACGAAACCTCCGCGCGCGGGCGCGAATTCTTCGCGCTGCACCGCGCCAGCGCGCGCGACGAGCTGTACGTGGGCCGGCCCTACCGCACCGAGCCGCATGGCGAGTGGGTGGTGCCGCTGTCGCGGCGCCTCGCGCATGCGGACGGCCGCTTCGCCGGCGTGGTGGTGGGGGCGCTGTCGATGAAGCACCTGCAGCAGTACCTGGACCGCTTCGAGCTCGGCCGCGACGCGCTGCTGTCGCTCAACACCCGCGACGCCACGGTGCTGGTGCGGAGCCCCTACAGCGAGGCCACGCTGGGCGTGGACCTCAAGGACTCGGCGCTCAACCGCGAGCACTACACGCTCGCGCGCTCGGGCACCTTCACCGCCATCTCGCCGCTGGACGGCGTGCAGCGCCAGTACAGCTTCGCGCACTCCGGGTCCTACGCCGTGATGGTGGTGGTGGCGCTGTCGCGCGAGCAGGTGCTGGCCGCGTGGCGGCGCTCGGCCTGGCTCAACGCGGCGGCCGTGGTGGTGGTGGTGGCGGGGCTGGTGCTCGCGGGGCTGTTCAACCACCGCACGCTGCGGGCGCAACAGGCGCTCACGCGCGAGCTCCAGGGCTCCAACCGCCGCCTGGCGGAACTGGAGCACGCCATCAACGAGCACGCCGTGGTGGCGGTCACGGACGTGCGGGGCGTGATCCTGAGCGTCAACGAGCGCTTCTGCGCACTGTCCAAGTACAGCGCCGAGGAGCTCATTGGCAGTCCGCACAGCATCGTGCGCTCGGACCGGCACCCGGCCTCGTTCTTCAAGCAGATGTGGCGCACCATCGCGCGCGGCGGCGTCTGGCAGGGCCAGATCGAGAACCGCGCCAAGGACGGCAGCACCTACTGGGTGGACTCGACCATCGTTCCGCTGCTCGACGAGCGCGGCAAGCCCTACCAGTACATCGCCATCCGCACCGACATCACCGAGCTGCGGCGCACGCAGATGGAGCTGCAGACGGCGCACGAGCAGCTCGCGCGCAGCAACGAGGAGCTGGCGCGGCTGGCGGCCTTCGACCCGCTCACCGGCCTGGCCAACCGGCGCCGCTTCGACGCGGCGCTGGAGGACGCCTGGCGCGTGGCGCAGCGCCAGCGCGAGGCGCTGAGCCTGCTGATGATCGACGTGGACCGCTTCAAGCAGTTCAACGACAGCTACGGGCATCCCGAGGGCGACGCCTGCCTGCGCCGCGTGGCGATGGCGCTGCGCGGCGTCTCGCGCCGCCCGGGCGACCTGGTGGCGCGCTGGGGCGGCGAGGAGTTCGCGATGCTGCTGCCCGGCACCGATGCCGATGGCGCGCGGGTGGTGGCGGAGCTGGTGCGCCGCGCGGTGGTGCTCCTGGCCATCGAGCACCGCCACGGCGTGCAAGGCCGCGTGACGCTGAGCGTGGGCATGCACACGCTGGTGCCCGGCCCCGGCGCCCGGGTGCAGTCGCTGGTGGAAGGCGCGGACCGCGCGCTCTACGCCGCCAAGCAGGGGGGCCGCAATCGCGTGTCCTCGCTGGCCGAGGTGGAGGCGGCCAGCGCCGCCGGGGTGCCGGCGGCCCCGCCGGCGCCGGGCGTGCCCGATGCCGCGCCGCGGCCGCTGGGGGACGCGAAGCCCGCACCGGCGGACGAAAACCCTGCCACGGTGTGAACAAGTGCGCACGGTGGCCGGGTTCCGGCCATTGCGTTTCGGCCGGGATGGTGTAGGGCCCGGGGACAATGCAGACTGAGCCAGACCTTGCGGTCCAAACCGCAGGGGCTGGCGTCGGTCGTGGATGAAGGCGGGTGTTCCTCACGCCGTCCCGGCGCCCACGGCTCGTTGAAGTACCTGCCATGCCGCGCGTCCTTTCGTCGCTCCTAGGCCGCCTCAGCGTGGGCCGCAAGTTGCTGGTGATGAGCCTGCTGCCATTGGTGGTGGCGCTGTCCGCCGGCAGCGTGCTTGTGCGCGATCGGTTGCGCATCCTCACGGGCGCGCAGCTGGAGCTCGCCGGGCTGGCGTGCATCGTCGAGGTCAACCGCATGCTGCAGGCGGCCGCGGCGCCGGAGACATCGCTGGTCTCGCGCCAGGCCACGGCGGTGCTGATGCAGGTGCCGCAGTGCGCCGAGGCCGTCGGCGGGGCGCTGCGCCAGGCGGTGGAGCGGCTGACCAAGGATCCCGCGCAGCAGAAGCCGGACGCGCAGGGGCGCGCCACGCTGGCCGCGCTGCGCGCGGAGGTGCTGCGCCAGGGGCAGCTGGTGGTGTCGCAGCTGGCTTTCCAGTCCGGGCTCGGGGACAACCCGGCGCTGGCCGACGGCCGCTACGTGGTGCCGATCATGGTGGAGCGGCTGCCGGAGCTGCTGGTGCTGGCGCAGCGCGTGAGCGAGCTGCTGCTGAGCACCGCCGCGGTGCCGAGGGAGCCGGTGGAGGACTGGCGCAACCGCTACTTCATGCTCGAAGGCCAGCTCGTGGGCCAGGCCCGGCTGATGGAGCTCGACGGCCAGCACGCCAAGGCACGCGTGCTCGACGAGCCGGTGCTGGGCGCGCTGGCGGTGCAGGCGCAGGTGCTGGCGGCGGTGGAGGCCTTCAGCCGCGAGGCCCGCGCGTTGGCGCTGGCGCCGAACGCGCCCGGGGCCGAGGCGCTCAAGCCGCTGCTGTCCACGCACCAGGCCTTGCTGGTGCAGATCGACGAGTACGGCTCGCGGCTGACGGCGCCGCTGCGCGGGCTGCTGCAAAAGCGCATCGACGGCCGGCGGCAGAAGCTGATGCTGCAGCTCGGCGGCGGCGGCCTGCTGCTGCTGGGCGCGCTGGCCTACGCCTGGGCCGCGGCGCGCCAGATCCTGAGGCCGCTGCAGCACATGAGCGACGTGGCGCGCGCCGTGCGCCGCGGCAACGACATCAGCCGCCGCATGGAGTGGGACAGCCGCGACGAGTTCGGCACCGTGGCGCATGCCTTCAACCATGTCCTGTCGCGGCTGGGCAGCCATCACCAGGAGCAGCAGCAGCTCAACGCCACCCTCAGCGCGCTGCAGGCGCGGCAGCGGCTGGCGGACATCACGCCGCTGCCCATCATCGTGACGGCGCTGCCCACGCACGAGCTGCTGCACGCCAACGGGCCGGGGCTGGCCTGGATCGGCCAGCGCCAGAGCGACCCGCTCAGCGCGGGGCTGGAGCCGGCGGTGCGCGCGCAGCTGCAGCGGCTGCTGGCCGAGCGCGGGCAGGTTGACGAGCTGGAGGTGCGCTGGCACGGCGGCGCGCACACGGGCTGGGGCGTGCTGTCGGCGCGGCGCCTGGCCTACGAGGGGCGCGACGCGGTGCTCACCGTGTTCACGCCGGTGGACCAGGTCAAGCGGGGCGAGCAGGGCCTGTCGCTGTGGCTGCACGTGTTCGAGGCCGCCACCGAGGGCATCGCGATCTGCGATGCCTCGCGCCACGTGGTCTCGCTCAACCCGGCGCTGTGCCGGCTCACCGCCTGCCGCACCGACATGGTGGTCGGGCGCGGGCTGGAGCAGCTGCTGTCCGAGGACATGGGGCGCGACTTCATCGAGCGGCTGTGGCGCGTCATCGAGACGCAGGGCCGCTGGCAAGGCGAGGTGTGGCTGCACCGGCCCGATGGCAAGACGGTGCCGGCCTGGCTGTCGGCCACCGTGGTCAGCGAGGGCGAGGCCACCGGGACGCCGCGGCGCTACACCATCTTCAGCGCCCTGGACATCAGCGAGCGCAAGGCGCAGGAGCAGCGCATCCGCTACCTGGCGTACCACGACGCGCTCACCGGGCTGCCCAACCGGGTGCTGTTCGTGGAGCGGCTGCGGGCCATGGTGCAGCGCGCGCGCCAGGGCGAGCAGCAGGTGGCGGTGCTGTGCATCGACCCGGACCGGTTCAAGAACGTCAACGACACGCTGGGCCGACCGGCCGGCGACGCGCTGTTGCGCGCGGTGGCGCAGCGGCTGCTGGAGACGGTGCGCGGCGGCGATGTGGTGTGCCGCCTGGGCGGCGCGGAGCTGGGCGTGGCGCTCGGAGGCATCCGCGACGGCGAGGAAGCATTGCGCCTGGTGGAGCAGCGCTTCCTGCCGCAGCTGCGGCATCCGCACGTGGTGGGCGGTTCCGAGGTGCGTCTGGGCTGCAGCGTGGGCGTGGCGCTGTGCCCGCCCGAGGAGGACGTGGACGAGGCCATGCGCCGCGCCGACGCGGCCATGATGCAGGCCAAGGGACGCGGCGGCGACGCGGCCTGCCTGTTCACGGCCGAGCTGCACGAGCGCGCGCACCGGCGCATGCTGGTGGAGGCGCAGCTGCGCCAGGCGCTGGAGCGCAACGAGTTCACGCTGCACTACCAGCCGCGGGTGGCGGCGCACGACGGCTCGCTGTCGGGCCTGGCGGCGCTGCTGCGCTGGCACAGCGCGCGGCTGGGCCCGGTGGGGCCGGCGGAGTTCGTGTCGGTGGCCGAGTCCTCGCGGCTGATCGTGCCCCTCGGTGCCTGGGTCATCGACGAGGTCTGCCGCCAGCAGGCGCAGTGGAAGGCGCAGGGACTCGCCCCGGTGCCGGTGACCATCAACCTCTCGCCGGTGCAGCTGCGCGAGCCGGGGCTGGCCAGCGCGCTGCAGGCGGCGCTGGAGCGCCATGGCGTGGCGCCGAAGCTGCTGGAGCTGGAGCTGGGCGAATCGGCGGTGATGGAGGACGTGGAGTTCATGCTGCAGCAGCTGCTGGCGCTCAAGCGGCTGGGCGTGGAGCTGGCCATCGACAACTTCGGCACCGGCTATTCGAGCGTGCCGCACCTGCACCGCTTCCCCATCGACGCGCTCAAGATCGACCGCACGGTGGTGGCGGAGCTGGCGCTGGACCCGACGCACCTGGCGGTGCCGCGCGCCATCGTGGGCATGGCCCACACGCTGGGGCTGCGCGTGGTGGCCGAGGGCGTGGAGGACGAGTCCACGGCCATGGCGCTGCGCGGCGTGGCCTGCGACGAGCTGCAGGGCTACCACTACGCGCAGCCGCTGCCGCCGCACGACCTGGAAGCCTGGGTCGAGCAGCAGCAGGCCTCGCAGGCGGCCCGCACCGAGGCCGCCAAGCCCAAGCTGCAGCTGCTGAGCAAGAACGACGCGGCCGAGGGCCAACGGGCTTTTCGGACCGAAGGCGCCCGTTCGGGCTGAGCCCTTCGACAAGCTCGGGACAGGCCCTGTCGAAGCCCCCGGCACGGCCGGCCGGCAGGCCCTTCGACCCGCTCAGGGCGAACGGCGGCGCGGGCGCCGCATCACTGCGCCTGCCCGGTCGGACTCGTCAGCGCCGGAATGGGCACCAGCATGAAGGCGCGCATGAGTTGTCCGCCGGTGGCTGGCCGGATGGCGCCCTGGCCGACGATCACGCCGTTGTTGTTGATGTCGCTCGGCTCCGACAGCCGGTACCAGCCGGCCGCTTGCGCCTCGGGCAGCGTGTAGAGCGACACCTCCTGCGCCGCGGTCACGTCCCACAGCCAGCCGAGCTCGGAAGGGTCGGCCAGGCGGTCGAAGCGGAAGCCCACCACCTTGCGGCTGTTGTTGAGCGAGTAGCCCACGCTGCCGAAGCAGCAGCCCGCCGGCGTCAGCCGCGTCACCGTGGTGCTCGAGGCGCCCTTGACGATGAAGGCGGCGGCGTCGAAAGGAAAATCGCTGGCATTGAGCGACATGGATCCGGCCAGGTCGCCGGTGTCGTTGATTTCCGTGGGCACCAGGTTATCGAACCCGGCCAGGGGCCTGATGATCTGGCGCGTGCCGTTCGCCTTCAGGCGCACGCCCTGTTTCACCCATTTTCCGTTGACCCGTATTTCCCTGAATCCGGCAATATCGCCCTTGGCATTGATGGCCGTGGCCTGCGACGAGCGGCCACCCCAGTTGCCCAAATCGGTCGTCACGCCATTCTGATGACGGAAGGCATGCGTGATGCCCGGAGATACTTCGTACCAGCCCACCACCACGGAACTGTTGTTGATGGCCGCGGCATGGCTTTGGCCGCCGATGGGAGAAAGGATCGTGGTGATGGTGTTGTTTCTCCAGAGGAATCCCTGGCGCCTGGTGCCCTGCACGTACCAGCCCACGACCTCGCGCAGGCGGTTGATGCCGGTGGCCTCGCCCCGGCCGTCGGTGAAGATGGGCACCGGCGCCTTGCCACGCTCGAAAATCGCCGGCCGCTTGCCGCCGAGGATGTTGAAGCTCACGTAGCCGGCCGCCTTGCCGTCGCTGCTGACCGCGCGCGCGAAGCTCTCGCCGCCTTCCACCGAGCCCAGGTTGTAAACCCGGTATTGCGTGGCCTGGAATTGCGCGCCGGCCGGCCGCGGCGTAAATGTTTCGCCGTCTTCGGCAAATGCGGGCTTGAAAATGGAAACAGCGGCCAGCAAGGCCGCGAGAAAATGCGGTTTCATGAAGATTCCCCCAGCAGACCCCGGTCTGCGCGGCAAGATTAGTCACTGCCGGGTGAGTTTTTATCCCTCTTTTTCAGGAAGCGGGAGGGGTTTGTGCCAACGGAAACCGTGACCAAGGTCGGTGGTATTTCAGGCCAGGAATTTTCATGGCAAATGCCGTTCCCAAAACGCCACGCGCCATCTCGGGACTGTCCCGCAGGCGCGAGTACGCCGCGCCCTTCGTGCCTGGCGGGGACGGGCTTCAAAAAAAGTTGTTGCGCACGCACCACCGCGTGCAAATTCGGTCCCAGGTGATAGATACTGTATGAAAACACAGTATCTGCCATCCATGCCCACTGTTCTGCCCTCCGGCGCTGCCCTGAATTCATTGCCGCCGGTCGTGGCGGCGGGTTTGTGGCGGGGCAGCGAGCTGGGGCAGGGCGGCGCGGCTGCCTGGGCCACGGGTTTCGAGGCGCTGGATCGCGAGCTGCCCGGCGGCGGCTGGCCCGGCGGGGCGCTGACGGAGCTGCTGCAGCCGCAGCCCGCCGTGCTGGAGTGGCGGCTGCTGGGGCCGGCGCTGGCGGCGCAGGGCC
>NZ_CALAOH010000038.1 GCF_937926365.1 uncultured Azohydromonas sp. | reverse complement strand
GGCCCTGATGCTGGGCGAAGCCGCGGCCAAGGGGCGCGGCATTGCGCTGGCCGAGGGCGAACGCGTGGCGGCGCGGCTGGAGGCCACGCCGGCAGCGGCGCAGGCCGTGCCCGCGGCCGCGCCGGCCCTGGAGCCGCTGCTGCGCAGCCTGATGGGGCTGCTGGCGCAGTCCGACCTGCATGCGCTGGAGGTGCACGCGCAACTGCGCCCGCTGCTGCCGCCGGACGATTGCCACGCGCTGGACCGGGCCCTGGCGCGGCTGGACCTGGAAGCGGCGCTGGCACACTGCCGCGGCCTCATCGAGAAGGTCCAAGAAAACTCATGAAACCGACTCCCGATGGAATCCTGATGCCCGGCGCGGAGCCGCCGCGGCTGCTGTTGGTGGATGACCAGCCGGCCAACATCCACGCGCTGCACCAGGTGTTCGTGGACAGCGGCTGCCGGCTGCTGATGGCCACGCAGGGCGAGCAGGCGCTGGTGCTGTGCCGCGAGCGCCAGCCCGACCTGGTGCTGCTGGACATGTGCATGCCCGGGCTGGGCGGCATCGAGGTGTGCGCGCGGCTCAAGGCCGAGCCGGCCACGCGCGACATCCCGGTGATCTTCATCACCGCGCTCCAGGACGAGGCCAACGAGACCCGCGCGCTGGACGCCGGGGCGGTGGACTTCATCGTCAAGCCCTTCAATCCGCGCGTGGTGCGCGCGCGCGTGCGCACGCACCTCACGCTCAAGGCGCAGGCCGACCAGCTGCGCCGCCTGGCGCTCGTGGACGGCCTCACCGGCGTGTACAACCGGCGCCACTTCGACGAGCAGCTCGTGCTGGAGTGGCGCCGCGCGCAGCGCGAGGGCAGCACGCTGTCGCTGCTGATCGCCGACATCGACCACTTCAAGGCCTTCAACGACCGCTTCGGGCACCAAGCCGGCGACGACTGCCTGCGCCGCGTGGCGCAGCAGCTGCAGGCCGGGCTGCGCCGCCCGGGCGACCTGGTGGCGCGCTGGGGTGGCGAGGAGTTCGCCTGCATCCTGCCGCGCACCGAGGCCGCGGGCGCGCGGCACCTGGCGCACCAGCTGGGGGCCGGCGTGCGCGCGCTGGCGCTGGCGCATCCCGACTCGCCGCCCGGGGTGGTGACGCTGAGCCTGGGCGTGGCCACCGCCCGGCCACAGCTGATGGACGACGCCGCGGCGCTGTTCGCGCGCGCCGACGCGCAGCTCTACCGCGCCAAGTCCGAGGGACGCGCGCGCGCCTGCAGCGAAGAGGCCTGAACACGCCGGCCGGGCCGCTGTTCCACCCCACCCGGGACGAAGCTCCCGGTGCGCCCGGGTCACGAGTCCCGGCACCTCCCCCAGCAAGCTCCCATGGAGCCGTCCGGTGCGGCGTGCGGCAATGGGGGCGTGCCGAGCAGTTCGCCTCCGCAGCGCCCGTGTCCGGGAGCCGGCCGCCGGGCCAGCCCTTGCGCCTCAAGGGTGGCGGCGTGTTCCACCACGGCACACCGGCTATCGACCCAGCCAACTGCACCCAGTGAAGCACCACATTCCCAGGGAGGACGCCATGCCCGATCAGCCCAGACCGCCGCAGCTCGCCGAGGGCCAGACCCACGCCACCGACTGGGGCGCGCGCTTCACCCGCACCCAGGGCCAGCTCCTGGCCGAGCTGCCCGTCATCACCAGCGTGGGCTTGTGCAACGTGTGCGAGGTGCGCTGCCACGACGTGGTGCGCGTGGCCGGGCTCACCTCGCACTGCGTGAGCTTCCTGGACGGCGGCGAGCTGCGCTTTGCCTACAGCGACCGCGGCGAGCTCATCGAGCTGCACTGCATGGGCATCAGCGTGGCCGTCACCCAGGACGGCCGCGTGATGGCCGGCATGCGCGGCTCGCCGGCGCTGCCGGGCTTCACGGAATGAGGTTTCCGGCCCGCTACGCCGGCTTCACGCCGCGGCGCTGCGCCATCTCGCGCCCCATCGCCTCGCGCTGCGCCGCGCCATCGGCGGCGGCCTCCTGCTGCGCCCGAGCGCCGGGGAAGGCCAGCCCGTCCTCCAGCTCCAGGTGCCCCTCGTGCGCCTGCACGAAGGCCTGCGCGGCTTCGGCCAGCTCCGGGGCGATCTCGCCGCGCTGCAGGGCCTGCAGCGCCGGCTCCAGCGCCAGCCACGTGGTGCGGATGCGCTCGTGGTCCGCCAGCATGCGCTGCGCGGCCTCGTGCAGCCGCGCGTCGGCGCTGGCGCGCAGCAGCGGCAGCACGTGGCGCTCCTCGTCCTCGTGGTGCGCGGGCGCGGCGAGGTTGAAGTAGCGCGCCACGTCGCGCGCGGCGTCGCGCGCCTGGACGTCGGCACCATGCCGCGCCACGTGCGCCACCAGCCGCTGCAGCAGCCCCAGGCTGCGGCGCACGCGTTCATGACAGGCGTTAAGCACCTCGAAGGGCTCGTCGAATCCGGCGGCGGGGCTGTGCAGGCCGGGCAGTGAAGATGTAGCGCGCATGCCGGAATTGTCGCCGCACCCCCGTGCCGGGAGCGGTTGATCTGCCGCAAGCCCGGGTGGCGGGGGCTGGGCGACCATCGGCCCCATTCCCCGAGAACGGACCGCACCTTTCGGCCATGTCATCCATCCCTGCTTCCCTGTCGGTTTCCCCGGGCCTGGCCCGGAACGCCGCGCGCGCGGCGACCCGCGTCGCGGCTTCGCGCCGCAGTTGGGCCGCACTGCTGGACGCGCCGTCGCTCGGCTCGGCCGAAGCGCAGGCGCTCGACGCGATTGCCCAGGTGCGCTGCGTCACTGCCGGCAACCTTATCTACACCCGCCGCGACCCGGCCCAGACGCTGGTGGCATTGGTCGAGGGCGACGCCGCGCTGGGGCTGCGCCAGGCCAGCGACGGCCAGTTCCGCATCGAGCGCATGCTGCACGCGCCGGCCTGGCTGGACCTGGCCTCGGCCTGGCTGTCGGGCACGCACGCGCTGGACGCGCTGGCGGTGTCCGACGTCACGGTGCTGGAGCTGCCGCGCCTGGGGCTGACCACGCTGCTCGACGACGACCCGCAACTGGGCGCGCTGCTGATCCAGGCGCTGGCGCGCGAGGTGCGCACGCTCACGCTCAACACGCACGAGCTCATGCACAAGGACGCGCCGGCACGGCTGGCCGCCTGGCTGCACCAGCGCTGCGCGCCGGTGCCCGAAGTGCCGGGCCAGGCGCAGGTGCTGCTGCGCGAGCGCAAGCGCGACATCGCCTCGCAACTGGCGATCACGCCCGAGACGCTGTCGCGCCTGATGCGCAGCTTCATGACACAGGGCGTCATCGACGTCTCCGGCTACAACGTGCGCGTGCTGGACCTGCCGGCGCTGCGCAAGCTGGCGCAGGACGAGGTGGTGGCGGCCTGACCGCACACGCCACACCGGCTCACAGCTTTTCTTCGCCCCTCTCCCGTGCAAGCGGGCGAGGGGTTTTCTTTTGGGGCTCAGGACCCGGTGCGCCGCTCCTCCTGCCGGAACAGCCGCATCAGCAGCTCCCGCACCCAGCATTGCGCCGCGTCGGCCTCGAAGCGGCGGCTCCAGTGCAGCGACACCGTGAAATCCGGTTGCGGCAGCACCGGCTCCACCAGCGCGCAGCTGCCGTCCAGCGTGAAATCCAGCGCCACGTCGCGCGGCAGCACCACCGCCAGCGCCGTGCTGCGCACGATCGCCGGCAGCGCCAGGAAGTTGCTGCAGGTCAGCCGCACCCGCTCCTGCAGCCCCAGCTGCTGCAGGATGCGCAGCGTCTCGCCGTGCGAGCGCACCGCCACGAACTCCAGCGCCTGCAGCGCCCGCGCGTCCACCGGGCCGGCGGCCTGCGCCAGCAGCGGGTGCTGGCCGTTGACCAGCACCACGTAGCGGTCGCGCAGCAGCGCCACCTGCCGCGTCTCCAGCACCGTGGGCAGGAAGCCGATGGCGAAATCCAGCTGCCCGCCATCCAGCGCCGCGCCGATCTCCTCGTGCGGCAGCCACACGCTGCCCACCGTGATGCCCGGCGCCTCGCGGCCCAGCGCCGCCATCAGCGGCGGCAGGAAGCGCGCCTCGCCGATGTCGCTCAGGTGCAGCCGCAACGCCATGCGCGAGGCCGCCGGGTCGAACTGCTCGAACTCGCCCAGCGCCTGCTCCAGGACGCCCAGCGCCGACTGCACCGCCCCCGCCAGCCGCTGCGCTCGCGGCGTGGGCCGCACCCCGCCCGCGGCGCGCATGAACAGCGGGTCCTTTAGTTGCAGCCGCAGCCGCGTCAGGCCCTGGCTGGCCGCCGGCTGCGACAGGTTCAGCGCCTCGGCGGCGCGGCTGACGTTGCGCAGCCGGTACACCGCGTCGAACAGGCGCAGCAGGTTCAGGTCCAGGTTCTCGATGTGCATGGAAAGAAAGGGCGGCAGCGCGGCGCGCGGGCGGCGCCGGATCATGCATTGCATGGATAAGACTTAGCAGCCTCATCTTATTGATGCATGAGTAGACGGCGCGCAGACTGCGCTCCGAGTCCTGAGCAGGACACGGACGCAGGAGACACCCCATGAACAAGCCCGCCGCGCAGCCCACCGTGCGCGAAGCCGTGATCGCGCTGCTGCGCGAGTTCGGCATGACCAAGATCTTCGGCAACCCCGGCTCCACCGAGCTGCCGCTGTTCCTCGACTTTCCCGAGGACTTCAGCTACGTGCTGGGGCTGCAGGAGTCGGTGGTGGTGGGCATGGCCGACGGCCACGCGCAGGCCACGCGCAACGCGGCCTTCGTGAACCTGCACTCCGCGGCCGGCGTGGGCCACGCCATGGGCAACATTTTTACCGCCTTCAAGAACCGGACCCCGATGGTGATCACGGCCGGGCAGCAGGCGCGCTCCATCCTTCCCTACGAGCCCTTCCTGTACTCGGGCCAGGCCACGGAGCTGGCGAAGCCCTACGTGAAGTGGAGCATCGAGCCCGCGCGCGCCGAGGACGTGCCGCACGCCATCGCGCGCGCCTACTACCTGGCGATGCTGCCGCCGCGCGGTCCGGTGCTGGTGTCCATCCCGTCGGACGACTGGGCCAAGCCCTGCGATTTCGTTCCGGCGCGCCAGGTCAGCACCCAGTTGCGGCCGGAACCGGCGCTGCTGGCGGCCATCGGCGAGCAGCTCGACGCCTGCGAGCGCCCGGCCTTCGTCATCGGCGCCGCGGTGGACCGCGACGAGGCCTGGCAGGAGACGGTGCAGCTGGCCGAGCGCCACAACGCGCGCGTGTTCGTGGCGCCCATGTCCGGGCGCTGCGGCTTCCCGGAGGACCATCGGCTCTTCGCCGGCTTCCTGCCCGCCATGCGCGAGCGCATCGTGGGCAAGCTCGCCGGCCACGATTTCATCTTCGCCATCGGCGCGCCGGCCTTCACCTACCACGTGGAAGGGCAGGGGCCGCACATCCCCGAGGGCGCGGCGCTGGCGCAGCTGATCGACGACCCGGCCACCGCGAGCTGGACGCCGCTGGGCACGTCCGCGGTGGGCAGCATCCGCCTGGGCTTGCAGGACCTGCTGGCGCGCCCCGCGCCGCGCGAGCGGGCGCTGCCGCCGGCGCGAGCGGCCCGGCCGCGCGCGGAGCCACCGGTGCCGGGCGAGCGGCTGTCGGTGGCCTACGTGCTGCAGACCCTGGACGAGCTGCGCCCGCGCGACTCCATCGTGGTGGAGGAGGCGCCCAGCGCGCGCCCCGTGATGCACGAGTACCTGCCGATCTACGAGAGCGAGACCTTCTACACCATGTGCAGCGGCGGCCTGGGCCACTCCATGCCGGCGGCGGTGGGCGTGGCGATGGCCAAGAGCGCGCGGCAACGCGTGATCGGCCTCATCGGCGACGGCTCGGCGATGTACTCGATCCAGGCGCTGTGGAGCGCGGCGCAGATGAAGCTGCCCGTCACCTTCGTGATCCTGAAGAACCGCCGCTACGCCGCGCTGCAGGAGTTCGCCGGCGTGTTCGGCTTCAAGCCGGGCGACCGGCTGGAGGGCACCGATTTGCCGGACCTGGACTTCGCCGGCCTGGCTCGCGCCCAAGGCGTGGACGGCGTGCGCGTGGAGACGGCGGCGCAGCTGCGCGACGCGCTCGCGTCCGCCCTTTGCTCCGACAAGCCGGTGCTGGTGGAAGTGGAAGTGGCCTGACTCGGCCGCTCATCGAAGCCGGAATACTTGTTCGTCATGCCCGCGCAGGCGGGCATCCACGCCGACCGGGATGCAGCCCGGCGTTCGTGGACACCCGCCTGCGCGGGTGTGACGAGATATGCGTAAGAGGAGACAAGACATGAACCGCATCGACATGCTGATCAACGGCGAGGCCTGCCAGGCGGGCAACGGCGCCACGTTCGAGCGCCGCAACCCGCTGGACGGCGGCGTTGCCACGGTGGCGCCGGCCGCCACGGTGGCGGACGCGGTGGCGGCGGTGGACGCCGCGGCCGAGGCTTTCAAGAGCTGGTCACAGACCGGCCCTGGCGAGCGCCGCGCACTGCTGGCCAAGGCGGCCGACGCGCTGGAGGCCCAGGGCGAAGCCTTCGCGCAGGCCATGGCCGCGGAGACGGGCTCGTCGGCCATCTGGGCCGGCTTCAACGTGCACCTGGCGGCGGACATGCTGCGCGAGGCCGCGGCCATCACCACGCAGATCGGCGGCGAGGTGATTCCGTCCAACGTGCCCGGCAGCGTGGCGATGGCGGTGCGCCAGAGCGCGGGCGTGGTGCTGGCGATCGCGCCGTGGAACGCGCCGGTGATCCTGTCGGTGCGCGCCATCGCGGTGGCGCTGGCCTGCGGCAACTCGGTGGTGCTCAAGGGCAGCGAGATCTGCCCGGCCACGCACGGGCTGATCGTGCGGGCCTGCCAGGCGGCGGGCTTTCCGCGCGGGGTGGTGAACTTCATCACCAACGCGCCCAAGGACGCGGGCGAGATCGTGGAGGCGATGGTGGCGCACCCGGCGGTGCGGCGCGTGAACTTCACCGGTTCCACGCGCGTGGGCAAGCTGATCGCCGCCACCTGCGCCAAGTACCTCAAGCGCAGCGTGCTGGAGCTGGGCGGCAAGGCGCCGCTGGTGGTGCTGGACGACGCGGACGTCGATGCCGCAGTGGCCGCGGCCACCTTCGGCGCCTTCGCCAACTCGGGGCAGATCTGCATGTCCACCGAGCGGCTGATCGTGGACGAGGCGGTGGCCGACGAGTTCGTCGCCAAGCTCGCGGCGCGCGCGCAGGCGCTGCCGCTGGGCGATCCGCGCCAGGGCCCGGTGGTGCTGGGCTCGGTGGTGGACATGGCAACCGTGCACCGCTGCAACGAGCTGATCGACGACGCCGTGTCCAAGGGCGCGACGCTGGTGTGCGGCGGCAAGGCCGACAGCACGCTGATGCCTGCGACGCTGCTGGACCACGTGACGCCGGAGATGCGCCTCTACCACGAGGAAAGCTTCGCGCCGGTGAAGGCCATCGTGCGCGTGAAGGGCGTGGAGGCGGCGGTGGCCTGTGCCAACGACAACGATTACGGCCTGTCGGCGGCGGTGTTCGGCCGCGACATCGCGCGGGCGATGCAGGTGGCGCAGCGCATCGAGAGCGGCATCTGCCACGTCAACGGCCCCACGGTGCACGACGAGGCGCAGATGCCCTTCGGCGGCGTCAAGGGCAGCGGCTGGGGCCGCTTCGGCGGCAAGGCCGGCATCGACGAGTTCACCGAGCTGCGCTGGATCACGGTGCAGACGGGGGCGAGGCACTACCCGTTCTGAACGACAAGCAGGGTCTGGGTCCCATCGGGCCTGGGCCTTCGACAACTCCAAGGAGACACCCATGACCAAGCGCCTCCGCGCCCTGGCCCTCGCCGCCGCCTGCGCCCTCACCACCGCCGCCTGGGCCCAAGGCCCGCAGTGGCCGACCAAGCCCGTGAAGATGGTCGTGAACTTCCCGCCCGGCGGCGCGGCGGACCAGATCGGGCGCGCCATCGCGCAGCCGCTGCAGGAGGCGCTGGGCCAGCCGGTGGTGGTGGAGAACCGCGGCGGCTCCGGCGGCAACCTGGGCGGCGACGCCGTCGCCAAGAGCCCGCCCGACGGCTACACCATCCTCATGAGCTCCGGCGGCATGGTGTCGGTGAACCCGCACATCTACCCGAAGATGAGCTTCGACCCGGCCAAGGACCTCACGCCCGTGGCCGCCGCGGCGCGGGTGCTGGTGTTCCTGGTGGTGCGCCAGGACAGCCCGATCAAGGACTTCAAGGGTTTTATCGCCGACCTCAAGGCCAACCCGGGCAAGCGCAGCTACGGCACGCCGGGCAACGGCAGCTCGCCGCACCTGGCCACCGAGATGATGAAGAGCCAGGCCGGCGTCGATGCCACCCATGTGCCCTACCGCGGCGCGGCCCCGGCGCTCACGGACCTGCTGGGCGGGCAGGTGGACTTCCTGTTCGACCCGGGCGTGGCGATTCCGCACGTCAAGGCCGGCAAGGTGCGGGTGCTGGCGGTGGGCAGCCCCAAGCGCTCGCCGCTGTTCCCGGACGTGCCCACGCTGGACGAGGCCGGTCTCAAGGGCTTCAACGCCGACAGCTACTTCGGGATCTACGCCCCCGCGGGCACGCCGGCGGAGGTGGTGAACCGGCTCAACACCGAGGTGAACAAGATCATCGCCACCCCGGCCTTCAAGGAGCGCATCGCGCAGCTCGGCGGCATTCCCGCGCCCATGACGCCGGCGCAGTTCGGCGCCACGGCGGCGGAGGATTCCAAGCGCTTCGCGGCCATCATCAAGGAACGCCACATCGTGGGCGACTGATCGCCCAACGCGCGGCAGTGGCGCGGTTTACGCAAATCGCGCCAGAACGGCGCCACTTGGATGGCGCGATTCGGGGTAATCGCGCCAGCAATGGCGCCAGAATCGCGCCATGCCTCCTGAAACCATGCCGGATGGCGGCCCGGCCGCCGCGCTGCTGAAGTCCATCCAGTCCGCTCCCAAAGGGCTGACGCTGGCCGAGCTGCTGGCCCGGCATCCGGGCGTGGCGCAGCGCACGGCGCAGCGCTGGATCAGGCAACTGCTGGAGGCGGGCCGCATCCGGGCCGAAGGCCAAGCCCGCGGGCGCCGCTATTTCGGGGCCGAGGCGCCGACGCCGCCGGCGGCTTCGGACGTCTTCCCCCAGGGCATCCCGGTTTCGCCCGACAGCCGCGACATCCTGGCCTACGTCGAGTTGCCGCTGGAGCGGCGCAAGCCCGTGGGCTGGCAGCGCGAGTTCCTGGAGGACTACGAGCCCAACCGCAGCTTCTACCTGCCGGAACCGTTGCGGCGGCAGTTGCACGCGATGGGCCGCACCGCGCAGGCCGAGGCGCCGGCCGGCACCTACAGCCGCGCGATCCTGGGCCGGCTGCTGATCGACCTGTCCTGGGCTTCCAGCCACCTGGAGGGCAACACCTACTCCCGGCTGGACACGCGGGAGCTGATCGAGCACGGCCGCGTGGCGCAGGGCAAGGCCGCGATCGAGACGCAGATGATCCTCAACCACAAGAGCGCCATCGAGCTGCTGGTAGAGGACATTGGCAGCGCGGGCTTCAACCGCTACACGCTGATGAACCTGCACAGCGCGCTGTCGGAGAACCTGCTGCCCAACCCGGCCGACGAGGGCCGCATCCGCCGGCATGCGGTGGACATCAGCCAGAGCGTGTACCGGCCGCTGTCGGTGCCGCAGCAGATCGAGGAGGCGCTGGACCTGCTGCTGGACAAGGCGCAGCGCATCGCCGACCCGTTCGAGCAGTCCTTCTTCGCCATGGTGCAGCTGCCCTACCTGCAGGCCTTCGCCGACCTGAACAAGCGCACGTCACGGCTGGCGGCCAACCTGCCGCTGTTCCGGGCCAACCTGTGCCCGCTGACCTTCCTGGGCGTGCCGGAGCAGGCCTACAGCCGCGCTGTCCTGGGCGTGTACGAGATGGGCCGGGTGGAACTGCTGCGCGATCTCTACGTCTGGGCCTACGAGCGCTCCACGCAGGAATACCTGGCGATCCGGCAGGACCTGGCGCAGCCCGATCCGCTGCGGCTGGCGTGGCGCGAGCTGATCAAGCGCACGGTGCGGGAGGTGGTGACGCAGCCGGAGGCGGATGCGCTGTCGCTGATCTCGACGCGCGTGGCGGTGGCGGTGCCGGAAGGCGAGCGCGACGCGGTGCGGGCGCTGATCGTGGAGGAGCTGCGGCGGCTGCACGAAGGGGTGCTGGCGCGGTATGGATTGCGGCCGGGGGAGTTTTTGGCTTGGAAGGCGGGGCAGGGGGTGGATTGGGCGGGTTGACTCCCGGTCGAGCTCAAGAGCTGGCAGCCGGCGCGGCCAGCACCGCCAGCGCCTCCTCGGCGCGTGCCGCAGGCACGAACAGGTGGTCATGG
The DNA here is from genome assembly GCF_937926365.1 of uncultured Azohydromonas sp. GTDB lineage: Bacteria > Pseudomonadota > Gammaproteobacteria > Burkholderiales > Burkholderiaceae_C > Azohydromonas. Next base: position 9,291 of record NZ_CALAOH010000038.1, on the reverse strand, counting down.
TGGTAGCCGGCCACGGCGTTGCAGGAGATGCCGGCCGCCCCAGCCGGGCCGAGACGGCGGCCAGGAAGCCCACGGCCTCCAGCGCCGAATTCACCGTCAGCGTGATGCGGCGCGACTCGAAGGTGGAGGGCAAGCCGGCGTGCTCGGCATGCTCCTTCTCGACGATGAGCGTCAGGCCCTCGTCCTCGCGGAAGGTGCAGATGGGCTCCAGGCCGGGCGGCACGTGCCCGTCGGCCACGCAGCAGTAGACGTAGGTCTGCGGGTGCAGGTGCGGCGCCATGTGGCGCAGCAGGATGTCCAGATCGCGTTCGGGCATGGCTCAGGCCCGTGCCGACCCCACCTGCAGCAACTGCGCCACCACCGACACCGCAATCACCTCCGGCTCCTTCCCCTCGATCCCCGGAATCCCGATCGGACAAGTCATCCGGGAAAGGGTTTCCGGCGAAATCCCCCGCGCTTCGAAGCGGTGGAGAAACCGCGCTTTCTTCGTCTGCGACCCGATCAGCCCCAGGAAACCGAAATCCCCGCGCCGCAGCACCGCCTCGGTGATGCGCAGGTCCAGGTCGTGGTTGTGCGTGAGCACCAGGTAGAAGGCGCCGGGCTCGGCCACGTCCACCTCGCCTTCCACCGCGTCCACGCACACCTTCTCGACGTGCGGCGGCAGCGGGCCGGCGGGGAATTCGTCCTCGCGCTCGTCGATCCACTGCACCTTGCAGTCGATGCCCGAGAGCAGCTTGACGATCGCTCGCCCCACGTGGCCGGCCCCGTAGAGCTGCAAGGTGAAACGCGGCTGCGGCGCCGGCCAGTTCGCCAGCACGGCGGGCGTCAGCGGCTCGAAGGCCAGCGTCACCGCGCCGCCGCAGCACTGGCCCAGCGCCGGGCCCAGTGGGTAGTGCTTTTCCCTTGGTTGTGTCTCGCCAGCCGCGAGCATGCCGCGCGCCAGCTCGATGGCCTGCAGCTCCAGGTGCCCGCCGCCCACGGTGCCGGCCGCCTCGCGCGCGCTCACCAGCATGCGCGTGCCCGCCTCGCGCGGCGCGGAGCCGCGCGCCTGCGCCACGCGCACCTCGATCGCGCGCTCGCCGCGCGCGAGCCACTCGCGCGCCGTGGCCTGCAGCGCGGCGGTGCTCACTTCGCCTCCACGGTTTCAGCGGCATCCTCGGCCGGGGCGGACGCCTGCGCCGCCGCGGCCTGCACGGCTTCCACCGCGTCCAGCACGGCTTCCGCCGTGGCCGGGGCGCGCAGCGGCGGGTCGAAGCGGTGGCCGCCGATGGAGGACACCGCGTCGCGGATCGCGTGCCACACGCTGAAGCCCAGCAGCAGCGGCGGCTCGCCCACCGCCTTGCTGCGGTGGATGCTGTCGGCCACGTTGGTGTTGTCGAACAGCCGCGCGTTGAACACCGCCGGCGCGTCGTTGGCCGTGGGGATCTTGTAGGTGCTGGGCGCGTGGGTGAGCAGGGCGCCGGTCTTGGGGTGCCAGACCAGCTCCTCCATCGTCAGCCAGCCCATGCCCTGGATGTAGGCGCCCTCCACCTGGCCCAGGTCCAGGGCCGGGTTCAGCGACTTGCCCACGTCGTGCAGCAGGTCCCCGCGCAGCAGCTTCGTCTCGCCGGTGAGCGTGTCCACCACCACCTCCGACACCGCCGCGCCGTAGGCGAAGTAGTAGAAGGGCCGGCCCTTCATCCGCTGCGAGTCCCAGTGCAGGCCCGGCGTGGCGTAGAAGCCGTCGCTCCAGAGCTGCACGCGCGCCAGGTACGCCTCCACCAGCAGTTCCTCGATGGGCAGGCGCCGGCCGTTGACCTCCACGTTGTCGTGGACGAAGCGCACGCCCTCCGGGGCGCCGCCGTGCTTCTGCGCCGCGAAGGCCGCCAGGCGCTCGCGGATCTGCCGCGCCGCGTCCTGCGCCGCCTTGCCGTTGAGGTCGCTGCCGGTGGACGCGGCCGTGGCCGAGGTGTTCACCACCTTGAAGGTGTCGGTGGCCGTGACGCGGATGCGATCAAAACTCAGGCCCAGCTCGTGCGCCACCACCTGCGCCACCTTGGTGTTGAGCCCCTGGCCCATCTCCGTGCCGCCGTGGTTCACCAGCGCGGAGCCGTCGGTGTAGAGGTGCACCAGCGCGCCGGCCTGGTTCAGGTGCTGCACGTTGAAGCTGATGCCGAACTTCACCGGCGTGAGCGCGATGCCGCGCTTGAGCACCGGGCTGCTGGCGTTCCAGGCCGCGATCTCGGCCCGGCGCGCCTGGTAGCCCGACGAGGCTTCCAGGTCCGCCACCAGCGGCTCGATCACGTTGCCTTCGACCTTCTGCTCGTAGGGCGTCACGTCGCGCTCGCCCACGCCGTAGAAGTTGGCGCGGCGCACCTCCAGCGGGTCGCGGCCCAGGCGGCGCGCGACGGTGTCGATGACGTGCTCGATGGCGAAGGCGCCCTGCGGGCCGCCGAAGCCGCGGAAGGCCGTGTTGCTCTGCGTGTTGGTGCGCGCGCAGTAGCCGTGCATGGCCACGTCGGGCAGCCAGTAGGCGTTGTCGAAGTGGCACAGCGCCCGGCCCATCACGGCGGCGGAGAGGTCCGCGCTCCAGCCGGCGTTGGTCAGCATCTCCACTTCCACGCCCAGCAGCCGGCCCTCGTCGTCGAAGCCCACGTCCACGTCGAATTCAAAGGCGTGGCGCCGGCCGGTGATCATGAAGTCGTCGTCGCGGTCCGGGCGCAGCTTCACGGGCCGGCCGAGCTTGAACGCCGCCAGGCTGGCGATGCTGGCGAAGATGGCCGATTGCGACTCCTTGCCGCCGAAGCCGCCGCCCATGCGCCGGCACTCGACCTGCACGTGGTGCTTCTGCTTGCCCAGCATGTGCGCCACCACGTGCTGCATCTCGCTGGGGTGCTGGGTGGAGCAGTGCACCTTCAGGCAACCGTCCTCCTGCGGCACGGCGTAGCTGATCTGCCCCTCCAGGTAGAACTGCTCCTGGCCGCCGAGGACGAAACGGTCCTGCAGGCGGTGCGGCGCGGCGGCGATGGCGGCGCGCGCGTCGCCGCGCACCAGGTGCGCGGGCGGCACCACGTACTGGCCCTTCGCATGCGCCTCGCGCGCGCTGAGCACGGGCGGCAGCGGCTCGATGTCCAGCACCTGCTTGGCCAGCGCCGCGGCGCGGCGCGCCAGCTCGCGCTCGGTGGCGATGACGGCGAACACCGGCTGCCCCAGGAACTGCACCTCGCCCACGGCCAGGATCGGCTCGTCGTGCACGATGGCCCCGCAGTCGTTGCTGCCCGGGATGTCCGCTGCGGTGAGCACCGCCACCACGCCGGGTTGTGCGCGCAACTTGTCCAGGTCGATGCCGCGCAGCTTGCCGTGCGCCACGGGCGAGAGGCCCAGCGCGGCGTGCAGCGTGCCGGCGACCTCGGGGATGTCGTCCACGTAGGGCGCGGCGCCGGCCACGTGCAGGTGCGCGGACTCGTGCGGGCGCGGCACGCCCACGCGGGCGCCGCTGTGCGCCCGGGCGGCGGGATCGGTGTTCAGGAAGCTTTCGACGGCTCGGTTCATGGTGATGTCCTCCTGCGTCAGGCCGCCTGCCACACGCTGCCGGCCTCCACGGCCAGGGGCGGCGCGTCCACGCGCGTCTGCAGCCAGAGTTTGAGCAGCAGGTTGCGCGCCACGCGCAGCCGGTAATCGGCGCTGGCGCGCTGGTCGGTGAGGGGCGTGAAGTCCTTCGACAGCGCCGCCATGGCGGCGTTGACGGTGGCCGTGGTCCAGGGTTGGCCCGTCACGGCGGCCTCGGCCTGCGCGGCGCGCTTGACGGTGGCGGCCATGCCGCCGAAGACGAATCGCGCCTCCTTGACGCGGTTGCCGTCCAGCGCCAGCAGGAAGGCGCCGCAGACGGCCGAGATGTCGCTGTCGTAGCGCTTGGAGATCTTCCACACCCGCACCGTGGCCTCGGGCGCCAGGGGCGGCACCTCGAGGGCCTGCAGGAACTCGCCCGGCTCCAGGCGGTTCTTCATGTAGTCCACGTAGAAATCCTGCAGCGGCAGCCGGCGCACGCGGGCGCCGCGGCGCAGCACCAGCGTGGCGCCCAGCGCCATCAGCACCGGCGCGCCGTCGCCGATGGGCGAGCCGTTGGCGACGTTGCCGCCCAGCGTGCCGGCATGGCGCACCGGCGGCGAGGCGAAGCGCAGCCACACCTCGCGCAGCTCCGGCACGCGCCGCGCCAGCGCGCTCCAGGCGTCCTCCAGCGAGGCACCGGCGCCGATGCGCAGCACCTCGCCGTCTTCCTCGATGCGCTGCAGCTCCTGCACCTCGCCCACGTACAGCAGCTGCGGCAGCGGCCTAAATAACTTGTTGTTCCAGAGGCCGATGTCCGTGGCGCCGGCCAGCAGCGTGGCCTGCGGCTGGGCCTCGCGCAGCGCGGCCAGCTCGTCCAGCGTGCGCGGCGCCTCGAAGCCGGGCAGGGACAGCGCGGGCTCTTCCCGCAGGCTCTGGAGCGCCTGCACGATGGGCGCGGCGTCCAGGCGGGCGGTTGAGTAGTCAAACATCTTCTGGCCGGCGTCGAGGATGGGCCGGTAGCCGGTGCAGCGGCACAGGTTGCCGGCGAGCTCGTCGGCCAGCTCCTGGCGCGTGGGCCGTGTGCCGGATTCGCAATGGCGCTCGTAGCAGGCCGTGAGCGACATGGCGAAGCCGGGGGTGCAGAAGCCGCATTGCGAGCCGTGGCAGTCCACCAGCGCCTGCTGCACCGGGTGAAGCTGGCCGCCGGCGATGGGCTTGAGATCCTCCACCGTCAGCAGGGCCTTGCCGTCCAGCGTGGGCAGGAAGCGGATGCAGGCGTTGACGCTGCGCAGCCGCAGGCCCTGCACCACGTCCGGGCCGGGGCCATCGGCCAGCTCGGCCACGACGACGGTGCAGGCGCCGCAGTCGCCTTCGTTGCAGCCTTCCTTGGTGCCGGTGCAGCCTTCGTCTTCGCGCAGCCACTGCAGCACGCTGCGCGTCGGGGCGGACAGCACCGAGACGATGCGGCCGCGGTGGAAAAAGCGGATGGGGCGGGGCGTGTTCATGCCGGCAAAGGTACACGCTCGTGAACCGCGGTGTATACGATGGCTCGCATCCTCACTATGCCGGTGGACGTATGGCGCAGCCCTCCGCTTTGGACAAGATCGAGCTCCAACTCGTGAAGGTCCTCCACACCGTGATCAGCGAACGCAGCGTCTCGCGCGCCGCCCTCAAGCTGGGCAGCACGCAACCCGCCGTCAGCGCCCAGCTGCGGCGGCTGCGCCATCTGGTGGGCGATCCGCTGCTGGTGCGCGCGGGCAGCGGCATGGCGCCCACGCCGCTGGCGCTGGAGCTGCTGGAGCCCGCCGGCGAGCTGCTGCGCCACGCGGCCACGATCTTCGGCGGCGGCAGCGCCCGCGCCTTCGAGCCGGCCACGGCGAAGCAGGCCTTCCGCATCGCCGCGAGCGACTACCTGGACCCGCTGTTCCTGCCCGGGCTGGTGGAGCGGCTCAAGACGGTGGCGCCCGGCATCGAGCTGGAGATCCACGCCCTGTCCGCCGACTACGACTACCGCCGCGCCCTGGCGCGCGGCGAGGTGGAGCTGGTGATCGGCAACTGGCTGCAGCCCCCGGGCGAGCTGCACCTGGCGCGCCTGTTCAGCGACGAGGTGGTGTGCCTAGTGGCGCAGGACCACCCGGCGGTGCGCAACCCGCGCACCTGGACGGCCGAGCGCTACCTGGCCGCGGAGCACCTGGCGCCCACGCCGCTGCACCCGGGCGCGCAGGGCGTGATCGACGAATTCCTGGCCCAACAGGGCCTGTCGCGCCGCATTGCCGTGCGCAGCCCGTACTTCGGCCTGGCGCCGCTGATGGTGGCTCGCTCGCACCTGGTGCTCACCACCGGGCGGCTGTTCTGCAGCCGCTACGCACAGCGCTTGCCGGTGCGTGCCGTGAAGTGCCCGGTGGCCTTCCCGCCGCTGAGCTACTACCAGCTCTGGCACGACGCCACCCATGCCTCGCCCGCGGCGCGCTGGCTGCGCGAGCAGGTGCGCGACGTGGTGCGCAACCTCGTCGCCGAGGCCGAATCCCCGCGGCGCCGCGCGCCCGCCCAAGACGACCCAAGCTCCCAGGAGACTCCCGCATGACCCGCCGCCTCGCCCTGCGCGCCGATTTGCTCGACTTCACCGGCGACCCCGGCCTGAGCACCGTGGACGCGCCCGCCGTGCGCTTCGATCCCGACTGCTGGCTGCTCATCGAGGACGGCCGCATCGCGGGCCGCACCCACGAGCAGCCGGGCGAGGACTGGGACCAGCGCGACTTCTCCGGCCGGCTGCTGCTGCCGGGCTTCATCGACACGCACGTGCACTGCCCGCAGCTCGACGTGATCGCCAGCCACGGCGAGGCGCTGCTGCCCTGGCTGGAGCGCTACGTGTTCCCGGCCGAACGCCGCTTCGAGGAGGCCGCCGCCGCGCGCGAGGGCGCCAACCGCTTCCTGGGCCTGCTGCTGGCGCACGGCACCACGTCGGCGGTGGTGTTTCCGACCGTGCACAAGGTCTCGGTCGATGCGCTGTTCGAGGCCGCCGCGGGACACGGCATGCGGCTGGTCACCGGCAAGGTGCTGATGAACCGCTTCGTGCCCGATTACCTCAGCGACGACGTGGAAGGCGCCGAGGCCGACTGCATCGAGCTGATCGAGCGCTGGCACGGCAAGGGCCGGGCGGCCTACGCGCTCACGCCGCGCTTCGCGCCCACCAGCACGCCCGCGCAGCTGGACATGGCCGGCAAGCTGCTGGCGCGCTATCCCGGCACCTACATGCACACGCACGTGGCCGAGAACATGGACGAGGTGCGCTGGGTGGCGGAGATCTTCCCCGAGGCACGCAGCTACCTGGACGTGTATGCCGGGCACGGCCTGCTCAACGAGCGCTCGGTGCTGGCGCACGGCATCTGGCTGGACGACGCGGACCGGCGCCTGCTGGCCGACACCGGCGCGCACGTCGCGCACTGTCCGACCTCCAATCTCTTCCTGGGCAGCGGGCTGCTGGACTGGGCCAAGCTGCAGGACGCGGGCGTGGCCGTGTCGCTGGCCACCGACGTGGGCGCGGGCACGACGCTGTCGATGGTGCGCACCCTGGCCGAGGCCTACAAGGTGCAGGCGCTGCAGGGCGTGAAGCTCACGGCCTGGAAGGCGCTGTACGCCGCCACGCTGGGCGCGGCGCGCGCGCTGCGGCTGGATTCGGAGATCGGCTCGCTGGAGCAGGGCGCCACCGCGGACATCACGGTGTGGGACTGGGCCCACGGCCCGCTGGCGCAGCACCGCGACCGCCTGGCGCGCAACCTGCACGAGCGCGTGTTCGCCTGGATGACGCTGGGCGACGAACGCAACCTGGTGTCGGCCTGGGTGGCGGGCACCGAGCGCTGGGCGCGCGGCTGAAGACCGGCGCACGTGCCGCGCATGGCATGAATCACCCCAGCAATCAAGCGCCGCAGAGCGCTCTTTCATCCACCAAAGGAGACACCCCATGGCCTTGCCCGATTCCACCTTGCCCGGTGGGCGCCTTGCCGCGCCCGTTGCATCCGCACCCGGCAACACCGAGCCCGACATGAGCGCCGTCGGCGTGAACCGCTCGCTGGTGGAACGGCTGTTCCGCCTGCGCGAGCACGGCACCAGCGTGCGCACCGAGCTCGTTGCCGGGCTCACCACTTTCCTGACGATGGCCTACATCGTCTTCGTCAACCCGGCCATCCTGGGCGACGCCGGCATGCCGCGCGAGGCGGTGTTCGTCGCCACCTGCCTGATCGCGGCGCTGGGCACGCTGGTGATGGGCCTGTTCGCCAACTACCCCATCGCGCTGGCGCCAGGCATGGGGCTCAACGCCTACTTCGCCTACGTGGTGGTGCAGGGCATGGGCTACGACTGGCGCGTCGCGCTGGGCGCGGTGTTCATCTCCGGCTGCCTGTTCCTGGCGGTGACGCTGCTGCGGCTGCGCGAGCTGATCATCCGCGGCATACCGCACACGCTTCGCATCGCCATCACGGTGGGCATCGGCATGTTCCTGGCGCTGATCGCGCTCAAGAGCGCGGGCATCGTGGCCGCCTCGCCGGCGACCTTCGTGACGCTGGGCGACGTGCACAAGACGCCGGTGCTGCTGGCGGTGCTGGGCTTCCTGGTGATCGTGGTGCTGGACCGCTTCAAGGTGCGCGGCGCGATCCTGATCGGCATCGTGGCCGTGACGCTGCTGTCCTTCGTTGTAGGCGGCAACCAGTTCAAGGGCGTGTTCTCCGCGCCGCCCTCGATCGCGCCGACCTTCCTGCAACTGGACATCTCCGGCGCGCTGGCCGCGGGCGTGCTCAACGTGGTGCTGGTGTTCTTCCTGGTCGAGCTGTTCGACGCCACCGGCACGCTCATGGGCGTGGCGCGCCGCGCCGGGCTGCTGCAGGCGGGAAAGATGGAGCGCATGAACAAGGCGCTGCTGGCCGACAGCGGCGCGATCTTCGCGGGCTCGCTGCTGGGCACTTCCAGCACCACGGCCTACGTCGAGAGCGCCACCGGCGTGCAGGCCGGCGGCCGCACGGGGCTGACGGCGGTGACGGTGGCGGCGCTGTTCCTGGCCTGCCTGTTCATCGCGCCGCTGGCCGGCGCGGTGCCGGCCTACGCCACGGCGCCGGCGCTGTTCTACGTCGCCTGCCTGATGCTGCGCGAGCTCACCGAGCTGGACTGGGACGACAGCACCGAGATCATCCCGGCGGCCGTCACGGCGCTGGCCATGCCCTTCACCTACTCCATCGCCAACGGCCTGGCCTTCGGCTTCATCACCTACGCGGCGCTGAAGCTGTTCACGGGGCAGGCGAAGCAGGTGCACTTCATGAGCTGGCTGATCGCCGGGGTGTTCCTGTTCAAGTTCGTCTGGCTGGGCGGGCATTGAGGTCCGAACCCGCCGACACCGCGGCCCCGTAGCGTGCCGGGGCACTGCAACACATGCCCGTTGCGCGGGATACCCTCCTGCGCCGGCACCCCGGCCGCGGGGCGGGCATCGCCTTCGGGCAGATCGAGGGGACTGCCAAAGGCACGAGGGGCGATGCCAGGGTTTACCCCCGATGAAAACAATTTGCCGCCCCCCTTAAAAACTTTCGTTTGTCAGCGGTTGACCAGGCCACGACCATCCGCGCCGGCCAAAACATCGGGACGCGCCTAGCGTCCTCTCATGCCGGCCGGTGTCGGGCCCTCCAGGGCTCGCAATGCATTCACAACGTATCCGAGCTCCTGGAGGAGACAAGCCATGGTCTGGCAGCAGGTCTACGATCCCTTCGGCAACATGTTCAT
>NZ_CALAOH010000037.1 GCF_937926365.1 uncultured Azohydromonas sp. | reverse complement strand
ACATCACCGACCGCTTCCTGCCCGACAAGGCCATCGACCTGATCGACGAGGCCGCGGCCAAGATCAAGATCGAGATCGACTCCAAGCCCGAGGCCATGGACCGGCTGGACCGCCGGCTCATCCAGCTCAAGATCGAGCGCGAGGCGGTCAAGAAGGAGAAGGACGAGGCCTCGCAGCGCCGGCTGGGGCTGATCGAGGACGAGATCTCGCGCCTGGAGCGCGAGTACGCCGACCTGGAGGAGGTGTGGAAGAGCGAGAAGGCCACGGCCCAGGGCTCGGCGGCGCTCAAGGAGGAGATCGACAAGATTCGCTTCCAGATCGAGGAGCTCAAGCGCAAGGGCGACTTCAACAAGGTGGCCGAGCTGCAGTACGGCAAGCTCCCCGAGCTGGAGAAGAAGCTCAAGGAGGCACAGGCCAAGGAGTCCGGCAAGGCCGCGAGCAACCGGCCGACGCTGCTGCGCACCATGGTGGGCGCCGAGGAGATCGCCGACGTGGTGTCGCGCGCCACGGGCATACCGGTGTCCAAGCTGATGCAGGGCGAGCGCGACAAGCTGCTGCAGATGGAAGCGAAGCTGCACGAGCGCGTGGTGGGGCAGGACGAGGCCATCCGCGCCGTGGCGGACGCCATCCGGCGCTCGCGCGCGGGCCTGTCGGACCCGAACCGGCCGCTGGGCTCGTTCCTGTTCCTGGGCCCCACGGGCGTGGGCAAGACCGAGCTGTGCAAGGCGTTGGCGACGTTCCTGTTCGACAGCCCGGACCACATGGTGCGCATCGACATGAGCGAGTTCATGGAGAAGCACTCGGTGAGCCGCCTCATCGGCGCGCCGCCGGGCTACGTGGGCTATGACGAGGGCGGCTACCTGACGGAGGCCGTGCGGCGCAAGCCTTACTCGGTGATCCTGCTCGACGAGGTGGAGAAGGCGCACCCGGACGTGTTCAACGTGCTGCTGCAGGTGCTGGACGATGGGCGGCTGACCGACGGCCAGGGCCGCACGGTGGACTTCAAGAACGCCGTGATCGTGATGACCAGCAACCTGGGCTCGCACCTGATCATGCAGATGGCGGGGCAGGACCCGGCGCTGATCCGCGAGGCGGTGTGGTCGGAGGTCAAGACGCACTTCCGGCCCGAATTCCTGAACCGCATCGACGAGACGGTGGTGTTCCATGCGCTGGATCAGGCACACATCGAATCCATCGCCAAGATCCAGCTGCGCGCGCTGGAGCAGCGGCTGGAGAAGATGGACATGAAGCTGGACATCTCGCCGGCGGCGCTGGCGGAGGTGGCGAAGGCGGGCTTCGACCCGGTGTTCGGCGCGCGCCCGCTCAAGCGCGCGATCCAGCAGCGCATCGAGAACCCGGTGGCCAAGCTGATCCTGGAGGGCCGCTTCGGCCCGAAGGACGTGGTTCCGGTGGACGTGTCCGAGAGCGGCGAGTTCAGCTTCGGGCGGACGGTGCACTGAGCCTCACTGAAGCCGATGGAAGGGCCGGGTGACCGGCCCTTTTTGTTTGCCTTGAGCTTGCGTTGCATCCGCACGGGACGATGGCTGTGGCTTGTGCTAACGGGTGCGCATGGGGCGCTTCGTAGAATCGACCCTCTTTGCAATACCCGCACTGCGTGATGAACACCACTTTCGATGCCCAGGCCGCTCCCGTCGTCATCGTGGGGGCCGGGCTGGCCGGCCTGGCCGTGGCGCTGCACCTGGCCGAGGAGCGCCCGGTGGTGGTGCTGGCCAAACGTGACATCCACGAGGCCGCCACGGCCTGGGCACAGGGCGGGATCGTCGGGGTGCTGGGCAAGGACGACAGCATCGAGAGCCACGTGCACGACACGCAGGAGGCCGGCGCCGGGCTGGTGGACGAGCACACCGCGCGCTTCATCGCCGAGAACAGCGCCCGTGCCGTCGAATGGCTCGTGCAGCAGGGTGTGCCCTTCTCGCCCGACCCGAAAGGGCCGCTGGGACTGCACCTCACGCGCGAGGGCGGACACGCGGTGCGGCGCATCGCGCACGCGGCCGACGCCACGGGGCAGGCGATCCACGACGCGCTGCTGGCGCGCATCCGCCAGCACCCGAACATCACCGTGCGCGAGCGCTGGATGGCGCTGGACCTGATCACCTCGCGCCACCTCAAGCGCGACGAGCCCACGCGCTGCTACGGCGTCTATGCGCTGGACATCGAGAGCCAGCACGTGGAGACGCTGGCGGCCTCGGCGGTGGTGCTGGCCACGGGCGGCGTGGGCAAGGTGTACCGCTACACCAGCAACCCCGAGACCGCCACCGGCGACGGCATCGCCATGGCGTGGCGCGCCGGGTGCCGGGTGGGGAACATGGAGTTCATCCAGTTCCATCCCACCTGCCTGTACCACCCGCAGGACCGCGCCTTCCTGATCACGGAGGCGCTGCGCGGAGAGGGGGGGCATTTGAAACTGCCCGACGGCACGCGCTTCATGGCGGCGCACGACGCGCGGCTGGAGTTGGCACCGCGCGACGTGGTGGCGCGTGCCATCGACTTCGAGATGAAGAAGCACGGCCTGGATCATGTGTGGCTGGACGCCACGCACCTGGGCGCGGATTTCCTGAAGGAGCATTTCCCGACCATTTACGCCCGGCTGCTGACGCTGGGCATCGACATCACGACGCAGCCGATTCCCGTGGTGCCCGCGGCGCACTACACCTGTGGCGGCGTGGTGACGGATTTGGATGGCCGCGCCGACATTCCCGGCCTCTACGCCGTGGGCGAGACGAGCTACACCGGGCTGCACGGCGCCAACCGCCTGGCGAGCAATTCGCTGCTGGAGTGCGTGGTGGTGGGCCGCACCTGTGCCGAGCGCATCCAGCAGGAGGCGCCGAACAGCCTGCCCGAATTGCCGGCCTGGGACGAAAGCCAGGTGGAAAACGCCGATGAGCAGGTCGTGATCAGCCACAACTGGGATGAATTGCGGCTGGTGATGTGGAATTACGTCGGCATCGTGCGCACGAATAAGCGGCTGGAGCGGGCGCTGCACCGCATTCACCTGCTGCGCTCGGAGATCGACGAGTACTACGCGCATTTCCGCGTGACGCGGGATCTGCTGGAGTTGCGCAACCTCGTGGAATGCGCCGAACTTATTGTTCGCTCAGCGTTGAAGCGGCATGAGTCGAGGGGGCTGCATTTCTCGCGCGATTATCCATATTCGCTGCCGGTGAGTTTTCCGACCGTGTTGATTGGGGATCATCGGCGGAATTGAACCTCTGCCAGGGACACGGGCTGGTCCAAGCGGAATATCCGGTGCAACGAGGGACTGAACCGGAGCGCTGACCAGCCCCGGCGCAGTGAAGCAACAGAATGCCCAATTCAAGCGGCCAGCCCCCTGAAAATGATAGCGGGCGCATCCTGCGCTTCTGGCACCAGGTCGAATTCTTCCTCCCCTTCGACCTGCAGCAGCAGGTGCTGGACGCCGACGATGCCGACTGGGCGGTACGCGGCTTGTCGCTGGCCGAATTGCAAAGCTCCAGGCTGCCCTTGTGGCGGCCTATTCCACCGCCCGACCGCAGGCTCACCGGGTTCGACGTGTACCTGGGCGTTTTTGACAAATGCGTGCTTGCCCAGGTCACGCGCTCCGTGGTGAACGAGGACTTGGCGCCCGCGGAGAAATTCGAGGAGGAAGAGCGCGCGGAACTGGAGGGCGCGACATGCATTGCGAAAATCCGGGTCGGGCTTTCGGGCGAGCCTTTTCTGGACGACGTTTCCATATCCACCGCACCTTGGGCCCTGGGGCGGATTCAGGGCGGCACCTGGTCGGCGCTTGATTTCGAGGCATTTCAACAGGGTGTCGAAGAGCTCAAGACCGGATTGAAGCAGTTTCGCGCCGCACGCCAGATTCCTGACAACAGGCCGGACCTGGATCTGGATTCGCCCGACGAAGATCCTGCGGCAACGGGTCCCGCGCCCTTGTCGGGCCAGGATCTCTTCGACCTGCTGGCGATGTTCGAAGACTGGGCGGGATTCAGCGCCAGCGCCATCGCGCAGCGAAATGCGATGCTGGTGGTCGTTCGCGCCCTCAGTGTGGAAAAGTCGGCAAGGAAACAAAATGGATTTTCTACCACGGCGGCAGGGGCGGCAGAGGTCAATGGCCGTGGTGGAGCCGGTAGTGAAACGGATGAAGAGGATGCCGACACGGTGGCGGAGGGGGAGGACGACATCCAGGTCGATATTCTCAACAGCTTCTTCGCCACCGATATTGCGCGCGCCATCAACACCGTCGAACAGGGTGGATATTGTCCCACGCTCAAGGCCTATCTGAACCCGTTGCCGCCGGAAAAACGGCTGGACCTCTACCAGCCGGAAGGCCGCAAGCATATTCAGCACATGCTCGCACCCACCTTCATGAACCAGGGCCATTGGCCCGATGAGCCGGCGCAGGGCATGAGCTTGATGCAGCAGTTTGCCATCAACAGCCTGCTGCAAAATGCCGAAGAGGGAAGCTTGTTTTCCGTCAACGGACCACCGGGTACGGGCAAGACCACGCTGCTGCGCGACGTCTTTGCGGAGCTCGTGACGCGGCGCGCCCGGGTATTGGCAGGGTTTGGCAGCGCCCGCGATGCTTTCAACGGCACAGTGCCGGTTGAATTCAACCAGGGAAGCGATTGCCGGGTTTCGACCTTGCGCGAGGAACTGACGGGCTTCGAGATGGTGGTCGCGTCATCGAACAACGCCGCGGTCGAAAATATCTCCCACGACATTCCCAAGGCCAAGGCTCTGGGCAGGAGCGCCTGGCGCGACACGCGGGGCCATGCCAGGATCGGGTATTTGCAGTCCGTCGCTCACAATATCGCGGCGCGCAAAGCCAGGGGCGATTATGCAAAGCTCAAGCTGGATGATGCCCCCTGGAGCCTGATGGCCTGCGCCCTGGGAAATGCCCGCAATCGACGCAGTTTTGCCTATAGGCTTACCGCCGATGGCAGTACTGCCGACATTCCGCCTAGAGGATTTGACGCGAAAATCCACCAGTCGCTTTGGACTTGGCGCAAGGGCTATCGCGGAGCCACGTTTGCCGAGGCCCGCCGGGCATTTCTGAAAGCCGAGGCGGCGGTAGCTGCGCGCGTTGCCCTGCTGCAGCGCTACGCCACGCTGCAAACCCGGCTGGGCGGGAAAACGCAAGAGAATTTCTGTGCGGCAGTGCAGGCGAGCGTGGCGCAAGCCCGCTCAGCGCTGGAGGCGGCACAGGCGGAGCTTGGCACCGTCAGCGCCGAACTGGCCGGATGCGAGAAACAGCTTGCGCTGCTGCGCGAAGAAGCACGGCTGATCGAACAACTCATACCGCCCTGGTGGGTGCGCTGGTTTCGGCGTGCCCGTCATCGGCAGTGCCAGGCCGATTTGAATACCAACCGGAAAAACCAGCTTGCATGGCTGGAACGGCAGCGCGCTGCGGAGTTGCGGCATCAGGCGGCACAAGATCAGCTGAGTAAAGCCACCGCAGCCGAACGCCAGGTACAAACTGAACTGGCGACAAGGCAGCAGGAATGGCAAGCGCTGCACGACGAGTGGAAAAACTTGGCGGTTGATTTTCCGCAGGCCGCTTGTCCCGAGTCACCTGAAGATTTGGAGCAGGACTGCTGGCAAATCCGGGGATTGTGGCGCGATGAAATTTTGAACCGGCTGCGCTCCGAACTGTTCGTCGCGGCGCTGGGCCTGCATGAGGCGTGGCTGGCCGAGGTGCTGAAGAACGGCGGTGGTTTTGGCGGCAATCTCGTCGCCATCAGCCAGCTGCTGTCGGGCAGGCGTTTGCGCTGTCCCGCGCATGCGCTGGCCATCTGGCAAAGCCTGTTCATGATCGTGCCGGTCGTTTCAAGCACCTTTGCTTCCATCGCTCGCCAGTTCCGGGAATTGGGACCTCATTCCCTGGGCTGGCTTTTCATCGACGAGGCGGGGCAGGCGGTACCCCAGGCGGCGGTGGGCGCGCTGTGGCGTGCGAAACATGCCGTCATCGTGGGCGACCCCTTGCAGATCGAGCCGGTATTCACGGTGCCGATCAAGCTCATCGAGGCCCTGGCGCGCGGATGCGGGCTGCCGGCACGGGCCGGCGTGGAACCGCACCGGGTATCCGTGCAAAACCTCGCGGACGCGGGCAATGCCTTGGGAGCCTGGATTGATGGCGGAGATAGGCCGCAATGGATTGGCAGCCCATTGCGCGTGCACCGGCGTTGCGTGGACCCCATGTTCACCGTTGCCAACACGATCGCCTACCAGGGGAAGATGATTTACTTCGACCCTGTTCAACCTATTCCACGCCAGCCGCCTTCGGACAGCCTGGACCTTGGGCCCAGCGCCTGGGTCCGCATGGGCGGCAAGGCCAGCAACAAGCAGGTCGTGCCGCAGCAGATCGAATTGGTCTGCCAAGCGGTGGCGGCCTTGTACGAGCGGATCGGCGAATTGCCCGCCCTCTACGTCATTTCACCGTTTCGCCGCGTCAAGGAGGCGCTGACGCGGCAATTACAGGATCCAAGATATTGGCCCGCGCGGCGTCCATCGAAATCTGCATTGCGCAGTTGGTGCAAGACGCAGGTGGGCACCGTCCATACTTTCCAGGGCAAGGAAGAAAGCCTGGTGCTGATGGTGCTGGGCTGTGATGAGCAAACCCGTGGCGCGGCGGCATGGGCGGCGGGCAAGCCCAATCTGTTCAACGTGGCCCTGACCCGTGCCAAGCATCGATTTTTCGTCATTGGCGACGACACGATCTGGTCGGAGCTACCGTATTTTTCAGATGCTCACGAGGAGCACCTTCCGCGCATCGGTCCTGAGGAATTCCTTGAGCGCGTGCGCGATGTGGAAGCTTGGCGAAAGCGGCCCTGAACCCATGGCGAAGCGTGAAAACTGCCTCACTTTCGAGGCCATCATCCTTGATGGTGTCATCGGGCCGCCGCTGGATGTGCTTCGTTGTCCGCAAGCTGGCCCATGATGGCAGGCTTGGCTTGATGGCAGTCTCATCAATCAACCGAATGTCCCGGACATGAACATTCTCATCTGCGGTGCCATGCGAAGTGGCAAGACGGCGTTGGCCGAGTCCATGGCCAAGAGCCTTGGATTTTCCTACCTGCCCAGTGACAGCCTGGTGCTGGCCTTGCGGGAGTCCTTTCCCGACACTGCCATCGGCGCACCCGGCAAAAGCCTGGACGAGTTATGTGCCAGTTTTGCTCCGTTCCTGGAGAAACTGCTGCTGCAACTCGGCAAGAATGGCCGTATGAGCTACGTCATCGACGGGCATTTCATCCGGCCCCAGGACGTGAAGCGTTTCGGCACGAATTGCAGGGCGCTGTTCCTGGGCTATCCGGGTGCGGTGCCCGAGGCCCGGGTGGAACAGTTGCGAACCTACGGCAAGGTTTATGACTGTTTCACGAACAAGATCGACGACAGCGAATTGTTGAGTCGCGTCACGCGCTGGGTGGAGCATAGCCGGGCCTTGCGCAAGGAATGCCTTGAAAACCAGGTGCCGTTTCTGGACGTGATCGGGCAGGACGGGAGCTTTTGCAATATCAGCCTGGAACAGGCGCTGAAGGCCATGGGCCTGGTGCCGGTGCCGGGGTGAAT
This sequence comes from uncultured Azohydromonas sp., assembly GCF_937926365.1. GTDB lineage: Bacteria > Pseudomonadota > Gammaproteobacteria > Burkholderiales > Burkholderiaceae_C > Azohydromonas. The sequence continues at coordinate 31,963 of NZ_CALAOH010000037.1, read as the reverse complement.
CGCGGGTTTGAACGGCCGTATGGAACTGCTGCTCATTCTCGTGGTCGGTGGCTTGGCCGCCTGGTTGATGCGCCCGCTGCGGGATTGGTATGTACTGGAGGTGCAGGACGCTTCGGGCGCGAGCCTTGGAAAAACAGTGTTTACCCAGCTCGACGCCGCGGAGCAGGCTTTTCAGCAGGCAGTAGCCAAAGAGGCTGGGTCTGGCGCCCCCCGAGTGATTTATCTCTGGCATGCCGAGGCACGCAGCCGAAAGGAAATTCTGAGTGGGCAACTGCCTGAAGGAAAACAGGTTTCTCTGGTGAGGACCGAGAGAGTCACCGCCTGAGTTGAGGCTGCGTTGCCGCAGGCGTGGATCCCGGTTTTCGCCGGGATGACGACATTTTCTCTTCGGCCTGTATTCCGAGTTGAAGGCTCGGCGCATGGTTTCATTTCCTCGGCTGCATCGTGAACCCGATCAGCCGTGCTACGACGGTGGCGAGGTACATCAGCCCCGTCATCATTTCCACGCTGGCAATGGCGCGGGCGTGCGCCGATACCGCCACAACGTTGCCCATGCCGGTGCTGGAGAGCAACGCAAAACTCAGGTGGTTCAATTCGGACCATGTCTTCGCCACGGAAGACGGGTCGGTGGAAAAGGCATTCGGCTGCAGCGCCTGCGTCATCACGAACAAGTGCGTGAAGGCCCAGACGAAAAGAGTGAAGGTGGCCGCGGCCGCATACAGTTCGTCGGTGGTGGTGCGGTAGTCCTCCATCATGTAGGCGATGAGGCTGCCGGCGGCGTAGAAATAGAAAATGGCCTCCAACCCAGAGGACCAGGCCAGCAGATAAGGCATGTCCGCGCTCATCTGCAATATCAGAAGCACCACCACCGGAGCACCGACCAAAATGCTGACCCCGGTCCAGCCCGGCGTGCGCCGGACCATGTTGGTCGTCATGATCAGCACGAAGATGCCGAATATGTTGAAGATGGCGTGGCTGTGAGGTGTATTTTCGATGAAGGGGCCCAGCAACACGCCCAGCAACTGCACGATCAGCAATATCGCCGAAGGGTGGCGGCGGGTGCGGACGAGGAAGCGCTTCATCATCGGGACGGCTCCTTGACTCGTTTCGCCTGAGTATGTGCCGGTCGCCGACGGCTCAGGCCATCCAGCGCAAAAAGCAAAACGCCCGGGCCAGCCAAGCCGCCCCGGGCGTTTTTCTAAAGGGAAGGGCGCGTGAGCGTCAGGCCGCGCCGATGTTCTTCACGAAGCCCCGCTGCGGCTGCGCCAGCGCATGCGGGTTCTTGACCACGAAGTCCAGCATGCGCTCGATGCAGCCCGCCGCCTGTGTGCGGATGGGCTCCGGCACGGTGATCTCGCCCACGCCCTTTTCCAGGCAGTCGATCACGCCCTGCAGCGCGTTCATCGCCATCCACGGGCAGTGCGCGCAGCTCTTGCAGGTGGCGCTGTTGCCGGCGGTGGGTGCTTCCAGCAGCGTCTTGCCCGGCGCCAGCTGGCGCATGCGGTGCAGGATGCCGTTGTCGGTGGCGACGATGAAGGTCTGCTGCGGGCCTTCCACCACGGCCTTCAACAGTTGCGAGGTCGAGCCCACCACGTCGGCCTGGGCCACCACGCTCTTGGGCGACTCGGGGTGCACCAGCACCAGCGCGTCCGGATGCTCCTTCTTCAGCAGCTCCAGCTCGATGCCCTTGAACTCGTCGTGCACGATGCACTCGCCGGTCCACATCAGCATGTCCGCGCCGGTCTGCTCCTGGATGTAGCGGCCCAGGTGCCGGTCCGGCGCCCACAGGATCTTCTCGCCCTGGCTCTTGAGGTGCTCGACGATGGCCAGCGCGCAAGAGCTCGTGACCATCCAGTCCGCGCGCGCCTTCACCGCGGCGCTGGTGTTGGCGTAGACCACCACCTTGCGGTCTGGGTGCGCATCGCAGAAGCGGGCGAAATCATCGGCGGGGCAGCCCAGGTCCAGCGAGCAGGTCGCGTCCAGGTCGGGCATCAGCACGCGCTTGTGCGGCGAGAGGATCTTGGCGCTCTCGCCCATGAAGCGAACGCCGGCCACCACCAGCGTCTGGCTGGCGTGGTCGCGGCCGAAGCGCGCCATCTCCAGCGAGTCGGCCACGAAGCCGCCGGTCTCCAGCGCCAGGTCCTGCAGGTCGCCGTCCACGTAGTAATGCGCGACCAGCACGGCGTCGTGCTGCTTCAGCAGTGCCGCCGCGCGCGCCTTGCGCTCGTCGCGCTGCGCCGGCGTCAAGGCCTCGGGCACCTTGGCCCAGGCATGGGCAACGCAGCTTTCACCGCTGGCGTCCTGGCGGGTGTAATCGAAAAGCACCTGGCTCATGGATGTACGGGGGATCGGCCGCGGGCGCGGCCCAGGGGTTGGGGATTGCAATCGGGGGCGATGGTAGCCCACGGATTGGGCCTGATGGCGCCAGGCGGTGGGATGCCGTGCCGGCGCGAGTTGTATACGGTCGCTACCATGCCCAAATGAATGCTTCTCGCTCCGAAATCAAGGCGGACGCGCTGTCGCCGTCTCGGCGCCACAGCGACGTGCGAACCATCACGCTGGTCGGCCTGGCGCACGGCAGCTCCCACTTCTGCCACCTGCTGCTGCCGCCACTGTTTCCCTTCTTCATCCGCGACTTCGGACTGAGCTACGCCGAGCTGGGCCTGGCGGTAACGCTGTTCTTCGCCATCTCCGGCATCGGGCAGGCGCTCTCGGGTTTCCTGGTGGATCGCGTGGGCGCGCGGCCGATCTTGTTCGCGGCACTGGGCTCCTTCATCGCGGCGGCGCTCACCGCGGCCAGCGCGCAGGGCTACGGCGGGCTGCTGATCGCGGCCGCGCTGGCGGGCCTGGGCAATGCGCCGTTCCACCCGGTGGATTTCACGATCCTCAACAAGCGCGTGTCGCAGCCCCGGCTGGGCCACGCCTTCTCGGTGCACGGCATCAGCGGCAACCTGGGCTGGGCGGCGGCGCCGGTGTTCCTGCTGGGGCTGACCGAGCTCACCGGCTCCTGGCGCTGGGCCCAGGTGGGCGCGGCGGCCGTAGTGGCGGCCGTGATGCTGCTGCTGTGGTGGCAGCGCCAGGCGATCGACGACAGCCTGGGCGCCTGGGGCCATGAGAAGGCGGCCGCCAAGCCGGGCGCGGCGGCGCTGAAGGAAGAGCATCCGCTGGCCTTCCTGAAGCTGCCCTCGGTGTGGCTGTGCTTCTCCTTCTTCTTCTTCTCCACCTGCGCGCTCAGTGCCATCCAGAGCTTCGCCAGCCCGGCGCTGCACCAGATGACGGGGCTGCCGGTGTCCACGACCTCGCTGGTGGTGACGGGCTTCATGCTCTGCGGCGCGGCCGGGATGGTGGTCGGTGGCTTCCTGGTGGCGCGCACCGAGCGGCTGGAGAAGACCATCGCCGTCTGCCTGGTGGTTTCCGCGGCGCTGCTGCTGCTGGTGAGCACGGGTGCCGTGTCCGGGATGGCGGCGCTGGTGGTGGTGTCGCTGGCCGGTCTGGGTGTCGGCCTGGCCGGGCCCTCGCGCGACATGCTGATCAAGCGCGCTTCGCCGCCGGGCGCCACCGGGCGCGTGTATGGCACGGTGTATTCGGGACTGGACCTGGGCTTCACGCTGGCCGCGCCGGTCTTCGGCTGGCTGATGGACCGCCACATGAGCGGCGCCGTCTTCCAGGGCGCGGCGCTGGCGCTGCTGGCCGGCGTGGTGTCGGCGGCGGCGGTGGGCTTGCGCGTCATGCCGCGGCGCGCCGCCTCGGGAGCCGCCGCATGAGCGGCGCGGGCGAAGAAGCACTCCAGAACACCCACCCGGGCGGCCACCTGCTCGTTGAAGCCCTGATCGAGCAGGGCGTGGATACGGTCTTCGGCGTGCCGGGCGAGAGTTTTCTGGCGGCGCTGGACGGCTTCCACGAGCGGCGCGACGCGATTCGCTTCATCGCCTGCCGCCACGAGGGCGGGGCGGCCTTCATGGCCGAGGCGCAGGGAAAGCTGACCGGGCGGCCGGGCGTGTGCTTCGTGACGCGCGGCCCCGGTGCCACCAACGCCGCCATCGGCGTGCACACCGCGTTCCAGGACAGCACGCCGCTGCTGCTGCTGGTGGGCCAGGTGGCGCGGCACCAGCGCGACCGCGAGGCCTTCCAGGAGCTGGATTTCCGGCAGGTTTTCGGCCCCGGCACCCTCGGCATGGCCAAGTGGGTGGCGGAGGTGGACGACGCCAAGCGGCTGCCCGAGTACGTGGCCCGTGCCTTCCATGTCGCCATGCAGGGGCGGCCCGGGCCGGTGGTGCTGGCGCTGCCGGAGGACGTGCTCAGCGGCCCGGCCGCCGCGCCGCTGCTGCCGCGCGTGGAGCCGGCCCAGGCCTGGCCCGCGCCGGGGGCGCTGCGCGAGCTGCGTTCGCTGCTGCTGCAGGCCCGGCGGCCCTTCGTGATCGCCGGCGGCAGCGGCTGGACGGCGGAATCGGCACAGGCGCTTCAGCGCTTCGCCGAGAACTGGAACTTGCCGGTGGGCTGTGGCTTCCGCTTCCAGGACTGCTTCGACAACCGGCATCCGAACTACGCGGGCGACGTGGGCATCGGCATCAACCCGCGCCTGGCGCAGCGCGTGCGCGAGTCGGATTTGCTGGTCGCCGTGGGCGTGCGTCTGGGTGAGATGACCACCGGCGGCTACACGCTGATCGAGCCGCCGCGGCCGAAGCAGAAGCTCATTCACCTGCACCCCGGTGCCGAGGAACTGGGCCGCGTCTATGCCGCCGACCTGCTGCTGCAGTGCTCGCTGGCCGCGGCCGGCAAGGCGCTGGAGACGCTCACCGCGCCGCCGCAGTTGCCCTGGGCGGACTGGACGGCCTCGGCGCGCACCGACTTCGAGGCCAACCGGGTGCCGCCGCCCGTGGCACCGCTGGACATGGCGCAGGTGGTGCTGGCCATCGAGCGCCTGGCGCCGGCGGACAGCCTCTATACCAACGGCGCGGGCAACTACAGCGGCTGGCTGCACCGCTACCTGCGCTATCGCGGCCTGCAGCACCACGGCCGCACGCAGCTCGCGCCCACGGCGGGCGCGATGGGCTATGGCTTGCCGGCGGCGGTGGCGGCGGCACTGCTGTATCCGCAGCGCACCGCGATCAACCTCGCGGGCGACGGCGACTTCCTGATGACGGGGCAGGAACTGGCCACGGCCATCGCCTACGGCGCCAACCGTGGCGCGGGCCGGCTGGTCAGCATCGTGGTGGACAACGGCACCTACGGCACGATCCGCATGCACCAGGAGCGCCACTACCCGGGGCGGGTGAGCGGCAGCGACCTGTTCAACCCCGACTTCGCCGCCCTGGCGCGCAGCTACGGCTGGCGCGCGGCGCGGGTGGAAACCACGGAGGCCTTCGAGCCGGCGTTCCTGGAAGCCTTGTCCGAAGGGCCGCCGATGCTGCTGCACCTGAAGCTGGACGCCGAGGTCAGCACCAGCCGCAGCACGCTGGCGCAGATCCGGGAGGCGGCGCTCAAGCGCCCTTGAACCCAGGAAAAACGGCCGCGTCATGCGGCCGTTTGTACGGTGTCCGGCGCTGGCGCCGGACTCAGTGCGCCGTCACTCTTCGCGACGTTGCTGGGAGCGGTCCTGTTGCGAGCCGGACTGCTGCCCGCGCTGGCTGGATTGATCCTGCTGACCCTGGCGCTGGCTGGACTGATCCTGCTGCCCACTCTTCATGCCGCCTTGGGTCTGCTGCTGCATGCCGCCCTGGCTGGCCTGGTCCTGCTGGCCGCTGCGCTGGCCCGACTGGGACTGCTGCCCCGACTGGCTGCCCAGGCCCCCTTGACCTTGCTGGCCCTGGCGCTGGCTGTCCTGACTTTGCTGACCTTGCCGTTGGCCCTGCTGGCCTTGCTGGCCCTGCTGGTTGCCTTGTTGGTTTTGTTGGCTCTGGTTGCGGTCCTGACTCGTCATGTTGACTCCTTGGTAGTCATCAAGGCCGGCGGAATTGCCGGCACAAGGACTACGGCAAGTGAAGTGCCCGCAAACAAGCGGTCCACGCGCGCAGCGTGACGCCGGACCGGGGGATGGCGTGCCCATGCTAGGCTGCCGCGCGTTTTGGAAAGCCCCGGGAGGAGCCCCTATGAACGACCCCATCAAAACCTTCAATACCTGTGACATTTGCGACGAGCGCAAGGCGCAGGCCGGCGACGCGCTGCGCGTGCTGCCGCCGGTGTTCCGCGACTTCGGCGCCATCAATGCCTTCAGCGGCCCAGCCGTGACCGTCAAGTGCTTTGAGGACAACACGCTGGTGAAGGCCGCCTGCGACAGCCCGGGCGAGGGCAGAGTGCTGGTGGTGGACGGCGGTGGCTCGCTGCGCCGCGCGCTGCTGGGCGGCAACCTGGGCCGCGCGGCAGAGAAGAACGGCTGGGCCGGTGTGATCGTGGACGGCTGCGTGCGCGACGTGGCGGAACTGGCGACCTACCGCATCGGCATCCGCGCGCTGGCCTCGCTGCCGTTGCCCACCGAGAAGCGCAACGAGGGCCAGCGCGATGTGGCGGTGATGATCCAGGGCGTGCCGGTGCGCCCGGGCGACTGGATCGTGGCCGACGCCGACGGCACGCTGGTGCTGTCGCAGCCGCCCCAGTAATCCGCTGCCTGGCCGTGCCGGTGCGACCTATGTGCTGCGCTGGCGCGGTGAAATCAGTTCAAGCCCATGTCGGGCCACCCCATGCGCGCCTGAAGGCCGCGGCGGGCGGCTACAATATCCCTCTTCGGGGTGTAGCGCAGCCTGGTAGCGCAACTGCTTTGGGAGCAGTGGGTCGGATGTTCGAATCATCTCACCCCGACCAATTTCTTCAATGCCATCAATGCCTTGGAAAGCTTTCCGCAAGAAGTTTCCAGGGCTTTTTTATGGGCGCCACGCCAGTGCGCGCTCCCTCCAGGGTGGGATGGACAAAGCGATGTGGGCTTCGCGGCGCCGTTTGCTGAATTCCGCGGCGCGGGTGCTGGGCTTGTTCGTGCTTGCCGGCGCCCTTCCCGGGCATGAAGCCCGCGCTCAGCTCGACGCCTGGGATGCCGCCTTCGCCAACCGCGATTTCAGGAGCGCCCTGCGCGCGCTGGGCGGCGAGGGCGCCGCGGCGGATGGGCAGGTGCAGCTCGATGGTCCGGATATGGCGGAGAACGGCGCCGTGGTGCCCTTTACCGTCACCACGGCGCTGCCGGGCGTGTCGCTGATCGCGCTGCTGGTGGAACACAACCCCGGACCGCTGGCTGCGGTGTTCGCGCTGCCGCCGGGTACCGAGGCTTTCATTTCCACCCGGCTGAAGATGGCCGAGAGCTCCACCGTGCACGCGCTGGTGCGCGCCGAGGGCGGGCTGTTCCTGGCGCGGCGCCCGGTGCGCGTGATCCAGGGCGGCTGCGCCGGCTGAAGAGGGAATCGCCATGGGACAGCCCAGCCGGATGCGGGCCGTGGAGAGCGGCGGCGTGGTGGAACTGCGGGTGCTGATGAGCCACGTGATGGAAAGCGGCCAGCGCCGCGACGCATCGGGCGCACTGGTGCCGGCGCATCACATCGAGCGCGTGGACATCGAGTGCGGCGGCCGCTCCGTGCTGCAAGCGCGGCTGGGGCCGGCGGTGTCGCGTGACCCCTTCCTGCAGTTGCGCTTTCGTGGCGCCAAGGGCGAGCGCGTGGTGGTGCGCTGGGTGGACGACCAGGGCGACACGCGCAGCGACGAGACCATCGTCGGCTGATGCTGGACCCGGTTCAGTCCGGGAGTGTTTCGCCCACGTAGCGCCGCACGCGCGGGGGCTGGTCGCCCCGGTGGAAGGCAAAGCGGCGCTCGCGCAGCCGCATGTCGGCGGCGGTGATGCGGTCGATGCGGCGCAGGTGCTCCACCCAGGACTCGTCCACGAAGTACTCCACGTGGCGGCGTGGGTCGGTGCTGTCGTGCAGCAGGCCCCAGCTCAGCGCGCCCTGGCGCAGCCGCGCGCGGCGGCTTTCGCGCATCACCGCGGCGAACTCGGCGGCGTCGGCCTCGTCCACGAAATATTCGATGGTCACCATCACCGGCCCAGCCTCGGGCGCGATCTCGAAGGCCGGCGGCGGGTCGAGCGTGATCACATGCGGCGTGAGGTCCTCGGCGGGCAGCTTCTCCAGGCGGTAGCGGCGCAGCAGCAGCACCAGCAGCACGGCGCTGGCCGCGGCGGCCAGCAGGCTGGTCTGCACGTTGGTGAAACTCGCCACCTGGCCCCACAGCGCGGCGCCCACCGCGTTGCCGGCCATCAGCGCCATCTGGTAGATGGACATGCCGCGCGCGCGCACCCAGTTGGGCAGCGTCAGCTGCGCAGTGATGGTCAGCGAGTTGGCCACCGAGATCCACGCCGCGCCGGCCAGCACCATAGTCGGCGCGGCGATCCAGACGTTGGGGGCCAGTGCCACGCCCACCATCGCCGCGGCGTTGATGAGCGTGCCGTACTCGACGAGTTGGTCGCGGTCCCAGCGCGCGCGCAGTTGCGGCAGCGTCAGCGCCGCGGCGATGGCACCCGCGCCCATACAGGCCAGCAGCACGGTGAAGGTGCCCGCGCCGCCGCCGTGCAGGCGCTGCGCCAGCAGCGGCAGCAGCGCGATCAGTGCCGTGGCCTGCAGGAAGAACACGAACACGCGCAGCAGCACCACGCGCATGCCCGGCGACTCGCGCACGTGCTGCACACCCACGCGCATGGCGCCCACGAAGCGCTCGCCGGGCAGGGCGGAGTTGCGCGGCTCGTAGCGCCAGCGCCATACCAGGAAGCTCGCCACCAGCGACAGCGCGGCGTTGAGCGCGAACACCCAGGCGCTGCCCAGGCTGGCGATGATGGCGCCCGCGGCGATGGGCCCGGCGATGCGCGAGGCGTTCATCGCCACACCGTTGAGCGCCAGCGCGGCGCTGAGCTCGCGCTTGCCCACGATCTCTGGAACGATGGCCGCGAACACCGGCCAGCGCATGGCCAGCCCGATGCCGTTGGTGAACACCAGCGCCAGCAGCAGCGGTGCCGTGAGCTGCCCAGTCATGGACACGCCCGCGAGCACCACGCCCACGGCCGCGACCCAAAGCTGCGTGAACATGAACCAGCGTCGGCGGTTGACGATGTCGGCCAGCGCGCCGCTGGGCAGGCCCAGCAGGAACACCGGCAGCGTGGAGGCCGACTGCACCAGCGCCACCAGTGCGGGGTCGTGGGTGAGCGAAGTCATGACCCAGGCCGCCGCGACATCGTTCATCCACATGCACACGTTGGCCGTGAGCCAGGCGCTCCACAGCATGCGGAACACGGGAACGCGCAGGGGGGCGAGGGCGCCGGAAGGGGCGTCTAGGGAAGCGTCAGAGGCGGTGGACATCGACGATGGTCGAGGGGCGATGCGGTTGGATCATCGCAACCCTGACAGCTGGGAAGTGGAGCGGAACCCGCTACGTCTCAGATCCTGGGACAGGAGGATCGTCAAGCGGGGCGAATGCGGGCTGCTGTAGGGCAAGGGCCGCGCCGCTGTGCGCTGCGTCGAGTGGCCTGCCCGGAGGGACTCGAACCCCCGACCTGCTGCTTAGAAGGCAGCTGCTCTATCCAGTTGAGCTACGGGCAGTGCAGGAGGGCAATTGTAAGCAGGCGCGAGGCCCGGTCCTGTCGGACCCGTCAGCGCCTGGCGTACTGCGTGGCTCCGAACAGCGTTTCGCGCGCCTTGTCGTCCATCTGCGGCTTGCGCCGGTCGGCCAGCACTTCCACGCCGCGCTGCACCGCGGGGCGAGCGGCGATCTCGTCGAACCAGCCTTTGAGGTGCGGGTAGTCGTTCCAGTCGATGCCCTGGTTCTTCCACGAGCGCAGCCACGGGAAGACAGCGATGTCGGCGATGCTGTACTCGTCGCCGGCGATGTAGCGGTGGCGGGCGATCTGGCGGTCCATCACGCCGTACAGGCGCCTGGCCTCGTTGGTGTAGCGCTCGATGGCGTAGTCGATCTTCTGCGGCGCGTAGATGCGGAAGTGGTGCGCCTGGCCCAGCATCGGGCCCACGCCGCCCATCTGGAACATCAGCCACTGCAGCACCTCGTACTTGCCGCGGGTGTCCTTGGGCAGGAACTTGCCGGTCTTGCCGGCGAGGTAGAGCAGGATGGCGCCGGACTCGAACAGCGAGAAAGGCTTCCCGTCCGGACCGTCGGGATCGACGATGGCAGGAATCTTGTTGTTGGGACTGATGGCGAGGAATTCGGGGCTGAACTGGTCACCCGCGCCGATGTCCACGGGATGCGCACGGTAGGGCAGGCCGCACTCTTCGAGCATCACATGGACCTTGTGACCGTTGGGCGTGGGCCACGAATACACTTCGATCATCTTGGTTGTCTCCTCTCGCGTCTTCGGGCGCCCCATTGTGCGCCAGCCCTCATGCTCGACGCCTTCAAACAATGGTTCTCACGCCGCGCGGGGCTGCCGGGCGAGCGTGCGCTGGCCGACTGGGCGCATGCGCAGGGCTACCACTTCAAGCGCAGCCGCGACGCCGATGGCTTCATCGTCGAAGCCCATGGCGGCGCCTGGCGGCTGGAATGGGGCCCGTCGCAGCGGCGCTACATCACCGGCCAGGAACTGCGGCTGCGCGCACCGCTGAACGGCGGCGCCGGGCTGCAGTTGCTCGTGCTCACGCGCAGCCTGCTCGACCTGCTGGAGAAGCAGGTGTTCGAGCAGTACACGCAGGGCCTGCAGACCCGCATCGATCTGGCCACGCCAGACGAAATGCGCTGGCTGGTGCTGCATCCCAAGCTGCCCGCGACGGAGCTGGCCGCGCTGCGCGGGCACTTCGGCGCGGTGGGCCAGCCACTGGAGGCGCTGTCGAGCTGGGTCGGTGGCCCGCTGGGAGCGGCGCTGGTCGAGCTGGCCACGACCCGCGGCGCCGGTCTGGCGCCGCTGATGCTGATCGTGCAGCGCGAGCGGCTGACGCTGCGCACGGCGCTGGAACAGCCCGAGCCCGCGCTCATCACAGAACTGCTGCAGTTGTTCGAGGTAGCACGCCGCGAAGGCCAGCGTGTGGCGGCCCAATGGCAGCTGGCCGGGCCGCTGGACCCCGCAGCCTTGCTGTGGCCGCATTCCGCGGACGGGCCGGACAGCCAGCTGCGCTGAAGGCCGCGTACCGGCCAGGGCCCCCGGCCGGCACGCGGGTACCCCGTGCTAGAGTGGTCCGGCTATATCGGTATGCCCGGAGGGAGGGATGTCCCGAAAACTGCTGCTGCTGAGTCTGGCCGCCGCTTCCTGCGTGGCCATGGCCGCGCCCAAGGGCGACACCGGCGCCACGGCGCCCAACGAAACGAACAAGGCTTCATCGGTGCCGGCCACGAGCGCCGAAAAACTGCAGCAACGGCTGCATGCGCTGGAACAGCGCGTGGAGCAACTGCAATTGCAATCCAGGCATGACCAGGAACTGCTGGAACAGGGACGGCGCCGCCAGGCCGAGCTGGAGGTCGCGTCGCATGCCATGCCCTGGCTGCTGGGCCTGCTGGTGGCGCTGGCGGCCGTCGCAGTCGGATTGGCTTGGCGCGTGCAGGCTTTGTCGCGCCGGCGCCAGGACGTTTGGTGGGACACCTCCGCGCCGCTGGACCTGGAGGCGCCGCGCGACGAGGCGCCCGTCACCGCGGCCGTGGTGTTCAACGAACCGGCACGTGGGGAGACGGCTAGCACCCGCCCGCCGCTGGCACCCTTGCCGTCCACCGGAGTGCTGCCGGTGAACGAACAGATCGCGCTGTCGCAGCAGGTCGCGCTGCTGTGCGCACTGGGGCAGGACGACAAGGCCATCGAGCTGTTGCAGCCGCGACTGACCGAGGGCGGGCGCACGCCGTGGCTGCTGCTCAAGCTGCTGGCGCTGCACCAGCGCACCGGCCAGCGCGCGGCTTTCGACAAGCTCGCGCGCCAGGTCGCTGCGCGTTTCGGCTGCACGCTGCCGGTCTGGGATGCACCGCCGCAACCCGGGCTGGAGGGCGAGCCCGCGTTGCTGGCCTCGCTGCAGCAGAGCTGGGAGGCGCCGGTGGACGCGCTGTTGCTGCTGTCCAAGCAGCTGCTGCAGCCGCAAGCGCTGCCCTCGCTGGCCGCCTGCGAGGACATGCTGCTGCTCTACCGCATGGCGCATGAGCGCCATTGTCAGGAGGTGGCCGGCTGCGAGATCGACCTGCCGCTGGCCTTGTCCCCGCTGCTGGACGACGGCAGGTCGTCCCTGCCGCCGCTGGTGGCGCCCCGCATCGCGCTGCAGCCGGCACCCTGAGAGGTGCGCCACCTGCGCGGCGACGCCGCGCTCCTGCTTACAGCCGGGCCAGCCGCTGCAGCGCCATCTGCAGCGTCTCGTCCTTCTTGGCGAAGCAGAAGCGCACCACGCGCTGCTCGAAGCCCCCGGCGTAAAAGGCCGACAGCGGGATCGCCGCCACGCCGATTTCCGTCGTGAGAAAGCGGCAGAACTCGGCCTCGGGCAGGTCGCTCAGCGCGGAGTAGTCCACGCACTGGAAGTAGCTGCCCTCGGTCTGCAGCGGGCGCAGCCGCGTGGCCTGCAGCCCGGCGCGGAACAGATCGCGCTTGCGCTGGTAGAAGCCGCTGAGCTCCAGGTAGGGCGCCGGGTCAGCCATGTAATGCGCCAAGCCGTGCTGCATCGGTGTGTTGACCGTGAACACGTTGAACTGGTGCACCTTGCGGAACTCCGCGCTCAGTGGCGCTGGCGCGGCCACGAAGCCCACCTTCCAGCCGGTGACGTGGTAGGTCTTGCCGAAGCTGGAGACGATGAAGGCGCGCGCCGCGAGCTCGGCCACGCTGGCGGCGCTCACGTGCGCGCGGCCGTCGTAGACCATGTGCTCGTACACCTCGTCGGACAGCAGCAGCACGTCGGTGGGACGCAGGATCTCGGCGAGTTGCTGCATCTCCTGGCGTGTCCAGACGCTGGCGCCGGGGTTGTGCGGGGTGTTGATGATCAGCAGCCGTGTGCGCGGTGTGATGGCCGCGGCGATCCGGGCCAGGTCGGGCCGGAAGCTGCCCGGCATCAGCGGCACCCGCACCACTGTGCCGCCGGCGAGTTCGATGTTGGGCGCGTAGCTGTCGTAGCAGGGCTCCAGCACGATCACCTCGTCGCCCGGGTGCACGCAGCACAGGATGGCGGTGAGGATGGCCTGCGTGGCGCCGGCGGTGATGGTGATTTCGCTGTCGGCGTCGTAGCGGTGGCCGTACAGCGCCTGCACCTTGTCCGCGACCGCCGCGCGCAGCGCCGGCACACCGGTCATGGGCGGATATTGGTTGAGCCCGGAACGCATGGCCTCGCCGACCGCGTCCACCAGCCGCGGGTCGCCCTCGAAGTCCGGAAAGCCCTGGCCCAGGTTCACGGCGCCATGCGCGTGCGCCAGGGCGGACATCACGGTGAAGATGGTGGTGCCGACCTGCGGCAGCCGGCTGGGGAATGCGGGCGTGCGCGGCGTGGCGATCAAGGCTTCAGTCTGCATGGTGGCAAGCACTTCCAGTCGGGAGCCGCTGCGAAGACGGCGTTCAGAGGTCGTAGTCGTCGCCGCTGCCGGCCATGGCGCGGTTGATGAGCGTGCGCGTGAGGCGGTCCGACAGCAGCTCGGCGAAGGTATAGACGAAGTTGCGCAGGTAAGCACCGCGCTTGAAGGCCACGCGCGAGACGTTCATGCCGAAGAGGTGGCCCGCCGGGCGCGCCACCAGGTCGCCGCTGGATGGATCGTCGCGCACCGCCATCTCCGCCAGAATGCCTACGCCCAGGCCCAGCCGCACGTAGGTCTTGATGACGTCGGAGTCGATGGCCTCCAGCACGATCTCGGGCTGCAGCCGTCGCTGCGCGAAGGCCTGGTCGATGCGCTTGCGACCGGTGAAGGCCGGCTGGTAGGAGACCAGCGGCTCGCGCGCGAGCTGTTCCAGCGTCGGGCGCTCCACGCTGGCCAGCGGGTGCGTGGCGGGCACCACGATCACGTGCTGCCACTCGTAGCAGGGCAGCGTCACCAGGTCGCCGTACTCGGATAGCGACTCCGTGGCCAGCCCGATGTCGGCACTGTCGTCGAGCAGCATCTGCGCCACCTGCTCGGGCGTGCCCTGGTGCAGGCTGACGCTGACCTTGGGATGGCGCTTGCGCAGCAGCGCCACCGGCTCGGGCAGCACGTAGCGCGCCTGGGTGTGCGTGGTGGCGATGGACAGCCGCCCCGCATCCTGCTTGCCGAACTCCTCGCCGATGCGCTTGAGGTTGCCCACCTCGCGCAGGATGATCTCCACCGCCTGCAGCACCTGGTGGCCGGGCTCGGTCACGCGCTTGAGGCGCTTGCCGTGGCGGGCAAAGATGTCCACGCCCAGCTCCTCCTCCAGCTCCAGGATGGCCTTGCTGATGCCGGGCTGCGAGGTGTGCAGCGCCTTGGCGGTCTCGGTGAGGTTGAGGCCGCGACGAACGGCCTCCTGGACGAAGCGGAACTGGTGCAGGTTCACGGCTGATTCGCCTCCTTGGTCGCCAGCAGGCTCAGCGCCGCACCGGCCATGGCCTGCACCACCGAGGGCAGCTCGCCCACGGCCGGGTGCAGTTCGAAGCGCACGCCCGGGTGCGCGGCGCGCAGGGCGTCGAGCAGCCGCGGCAGGTCCTTGCGCACGTGGCCGCCGGCGCCCAGGAACAGCGGCAGCACCTCCACGGCGCGACAGCCGTCCTGCACCAGTTGCACCGCCGCCTGCGCCAGATCGGGCTGCATGAACTCGAGGTACGCCAACTGCAGCGGCGTGCCGGGCCGCTGGGCACGCACGGACTGCGCCACGGCCTCGAAGGGGCGTGCCCACTCGGGGTCGCGCGCGCCATGCGCGAACAGCAGCAGTCCACGGGATGCGTCGTTCATCGGTACCGTACCAGCCAGGTAAAAGCCGCCAGCGACAGCAGCAGGTAGAAGATGCTGGGCGCGGCGGCGGTGAGCCAGGGCGTCCAGTCGCGCAGCAGGCCCAGGTGGCCGGCGACGTTGTTGAGCAGCACGAAGCTGATGCCCAGCATGATGCCGCCGAAGACCTTGTAGCTGATCCCGCCGGCGCGCGCGTGCAGGTAGGCGAAGGGCAGCGCCAGCGCCACCATCACCAGGCAGGCGAACGGGTAGAGCGCCTTGCGCCAGAAGCGGATGGCGTGGCGCTGCGCGGCCTGCTCCTGGTCCGACAGGTGTTCGGTGTAGCGCCACAGCTCGACCGTGCTCATGGTGTCGATGGGCAGCACCGCGGCGGCCACCACGTCCGCGCCCAGGTTGCTGGCCCAGCGCAGCTCGGGCAACCGCTCCAGTTGCACTTGCACCGGTGTCTGCGCCTGTGCCTGCGTGGCAGAGGCCGCGTTGGCTGGCGGCCAGACGGTGCGCTGCACGTCCTGCAGCGTCCACACTGCGTCGGCGTCGATGCGCGCCCGCGCCGCGGCGATGCGCTCCTGCAGCCGGCCCTGCTCGTCGAACTCGAAGATGCGCACGCCTTCGAGCGCGCCGTCGGGTGCCAGGCGCTGCACGTTGAGCGAGACCTGGTGCGAGCCGCCCTGGGGCGTGGCGCGGCGCTCGCGCAGCCAGGCGCCGGTGCGGCCAAGATCCTGCCCGCCGCTGGCGGCCGCCTTGACGCGTACCGCCTCGCGCTCGCTGGCCGGCACCACGAAGTCGCCAACCACGAATGTGATCAGCGCGAAGACCACGCCCAGCACCGCCAGCAGCGACAGCGCCCGGCCCGGCCCCAGCCCGCCGGTGCGCAGGATGGTGAACTCAGTGGACTGCGCCATGCGCGCCATCGAGTAGATCGTGCCGATGAGCACCGCGATGGGAATGAGCTCGTAAAGGTGGCCGGGGATTTCGAACAGGCTCGAAATCAGCGCCATCGGCAGTGTGTAGCCGTGCCGGCCCACGTCCTCGAGCTCGTCGACGAAGTCGATGAAGAAGAACAGCGACAGGAACGCCAACGCCACGAAGAACACCGCGCCGACGATGTCGCGGTAGAGCAGCCGCCGTACGGTCTTCATGCGCGGCTCCCGCGCAAGCGCAACCGCGCCGTCGCGCCCTGCTCGCGCCACCACAGCAGTCCCAGTGCCAGCGCCAGCGCCGCACCGTGCAAGCCCAGCAGTGCCCCGGCCAGCCCCAGCCGGCCGCCGCTCACCCAGGCCTGCGAGAGGTTGATGAGGTTGTAGTAGACGACGAAGCCCAACAGCGCGAACAGCAGGTTCCAGTTGCTGGCGCGGCGCGGGTTGGTGGCCGACAGCCCGATGCCCAGCAGCAGCAGGTTGCCTGCGCCCAGCAGCAGCCCGAAGCGCCAAGCCAGCTCGGCGAGCTGGCGCGGCCCGGGCTGGCGCAGCAGGTCGAGCGTGGGCATGGTCTTGGGCGCGCGTTCCTGGGCGGTGCGCGCCTGGTGCTCGTCCACCACCACGCGGTAGGTGTCGAAGCGCGAAAGCGTGAGCGTGCCGTCGCTGCGGTCGGTTTCGTTGCGCTGTCCCCCTTCAAGCACCAGGATGCGGCGCTCCGGGTCACTGTTGTTGTCGATGTGGCCGCCGTGCGCCGACACCACCGTCTCGCGCCGCTCGTCGTTGGACAGCACGAAGACGTTGCGGGCCCGCGTGGCGTCGTTCTCGCCGTCACGCTCGACGAAGAACACGCGGTTGCCGTCGCGCGAGACCTGGAATACGCCCGGCGCCACGCGTGAGAGATCGCTGCGCTGCTGGTAGCGCTCGCGCAACTCGACCGTCATGCGGTTGCCCCAGGGCCACACGAGCAGCACCAGCAGCCCGATGACCACCAGCACCGGCCAGCTCGTGCGCAGCACCGGTCGCACGAAGCGCGACAGGCTCACGCCGCTGGCGAACCAGATCGCCATCTCGCTGTCGCGGTACATGCGGCCCAGCGTGGCCACCACGGCAATGAACAGCGACAGCGCCAGCAGGGTAGGCAGGTGGCTCAGCGCCATGTAGCCCAGCAGTAGCACCACGTCCTGCGGCGCAACCGAACCCCCGGCGGCCATGCCCAGGGTGCGGATCAGCATCATCGTCAACACGATGGTCAGCAGCACGACCAGCGTCGCACCGAAGCTGCGCGCCAGCTCTCGGCGCACGGTGGTATGGAATAACATCAGGCGATCTACGAACTTGGCGTCATTATGGACTTGCGATCCCTCGTTCCCGGCGCGGCCGGGTTGGCCGGTGTGGCCGCCGATGCACTGGTACTGGTCGTGGCCGGTAGCGAGGCGCAGCAGACTCTGGAGCCGCCGCTGGCGGCGCTGCTGGCGGAAAGCGTGAAGGCGGGCGACTTCGAATTCAAGCCGGGGCGCACGTTGTATGTGCACCGGCCTTCGGGCTTGAAGGTGCCGCGCCTGGTGCTGGCGGCTGCCACGGATGCGTCGCCCAAGGCCTTCAAGACCGCGGTGGCGGCGGCGCTCGGGGCGCTGAAGTCGCTGGGCGTGCGCCACGCGGCGGTGGCCTTCGCGGCAGCGGCCAAGGAAGAGGGCGCTGCCGTGCTGGACGACCGTCACGCCGAGGCGCTGGCCATGGCGGTGGCCGATGCCACTTACATCTATCGCCACACCAAGCCCAGCGCGCCCGAAGGCGCCAAGCTGCAGAAGGTGTCGCTGGTGTGCGACAAGGCTGCGGCCAACGCGCTCAAGAAGGGTCTGGCGCGCGGCCAGGCGATCGCCGAGGGCGTCACGCTGGCGCGCGAGTGCGCCAACCGTCCCGGTAACCACTGCACGCCGACTTTCCTGGCCGAGCAGGCGCAGGCGCTGGGGGCGCAGTTCGGTTTCAAGGTCGAAGTGCTCGGCCGCAAGGAGGTGGAGAAACTCGGCATGGGCGCCTTCATTGCCGTGGCGCAGGGGTCCGAAGAGCCGCTGCGCTTCATCGTGCTCCGCTACGAAGGCGCGGCGCGCGGCAGCGCGCCGCTGGTGCTGGTGGGCAAGGGCATCACCTTCGACAGCGGCGGCATTTCCATCAAGCCCGCGGGCGAGATGGACGAGATGAAGTTCGACATGTCCGGCGCTGCCAGCGTGCTGGGCACCTTCCGCGCGCTGGGTGAGCTTTCGCCCAAGGTCAACGTGGTGGGCCTGATCGCCGCGTGCGAGAACCTGCCCAGCGGCCGTGCCAACAAGCCCGGCGACGTGCTGCGCTCGATGTCGGGTCAGACCATCGAGGTGCTCAACACCGACGCCGAAGGCCGCCTCGTGCTGTGCGACGCGCTCACCTACGCCGAGCGCTTCAAGCCTGCGGCGGTGGTGGACATCGCCACGCTCACCGGTGCCTGCGTGATCGCCCTGGGTGGACAGCGCTCGGGGCTCTTCAGCCCGGACGAGGAACTGGCCGGGCGGCTGCTGCAGGCCGGCGAGGCTGCGCTCGATCCGGCCTGGCGCATGCCGATGGATGACGAGTACGACGAAGCGCTCAAGAGCAACTTCGCCGACGTTGCCAATGTCGGCCCGCGCGGCGGCGGTGCCATCACGGCGGCCATGTTCCTCAAGCGCTTCACCAAGGCCTTCCGCTGGGCGCATCTGGACATTGCCGGCACTGCCTGGAAGGGCGGCGCGGCCAAGGGCGCGACCGGCCGCCCGGTGCCGCTGCTCACGCACTTCGTGCTTTCGCACGCGCGCTGAACGGACGGGCCACTCGCTCATCACATGGCCGCCCGAGCCCAGGGCCGAGGCGGCAAACCGAAGGAAACCAAAGCGATGGCGTTGTCGGAAGTCGCCTTCCACACCGGCGTGGGCGACAAGATCGGCTATTGCTGCCGCCTGCTGCGCAAGGGTTACCGGCAGCAGGCGCGCATGGTCGTCGCGGGCGAAGCCGAGGCGCTGTCGCGGCTGGACCAGGCACTGTGGCTGTTCGATGCGCGCTCCTTCATCCCGCACCGGCGGCTGCGCGCGGGTGAACCGCTGCCGGCGGCGCTGCTGCGCACGCCGATCTGGCTGATCGAGCCCGGTGCCGAAGCGCCGCACCATGGCGTGTTGCTGAACTTGGGCCCCGCGGTGGTGCCCGATTTCGAACGCTTCGAGCGACTGATCGAGGTGGTCGGCCTGGACGAGGCGGACCGCCTGGCCGCGCGCCGGCGCTGGCGTGCCTACGAGGCCAAGGGCCTGCGTATCACGCATCACGCGCAGGAAGGATTGGGGTGATTCCAGGGTTGTTGCGGGAAAGAACTGATCGAACGTACGTCAACCGATGTCCGGTTTATTTGCGTTATTGTTATTCCTGCTGAAACTGTTACCAGTTCTCTCTTTTCAACCCGGAGGTTTCGAATGCGATTCCAGTTCAATGCCGTCCTTGCCGCTGCCGCGGTGCTGCTGGCCGGTGGCGCCAGCGCCCAGGAGGTGGTGGTCAAGATCGGCCACGTTGCCCCGACCAGTGGTCCGATTGCCCACCTGGGCAAGGACAACGAAATGGGTGCGCGCATGGCGGTGGACGAGCTCAATGCCAAGGGCGTGACCATTGGCGGCAAGAAAGCCAAGTTCGAACTGCTGGCCGAAGACGACGCGGCCGATCCGAAGCAGGGCACCGCCGCCGCCCAGAAGCTGGTGGACAGCAGGGTCCAAGGTGTGGTGGGCCACCTGAACTCCGGCACGACCATCCCGGCCTCGAAGATCTACAGCGACGCCGGCATTCCGCAGATCAGCCCCTCGGCCACCAATCCCAAGTACACGAAGCAGGGCTTCAAGACGGCCTTCCGCGTCGTGGCCAATG
The DNA here is from genome assembly GCF_937926365.1 of uncultured Azohydromonas sp. Lineage (GTDB taxonomy): Bacteria > Pseudomonadota > Gammaproteobacteria > Burkholderiales > Burkholderiaceae_C > Azohydromonas. Next base: position 12,323 of record NZ_CALAOH010000037.1, on the reverse strand, counting down.
ACGAGCACCTGGGCGGCACGCTGGGCAAGTACGCCGTGAACCAGCTCAAGGGCAAGGCGATCGCTGTGATCGACGACCGCACCGCCTACGGCCAAGGCGTGGCTGACGAGTTCGAGAAGGGCGTCAAGGCCGCCGGCGGCAAGACGGTGGGCCGCGAGTTCACCAACGACAAGGCCACCGACTTCACCGCCATCCTGACCAGCATCAAGGCCAAGAAGCCCGACATCGTCTTCTTTGGCGGCATGGACGCCGTGGCCGGCCCGATGCTGCGCCAGATGAAGCAGCTGGGCATCAACGCCAAGCTCATGGGCGGCGACGGCATCTGCACGGGCGAGCTGCCCAAGCTGGCCGCGGGTTCCATGGCCGATGAGCAGGTGGTGTGCGCCGAGGCCGGTGGCGTCGAAGGCGAGCAGAAGGCCGGCATGGACAAGTTCAAGGCCGACTTCAAGAAGAAGTTCAACGCCGACGTGCAGATCTACGCGCCGTACGTGTACGACGCCGTGATGGTGATGGCCGACGCGATGGTCAAGGCCGGTTCCCACGAGCCGGCCAAGTACCTGCCGGTGCTGGCCAAGACCAACGGCTACAAAGGCGTCACGGGCACGATCAGCTTCGACGAGAAGGGTGACATCAAGAACGGTGCGCTGACCATGTACACGTACAAGGGCGGCAACCGTCAGCAGATCGCCGTGGTGCGCTGATCCCGCGCACGGCATCCCTCTGCCCAGCAGAAGCGCCCGCAACCGCGGGCGCTTTTTCTTGGCACGAGCCTTGCCGGAAATGCGCTTGCAGGCCGCCGGGCACCGTGGAAGCATCGGTTGCAGCCGACGGTCGGGGGGACTCCATGGCATTGCGTACCTTGCTCTACCGCTATTTTTTTTTCGGTTGGCTGTTCAGGGATGCCAGCACCGGCACGGCGCTGGAACGCGCGGCCGCTTGGCGCCACAACCGTCACCAGGCGCGTTGGCTGCCGACCTACATGCGGCGCTGGATGTGCTGCGGGCTGCTGTTCTACCTGGTGGGCTTGTTCGTCGAGTGCGTCATCGGCGCGCCGCTGCTGTCGTCGCTGTTCTACGTCACCGGGTTGATGAGCGTGCCGGGCAATGCCGTGATGGCGGCCGCCTGGATCGGCTTCAAGGCGCTGTCAGGTCCGTTCTAGCAAATTCAGCAGATCAGTCTGTTCAAATCCGCAAATCATGGGCTAGAATGCAGGGCTTCGGTGGTCGCAACCGAAGCCATCCGCGGAGGGATGGATGAGTGGTTTAAGTCGCACGCCTGGAAAGCGTGTGTGGGTTAATAGCCCACCGCGGGTTCGAATCCCGCTCCCTCCGCCACCTGGTCTCCCCAGGTGTTTCACGGCCTCCCGCAAGTTCCTGATTCCAGAGGGAAAAGGCCGAAATCCCTGACCATGAATGCCGTCTTTCGGTTGCAAGTGAAACGGCAGCGCGCTCGCTGAGGCCGCTGGCACCGGATCAAGGCGCGGCCGGCCGTGGCAAGGGCTCGCCGGTGCTCGTTGGCATGGCATGCCTGCCCTCCTGCAGCCGGCGCCGCACGAGCTGGATATGGCTGCGCAGCGCGTACAACTCGTCGGCATAGGCGAGAGGGATATGCACCCGGCCCACGCGGGCTTCAATGTCCTCCAGCTCGCGCAGCAGTTCGTCTGCAGGGCGCTCACCGCTGGCCTCTTCGACCGCGCGCAATTGGGCGTACCAGCGAAAGACGCGTGAGCGGATGCGGAATTCATACAGCGGAGGCACGATCCGCGACAGCGGCAGCAGCACCGCGATGATCGCCAGCAAGGCGATCCACATGCGGTCGAACAGGTTGGCGAGCCAGAACGGCAGGTAGCGTTGCAGCCATGGCGGGCCGTCCTTGTAGAAGCGCTGTGCCTCGGCCGCGATTGGACGCTCGGTGTTGACGGGGTTGGGAAACTCGCCCCTGCGCTGGAACCAGCCCGCCTGCCCATGTACCTGCTGCGCGGCCTGCACGAACAGTTGCATCAGCGCCGGGTGAAGCGACTTGCGCGCCACCAGCGTGGCGGTCGGCGCAATCAGGTGGATGTCCCGCGGCGGAATGTCGGCAGCCAGATCGGCAACCCCGCGTGGCAGCACCACATGGCTCATGAACGGGAAACGTCGTGCATACGCTTCGCTCTGCACGAGGTTGGCGAGCGCTATGCCGGGGGTGCGCAGCAGCATCTGCACCATCTGGGACTCGGGCGCCGAGGCGATGACGATGGCATCGAGCCGGCCGTCGAGCAGATCGACGACGGCAGGCGTGAGCGGCAGCCGCGACAGCGTGACCGACTCTGGCTTCACGCGATTGGCCTCCAGCAGACGCTCCATCAACGGCGGCACGCCGCTGCCCGGCGCGCCGACGTTGAGCCTCCAGCCGGCGAGCTGTGCGAGGCTGGTCAGCCTTGGGGCCGCCGGCAGCGCCCCAGCGGCGCGATGGCCTGGGTCGAGGCGGGCCGCAGAGCCTGGTGCGGCTGTGCGGGGCCCAAGCAGGCGCCGCACCGAGTCCTGCCGGTAAAAGAGCCAGACCGGTTCGTAGAACATGCTGCCCAAGGACACCAGGTCGTCACCCGTGGTCGCCGTGCCGCCGCCTTGCGCGAATCCGATGTCCACGCCGGAGTCCGGGTCCTGCAGCAGCGCCATGTTCTCTGCCGCGCCCTGGGTCGTGCGCAGCTCGACCGTGATGCCGTGCTCCTTCAAGAGGGCCGCGTAGCGGCGGCCAAACTCGGCGTAGGCGCCTTGCTCCACGCCCGTGGCCAGCGTGACGCGGCGCGGAGGAGTGGGTTCCAGAATCCAGTACGCCAGAGCGAGCAGGAGCAGGCCGAGCAGCAGGAAAGGTCCCGCGGTGACGGCGACGTCACGCAACGACAGCAGCGTATTGCGCAGCATGGCAGGCATGGTTCGAATGGGGGCAGGCGGGCATGGCGCCACAGACCGCCCAGGGCGGGAGAGAGCCGGTCATTTTCCCGGGAAACAACCGCTCCCAAGGACCAGCCCGTGGAAGGAAGACGCCGCCGGCTGAGCGCACGGCGCGCTTCGCAGCGAGACAGGCATCCCGGGAGCTTCTACCCTTCGCGCCTGGACGCGGCCCAACGGACTCACGACCCATGCACAAGCGCAGCGCAATCCTTCTTCTGAACGTGGCCCACGCGGTTGACCACATGTTCCTGCTGATCTTCGCCACCGCGGTGGCCAGCATCGCGGCCGACTTCGGATTCGCACGCTGGGAAGACCTGATGCCCTTCGGCGTCGGAGCCTTCGTGATGTTCGGCCTCGGATCGCTGCCCTCTGGCCGGCTCGGGGACCTGTGGGGACGCCGCGCGATGATGATCGTGTTCTTCTTCGGGCTCGGCGCTTCCTCGCTGCTCGCCTCGGTCGCGCAGGGTCCATGGCAGCTGGCAGGCGCGCTGACCCTGATCGGCTCCTTCGCGTCGATCTACCACCCGGTGGGCATTCCCATGTTGCTGCAGGGTGCGGCCCGGCCGGGTGCCACGATCGGCATCAACGGGCTGGCGGGCAACCTGGGCATCGCCGTGGCCGCGGCCGTGACCGGGCTGCTGGTGCAATGGCTGGGCTGGCGCGCGGCCTTCGCGGTGCCCGGCGTCGTGTGCATGGCGCTCGGACTGCTGTTCATGCGAATCGTTGCGCCAGAGACGGAATCGCCGGCCCAGCGCAAGGGAGGCGCCAAGGTGCGCCTGTCCCGTGCGCAGGTGGCGCGTGCGCTGGCGGTGATGACGGTGGCCTCGGCCACGGGCGGCATCCTGTTCAACCTCACCACCAACGGCAACGCGCAGTTGCTGACCGAGCGCTTTCGCGACGTGATGAGCGACCCCGCCACGCTCGGCCTGCTGCTGGCCAGCGTCTACGCCGTGGCGTCATTGGCCCAGGTGGTGGTGGGCCGGCTGATAGACCGGGTCGCGCTCAAGCCGCTGTACCTGGGCATTGCCTTGCTCCAGGTGCCGGTGCTCCTCTTCTCGTCGCAGGCCCAGGGGTGGTGGCTGTACGCCGGCCTGCTGGGGACGATGGTCTTCATCTTCGGCGCCATTCCCTTCACCGACGCCATGATCGCCCGCTACGTCGATGACAACATGCGCTCGCGCGTTGCCGGCTTGCGGCTGGCGGTCTCGCTCGGCATCAGCTCGCTGGCCGTGTGGCTGCTGGGACCGCTGGTCAAGGGCATGGGTTTCGACAAGCTGCTCCTCGTGCTGGCGGGCGTGGCGCTGTGCACGGCGTTCACGGTGCTGTGGCTCCCTTCGGAGGAGCCGGCGTCTGCAACAGCGTCTGCGTGATCGTTGCGTTCGCGACATCGAGCCGTCGAAGCCGTCCGGCTTGACGTGCGACCATTCATGCATGGACAGTCCGCCCACATTCCGCCGCGCGACCTGCGCGCGCTGCCTGCGCCCGCAGGCGACCTGCCTGTGCGCACTGGCACGGCCGACCGCCCACCGCACCGAGGTGCTGGTGCTTCAGCACCCGCAGGAGCAGCGCCAGGCGAAGAACAGCGTGGCGCTGCTGCGCCTGTCCCTGGCGCACTGCGAGGTGGTCGTCGGCGAGCGCTTTGCGCCCGAGACGCTGCAGGCACTGCTGCATCGCCCCGGTAGGGACACACGGCTGCTCTACCCGGATGTGCCGGCCGCTCCCGCGCCGCCGGCACCGGAAACGACAGGGGCACCCCTGCGGCTCGTGGTGCTCGACGCTACGTGGCGCAAGAGCCTGCGAATGTTGCTTGAGCACCCGGCATTGGCTGCGCTGCCGCGGCTGTCGCTGGACGCCCCGGCGCCGACCCGCTACCGCGCGATCCGCGCGGCGCGCCGAGCCGATCAGGTCTCGACGCTGGAAGCTACCGTGCAGGCGCTGGCGATGCTGGAAGGCCCGTCCTTCGACGCCGCGCCGCTTCTCGACGCCTTTGGCCGCTTCGTCGCTGGCGTGCAGGCGCGGCAGCGGCCTCATCATGCAGGCATTCAATCCTGAGCACCAGCCGAGCCGATCCATTGCGGCCTGTGTTCGGAACAGAATTTGCCCATCGCTGAAATGGCCTCGCCCTCGCTCACATTGGCTGCGATGACTTGGACTGCCCTGGACGGGCTCCAGGTGCCGCGCATGTCCTCGAGATGCCTGTGAGGCCCTGTTGATTGATGCCGGGAAGAGCGCAGGTGCGACGACTCATCCCCGTGCTGCTCGCCCTTGGCGCAACGTCCGCGCTGGGCCAGGACTTGCGCCTGCCATTCACGGGACGCTGGTTCGTCTACCAGGGCGGTGACACGCCTAACGTCAACCATCACATGTCGGTTCGCGCCCAATGGTTTGGCGTGGACTTCGCCAAGGTGGGTGGAGACAGCCAGCGCGAGCTCTCCGTTCCGAACCCGACGAAGCCGCAGGATTTCTACTGCTGGAATGAGCCGGTTCTCTCGCCCGTGGCGGGTGAGGTCCATACGGTTGTCAACCACCTGCCGGACAACCCGCTCGGGACGCGTGACCTGCACAACCCCGCCGGGAACCATTTGGTTATCGCGACCCGTGAAGGTCGATTTGTCTTTCTGGCTCACTTCCAGCGCGCCAGCATCGGCGTGGAAAAGGGTGCCCAGGTAGCCACGGGACAAGTGCTGGGCCGATGCGGCAACTCTGGCAACACGGACTTTCCTCACGTCCATGTGCACGTGCAGGACTCTCTGGTTTCCACCGCAATGGGTCAGAACCCGGTCTTCGCCCGGATGGACGTCGAGCTCAACGGAAAAAGCTTCAAGGCCGTCACGTGGCCGCTCATTCGCGGCCTGTTCGTGACCGCGCGCTGAGTGTGGTCCCCGGGCTGCGCCGCTCCTGCATCACTTCGCCGTCTGGCGCAGCTCGCGCCTTGCCGGCTTGCGGCCCGGCGGCCCTGCCTGCAGCGGATCAGCGGATCGGCGATGGCGCGGCCGGCGGTGGTGCCGCCGGTGTAGGTGTTGGCGCTTGGGGATTCCGGGTGGTGGAACCCTGCTCGGGGCGCGGCGCGCGGTCACGATCGCCGCGGTTGAGCAGGATGACACCGATGAGCGCGCCGATGGCCAGCGCCACACCCGCCACGGCGCCGCTGGACGGCGCGGGCACGAGCCTTTCGATGCGCTCGACCCAGTCGCGTGTCTGCTGCATCTCGGCCGCGCTGACCGGCACCGGCTGCGGCGCGCGGGGATGGGCCAGCGCCGTGGTACCCGCCGGCAGCGTCACCGGCGCCCACAGTCCCTGCAGCGAGTCCACCTGCACGCGGCCATCGAACACCGTCACCGTGACTTCGCCGCCTTGCCCGGTACGCAGCGAGAACGCAGTGCCTCGGGCACCGGAGCGCACGAATTCCGTTTCCACCGCGAACAGCCCGCGCACCTTGACGAAGAACTCCCCCAGCGCCTTCGTCAGCGAGCCGATCTCGGCGCCGCTGCCCGGACGCAGGTAGACCTCGCTGCCCGAGGGCCAGCGCACGACGGCGAAGGCGCCACGCCCGGTCTCGACGCGATCGCCACGTTGCAGCGCCATGCCCGGCTCCACAGGCAGCGCCACGCCGGCGCGCAGCACCCGCACGGCGTTGAGCTCCGAAGGCTGCGCCAGCCGAACGCCGTCGATGACGATGGCGGCCAGCTGCACGGTCGTTGGATAAGGCCGCAACGTCTCGCAGCCAGCCAGGGGCAGCAGCGACAGCGCCAGCGACAGCCACCAGACCACGGCGCGCTGCGACAACGATGTTTTCATCGCTCACTCCTCGTCATGCGCCGCGCCAGGGCGGCGCCCAGGGCCAGGGCCAGCCAGCCGTAGTGCAGCTCGACAAGTTGCTGCTCGCTGCGGTACCACAGCACGCCCCCCAGCCCCCAGGCCAGGGCCAGCACCGCCACCGCCGGCCAGGCCCAGCGGCGACGCCTGCCGTGCAGTGTCGCGCCCACTGCAGCGGCGGCCACGGCCATGGCCAGCATCAAGAGTGCCTGCACCAGCGGGGGCAACGGCCGCAGCGCCTGGCCGCGCTGCAGGGCGTTCACCTGCGCCGCGATGAGCTCCACACCGCGGTGCGTGCCCTGCAGCGTGCGGTGGCGGTCGTCCGTGCCGGCCGTCAGCCCCACCAGCACGATGCGTCCGCGCAGCGCCTGCAGCGCTGCCGCGTCGCCTCGCAGCACCTCGGCAAAGGACACGCGTTGACCCGGGCCGTCCAGCGGCGGCACGGCGTAGCCGTCCAGGAGCTGATGCGCCACCAGGTCCCCAGGCTGCATCGCACTGCACTCCGCAGGCTCCTGGCGCAGCGTCTCGGCCCCGAACGCCTGCACGGTGACGGTGGCCCCGTCGCTGCCGCGCACCACGGGCAACTGCAGCGCCAGGGCGTCAAACTGCCCCGCGTCGCCTGGCCATGCGCCGCCGCTGTAGGCCGCCAGGCCGAAGGACGGCCACAAGCGGGCGCTCTCGCCCGTGCCGCGCCGCAGCACCAGCGGCAACGTGTAGGCCCGGCCTTGACGCTGGCCCAGGCACGCCACGCCCCAGGTGACATGCGGCTGCAGCCGCGGCAGCAGGGCCGGCGCACCCTGTACCAGGTCCTGCACCGCCACCACCACGGGCAGGCGACCGCTGGCCGCGGCCAGGGACCGTTCCAGTGCCGCATCGGCGGCTGGGTTCGCGGGGGTGGTGAAGGTGATGTCCAGGGCCAGGGTGCGCGCGCCGGCTGCGGCCACCTGGTTGACGACCCGGGCCATCTCGGCGCGCCAGCCCGGCCCGAACGGCCGCCCCACGGCCGCCACGGCCTGCTCGTCGATGGCGACGATGACGACGCCTCCGCTCCAGGCCGGTGGTGGCGCGCCCGGCAGCGCGTGCGCAAGCCGCATCGTCAGCGCGTGCATGCGCGTGTCCATGCCCAGCAGCTCGAACAAGGCCAGCCAGCTGGCGAGGAACACCGCCAGCCCCAGCACGGCCGCGGCACGGCGCGCGCGCTGGCTGCTCGCCAGCCGCTGCGCGCGTCGCTGGAAGCTTTCCTCTTGTACCGCCTCGATCAGCTTCTCGATGCCGACCTTGAGCTCGCGGTCCCGGATCTCGCGCATGTCGAGCCGGCGCAGCGCATCGATGTCGGGCGGCAGCGCCGTGGCCGGTGGCGTGGCACCGCAGACCAGCACCGGCAGCACGCGCGCGCGGCCCTGGGCCTGGCGCGCCAGCGCGGCGCGCACCTCGTGCCGCACCCAGTCATCGCCGCGCTCGCGCTCCTCGATGAACCGCGTCCAGTGGGGACCGATGACGATGACGATCACGTCGGCGCGCGCGATGTGACGCTCGATGACGCTGCCGAAGTCGTCGCCCCAGCCGATGTCCTCGGCGTCCATGAAGATGTCGTCGGCGCCGAAGTACCGGCAGAGCTCGTTGTGGATCAGCCGTGCCGTGGCGGCACTGTCATCGCGGCGGTAGCTGATGAAGATCTGCATCGGCAGCGCCGCGGCCGGCCAGCGACAACGGCTTGGACGCGAGGATAGGCCCGTGCGCCAGGTCGTTAAAGCGCCGTGGTGCTCAGGGGCGTCGTGCCGCGGTCTTCATCCGCCGCACGCACGCCCGCCATGTGCTCGCCGAGGAAGTCCAGCAGCCGCCGCACCGCCGGCACCATGCCGCGGCGCGAGGGGAACACCGCCAGCACGCGGGCTGGTGGCGGCGCCCAGCCGGGCAGCACCGGCACCAGCCGGCCGGCGCGCAACTCGTCGGTGCACAGGTAGTCGGGCAGCACGCAGATGCCCGTTCCTTCCAGCACCGCGAACTTGAGCGTGGGCAGGTCGTCAGCGGTGTAAGCGGGGCGGTGGACCAGCTCGAAGGCCGCGCCGCGCGGACCCGCGAGTGTCCAGCGCGCCACGCCGTCCGCGGCGGACATCGCCACGGTGGGCAGGCCGCGCAGGTCTTCGGGCGCGGCCGGCGTGCCCAGGCGCTGCAGCAACCGCGGGCTCGCCACCAGGATGCCGTGGGTGGCCCCGAGGTTCTTCACGACCAGCGAACCGCTGTCCTCCACCACGGTGCGCACGCGCAGCGCGATGTCCACGCCCTCCTGCACCAGGTCCACCACGCGGTTGCTGACCTGCATGTCCACGCGCACCCGCGGATGCGCCGCCAGGAAGCGGGGCAGCAGCGGGCCCACGGTGGTCTGCGCCAGCGTGACGGGACAGGCGATGCGCACGGTGCCGCTGGGCTCCGCGCGCACGCTGGCCAAGGCTTCATCGGCGGCCTGCGCCTGCTCGCGCACGCTGACGCAGTGCCGGTGGTAGACCTGCCCGGCCTCGGTGAGCGAGAGCTTGCGCGTCGTGCGCTGCAGCAGGCGCACCCCCAGCCGCTGCTCCAACTCGGCGATCCGGCGCGACAGGCTCGACTTGGGCACATGCAGCACGCGGCTGGCAGCCGAGAACCCGCCGCGGTCCACCACTTCGGCGAAGAACAGCATGTCGTTGAGGTCCTGCATGAATGTCCTGCCAGTGGAACGGTGAGATGCGATTTTGCTGTCTTATCGCTTGATCGTCGCGCCCGGACACTTGCCGTCATGCGAGCCGAGGACGGCTCACAGCCGACAAGGAGTTGCCATGAAACTGCTGCACATCGATTCCAGCCCCCTCGCGGGCGCTTCCGCCTCGCGTGAACTGACGCGCCGCACCGTCGAGCGCTGGCAGGCGGCCCGTCCGGGCACGAGCGTCGAGTACCTGGACCTCGCGGCCGACGCGCCCGCGCACCTGGATGCCGACTCGCTGGGCTTTCGCCTGGCGCCCGATGCGCCCGGGCTCACGCCGGCCCAGCGGCGCGAGAACGCCGTGTCCGAGCGCCTGGTGAGCCAGTTCCTGGCCGCCGACGTGATCGTGGTGGGCGCGCCGCTCTACAACTTCGGCATCCCGAGCCAGCTCAAGGCCTGGATCGACCGCATCGCGCAGGCCGGCCGCACCTTCCGCTACACCGCCGCCGGGCCTGAAGGCCTGGCCGGCGGCAAGACGGTGATCGTGGTGTCCACCCGCGGCGGCCAGTACGCCGGCATTCCGGCGATGGAGGCGATGGAGCACCAGGAGAGCTACCTGAGGACCGTGTTCGGCTTCCTGGGCATCACCGACGTGCGCATCGTGCGCGCCGAAGGCCTGGCCCTGGGCGACGACGCCCGCGCGAGGGCCCTGGCCCAGGCCGATGCCGCCATCGCGGCCCACACGGCCGAAGCGGCCAACCAGCCGCAGGCCGCGCTGCGAGCCTGACCCGGATTCCAGCTGATCGCTGGACGATCCATTGCGGGCGCCGTCCGAAGGGTCGTGCAGGCGCCGGCCTCCTCCAGGACCGCGGCAAGGGGGCGAGCGGTGTCACACTGTCCCAGCAGAACAAGCGAAGGACAGGGGCACCGCCATGAATACCTCCCTGGGCACGGAACCGGTTGCGCCCACACATTTGGCCGAGCGTCCCGCGCCGGTGGGCTTCGCCGAGGCCTTTGTCTTCTGGCTCAAGCTGGGCTTCATCAGCTTCGGCGGCCCGGCGGGGCAGATCGCGATCATGCATGCCGAGCTGGTGGAGCGCCGGCGCTGGATCAGCGAGCGGCGTTTCCTGCACGCGCTGAACTACTGCATGCTGCTGCCCGGCCCCGAGGCGCAGCAGCTCGCGACCTACATCGGCTGGCTCATGCACCGCACCTGGGGCGGCATCGTGGCCGGGGCGCTTTTCGTGCTGCCGTCGCTGTTCATCCTCGTCGCGCTGAGCTGGATCTACCTGCGCTTCGGCGACGTGCCGCTGGTGGCGGGCCTCTTCTATGGCATCAAGCCGGCGGTCACGGCGCTGGTGCTGCACGCGGCGCACCGCATCGGCACCCGTGCGTTGCAGAACCGCTGGATGTGGGCCATCGCCGCGGCGGCCTTCGTGGCGATCTTCGCCTTCGACACGCCGTTCCCGGCCATCGTGCTGGCCGCGGGCCTGATCGGCCACTTCGGCGCGCGGCGCTGGCCGCAGGTGTTCGCGCTGGGGGGCGGGCACGGCAGCGCGAAGCAGGGCTACGGCCCCGCGCTGATCGACGACGACACGCCCACGCCGGCGCACGCCCGTTTCTCGCGCAACCAGCTGGTCAGGATACTGGCCATGGGCCTGGGGCTGTGGGCGCTGGTGATGGCCGTCCTGGTGGCGCTGCAGGGGCCGCAGGGCACGCTCACGCGGATGGGCTGGTTCTTCACCAAGGCCGCGCTGCTGACCTTCGGCGGCGCCTACGCCGTGCTGCCCTATGTCTACCAGGGCGCGGTGGATCACCACCAATGGCTCAGCGGGCCGCAGATGATCGACGGCCTGGCGCTGGGCGAGACCACGCCCGGGCCGCTGATCATGGTGGTGGCCTTCGTCGGTTTCGTGGGTGGCTGGCTCAAGCAGGCGCTCGGCCCCGAGGCGCTGTTCATGGGCGGCGCGCTGGCGGCGACGGTGGTGACCTTCTTCACCTTCCTGCCGTCCTTCGTGTTCATCCTGGCCGGCGGCCCGCTGGTCGAGGCCACGCACGGCAAGCTCGGCTTCACCGCGCCGCTGTCGGCCATCACCGCGGCGGTGGTGGGCGTGATCCTCAACCTGGCCCTGTTCTTCGCGTACCACGTGCTGTGGCCGCGGGGCTTCGGCGGCCCCTTCGACGTCGTGTCGGCGCTCATCGCCGGGGCGGCGGCCGTGGCGCTGTTTCGCTTCAAGGTGGGCGTGATGCCGCTGCTGGGCGCATGCGCCGTGGTCGGGCTGCTGACCACCCTGGCCACGAGGGGCTGACGCAAGCCGGCCCCGATGCGCCGCTGGCAAGTGCAGCGCTGATCGCCTGGGCTCAAGGCGCGCTTGCCAGGAACGCCGCCACGGCCTCGATGTCCGTGTCGCTCAGCGGCTCCACCACCTTGTTCATGAGCCCGTCCACGCTGTTGTCGCGCAGCCCGGAGCGCCACAGGCGCAACTGGTGCGCGAGGTAGGGCGCCGGCTGGCCGTGCAGGATGGGCGTGGTCGGCGCCGTGGCGTCCTCGGGTCGTGCGCCGTGGCAGCCCGCGCAGGCCGGGACGTTGCGCCGCGCATCGCCGTCCAGGTAGAGCCGGCGCCCGGCATCGCCCCCGGGCCCGCCCGCCAGCTCGGCCGGTCGTGCGGCGAAGTAGGCGGCCAGGAGACGCAACTGGCTCGAAGGAAGCTCATGGGCCTTGCGCAGTGAAGGCTCCAGTGCGCGCTCCCCGTCGCGGAAGTTGCGCAGCTGCTTGACGAGGTACTCCTCCTGCTGCCCGGCCAGGAAGGGCACCGGCACGCCGCCGGCACCCAGCGCAGCGGCGGCATGGCAGGCCAGGCAGGCGCGCGCCGCGCCCGCCGCGTCCTGCGCCGCGT
>NZ_CALAOH010000036.1 GCF_937926365.1 uncultured Azohydromonas sp. | reverse complement strand
AATCCTGGCGTCCGTGGCCGAGTTCTGTCAGCGAACTTCCGACTCGTACCACTAGCCTGCGCCGCGCCATGCAGCCCATCGCCCTTCCCTCTCACGACTTTCCTCTGCACGACCTGCCCGCCACGCGACGCCTGGAGCAGCGCGCGCTGGCCGCCGTGCCGCCGGGCACCCTGGTGGCGCGCGCCGGTCTGGCCACGGCACGGTTGGCGCTGGCCCTGGCACCGCATGCGCGACATTGCTGGGTGCTGGCCGGCCCGGGCCACAACGGCGCCGATGCGCTGGAGGCTGCATTTCATCTGGCGCGCGCCGGCCGCGCGGTGACAACCAGCGTCTTCGCCGCCGACTTCCATGCTCTCGTGCCGGCCACTGTGCAGTCGCTGCAACGCGCGCGCGAGGCCGGCGCCTCCATCGTGCTGAACGATCCCACGCCGCCGGCGGACTACCCGCTCTCCCTGGACGGGCTGCTGGGCATCGGCAGCGCCCGCGCTATCGAGGGCGCCATGGCCCAGGCCGTGCGGGGCTTCAACGCCATGCGCGGCACGCGGCTGGCGGTGGACGTGCCTTCGGGCCTGGATGCCGGCACCGGCCGCACCATCGGCGACGCCGTTGCACGAGCCACCGACACGCTGACCATGCTCAACCTCAAGATGGGGCTGTTCACCGGCGCCGGGCGTGAGCACTGCGGCCGACTGTGGCTCGATGCGCTGGACGTGGTGGATGACGAGCCGCCCCAAGCCTGGTTGGGCGGCCGCGCGCAGCGGGAGACAGCACGCGCGGCGCGCGGCCACGCGCAGCACAAGGGCAGCTACGGCGATGCGCTGATCATCGCCGGAGCACAAGGCATGCACGGCGCGGCACTGCTGGCCGCTCGTGCTGCCCTGTCCGCCGGGGCCGGCCGTGTCTACCTGAGCCTGCTCGAAGGCACGCTGGCGCTGGACCCGACCCGCCCGGAGCTCATGCAGCGCGAGGCGCTGTGGCATTCGACGCCCGAGCGCCTGGGCAGCGCGACCGTCCTGTGCGGCTGCGGCGGTGGACAGGCGGTGACTACGGCGCTCCCCGCCCTGCTGGCACATGCTGCGCGCCTGGTGCTCGACGCCGATGGTCTCAACGCCGTAGCTGCCGACACGACCCTGGCGCGGTCATTACGCGAGCGCGCTGGCCGCGGTCAGGCGACAGTGGTGACGCCGCACCCGCTAGAGGCTGCCCGACTGCTCGGCTGTAGCGCGGCCGAGATCCAGGCCGATCGGCTCACCGCCGCACAGCGATTGACCGAGGACCTGGGCGCCGTGGTGGTGCTCAAGGGATCCGGCACCGTGGTGGCCGCGCCCGGGGCCCTGCCCATCGTCAACGCCACCGGCAACGCGGCACTGGCCAGTCCCGGCACGGGAGACGTGCTGGCAGGCTGGCTCACCGGACAGTGGAGCGCGCTCGCCACGGGCATGGCCTCGCTGCAGGGGCTGGTGGCGGCCGGCGTCCAACTTCACGGAGCGGCTGCCGACGCCCATGCACTGAACGGTCCGCTGCTGGCGCTGGAGCTGATCGACGCCATGCGCCGTCTAGCCTGAAGCCTTCAGGCTGCCACCCGCGGTAGACCGCTCCCGGAGCGCACCTCACAACCGTCCGACACGGCAGCCTGGTGTCGCACGCGGGCACGCACACCACACCGACGCAGCGGGCCGGCGTGCACATCGCACGCCGGCCCGCTGGATGTCGATGCCGCTGGCTCAGCCGCGCTGCTTGGTCTTGCGAGCCGCAGCCTGGGCGGCCGACTTGGCTGCCGCTGTCTTGCGAGCCGCGCTCTTGCGCGCACCGGTCTTGCGCGCGGTACGCGCCGCAGCCTTGTGCGCGCGGCTTTCCTCCTTCAGCGCCTGCAACTGCTCCACGGCCGTGGCGGGCTGATCGGCAGAGGCTGCGGCGTCCACGATGTCCCGCAGAACCTTCTCATCGGCGCCTGTCGGCACGACGGCATGCGGGCGGTCCACCGGCGGCGTGTCGGCGGAAGGCATGTCGGCACTGCCACCGACGAGGACGCCTGCGCTTGCCGCCTCCCGAGCCAGCTCGCTGCCCTTGCGGCCACGGCGCCCGCGCGTACGGGGTTCGCCGTCCACGGCCTTGCCCTGGGCGCCGCGGCGTCCGGGCACGCGCATCTCGGCGCCTTCCTGCACCAGCCGGAAATCGATGCGCCGGCCGTCCAGGTCCACCCGGCTCACCTGGACGCGCACACGCGAACCCACAACGTAGCGCACGCCGGTGCGCTCGCCTCGCAATTCCTGGCGCACCTCGTCGTAGCGGAAGTACTCGCCACCGAGCTCAGTGATGTGCACCAGACCCTCGACGTAGAGCGCATCCAGCGTCACGAACAGGCCGAAGCTGGTGACGGCAGTCACCGTGCCGCTGAACTCCTCGCCCAGCCGATCGCGCATGTAGCGGCACTTGAGCCAGGCCTCGACGTCGCGCGAGGCCTCGTCGGCGCGGCGCTCGTTGGCGCTGCAGTGCGCGCCCGCGGCTTCCCACAGCTCCATCTCCTGCGGATGGGCCTTAGCCGCCTTGCCCGCGGAGCGCGTCTTGGGCGCCTCCTCCAGTGCGCCGCTGGCCAACCGGTAACGCTTGCCCGCCAGCAGCGCCTTGATGACCCGGTGCACCAGCAAGTCGGGGTAGCGGCGGATGGGGCTGGTGAAGTGGGTGTAAGCCTCGTAGGCCAGCCCGAAGTGCCCGGCATTGGATGCGGTGTAGATGGCTTGCTGCATCGAGCGCAGCAGCATGGTGTGGATCTGCTGGGCGTCGGGGCGGTCCTTGGTGGCCTCGGCGATGGCGGCGAACTCACCTGGCGTGGGCTCGTCGCTGACGCTGAGCCCCAAGCCCAGCGCGCGCAGGTAGTTCTGCAGCGTTACGCGCTTCTCGGGCGTGGGCCCCTCGTGCACCCGGAACAGCGCCGGGTGCTTGTGCTGTTCGATGAAGTCGGCCGCGCACACGTTGGCTGCGAGCATCGCCTCCTCGATAAGCCGGTGCGCCTCGGTGCGCACGCGCGGCACGATCTTCTCGATGCGGCCGTTGGTGTCGCACACGATCTGCGTCTCGGTGGTCTCGAAGTCCACCGCGCCGCGGTTGCCGCGATGCTTAAGCAGCACGCGATAGACCTCGTGCAGGTGCAGCAGATGCGGCACCAACTCCGCGCGCCGCGCCGCCTCGGGACCGCGCGTATTGCCCAGGATCGCCGCTACCTCGGTGTAGGTGAGCCGCGCATGCGAGCAGATCACGGCCGGGAAGAACTGGTACGCATGGATTTCGCCGTCCTCGCGCACGAGCATGTCGCACACCATGGACAGCCGCTCCTGCAGCGGGTTGAGCGAGCACAGCCCGTTGGAGAGCTTCTCCGGCAACATGGGGATGACGCGGCGCGGGAAATACACCGAGGTGGCGCGCTCGTAGGCGTCCTCGTCCAACGCGTCGCCAGGCTTGACGTAGTGGCTCACGTCGGCGATCGCCACCACCAGGCGCCAGCCCTTGAAAGCGCTCTTGCCCCGGCCGCTGACATGGGGCTCGCAGTACACGGCGTCGTCGAAGTCGCGCGCGTCCTCGCCGTCGATGGTCACCAGCGGCACGTCGCTAAGGTCGATGCGGTGGCGACGATCGGCTGGGCGCAGCTTGTCGGGCAAGCCCGCCACCTGCGCCAGCGTCTCGGGCGAGAAGCGGTGCGGTACCTCGTACTTGCGCACCGCGATCTCGATCTCCATGCCCGGGTCGTCGATCTCGCCCAGCACCTCGGTCACGCGGCCCACGGGCTGCGAGTACATCGAGGGCTCCTCGGTGAGCTCTATCGCCACCACCTGCCCGGCCGTGGCGCTGCCGGTGGCGTTCTTGGGAATCAGGATGTCCTGGCCATAGCGCTTGTCCTCCGGCGCCACCAGCCAGACACCGTTTTCGTGCAACAACCGCCCAATGATGGGCGTGCGCCGGCGCTCCAGGATCTCCAGCACCCGCCCTTCGGGACGGCCCTTGCGGTCGTAGCGCACGATGCGCACGCGCACCCGGTCGCGGTGCAACACGGAGCGCATCTCCTGCGGCGAGAGGTACACGTCGCCTTCACCGTCGCGCAGCACGAAGCCGTGACCGTCGCGATGGCCCTGCACCACACCTTCGACTTCGCTCATGAGCGCTGCGCCGATGGTGGTATTTGCGTTCTGTTTTGTTTTGATGATAGAATCTCAGCTGTTTTCGAGATGACGGAAACAAAGCCCAGGTGGCGGAATTGGTAGACGCACTAGTTTCAGGTACTAGCGGGTAACTCCGTGGAGGTTCGAGTCCTCTCCTGGGCACCACCAAATCATAAAGGCCGGCGCGATGCGCCGGCCTTTTTCGTTTGGGCTTTTTTGAGCTTCAAACACCAGCAATCTCCACGTTCCTCGTATGCATTGGCATTGCGCACCGCTTCTGCAAACAGCCATGCGGCTTGCAGTTGCCAACGCAACATAAGCAAACGGCATGCCTCGCTGTGCTGCCTTTGCGCTGGACGCCAGCTCACGCCAAACCAGTAAAAAAGGCCTGCAACTGCAGGCCTTTTTTCTCAAGCGTCGCAGACCTCAAACCGCGAACTTGCGCGCCAATCCATCGGGGCGCAGGTTGTCGTACTCCTCGAAGGGCTGATGGATCCACGGGCTCGTGGGCAGCAATTCGACGTAGTAGTCCGGCGTGTAGCAGGAAACGCCCTTGGTCCAGATCACGGCCGAGCGCAATTCCTTGATGGCCGGGATGCCGCGCAACCGCTCCACGACGGCCTGCAGCGTGACGCCGGAGTCCGCCAGATCATCCACCAGCAACACCCGTCCGGCGAGTTCGCCTTTGGGCATGGTGATGTACTTGGCCATGTCCAGGCGGCCCTGCAGCGTGCCGCCTTCGTCACGGTAGGAACTGGTGGACATGATGGCCAGCGGCTTGTCGAACACGCGCGAGAGCACGTCACCCGGGCGCAGGCCACCGCGGGCCAGGCACAGGATCTGATCAAACTCCCAGCCTGAGGCGGCCACCTTGAGCGCTAGACGCTCGGTGAGCAGGTGGTACTCGTCCCAGGAAACGTAGAGATGCTTGCCGTCGTCGGTGAGCATGGCTGTCCTTGCTTGATGTTCAGCGCTGGTAGGGGTGGCGCAGCACGATGGTGTGCTCGCGGTCCGGGCCGGTGGAAACCATGTCGATGGGGGTGCCGATGAGCGCCTCCACACGCTGGAGATAAGCGCGCGCGTTCTCCGGCAGCTTGTCCCATTCCGTCACACCGAACGTGGACTCGCTCCAGCCGGGGAAGGTGTCGTACACCGGCACGCATTCGGCGATGTCATCGGCGTCCAGCGGCAGGATGTCGATGCGCCGACCACCCAGCTCGTAGCCCGTGCAGACCTTGATTTCCTTGAGCCCGTCCAGCACGTCGAGCTTGGTGATGCACAGGCCCGAGATGCCGTTGATGATCACCGAGCGCTTGAGCGCGGCGGCATCGAGCCAGCCGCAGCGCCGCGCGCGGCCCGTGACGGTGCCGCGCTCTTGGCCCACGGTGGAGAGGTGGTGGCCCACGCCGCCCTCCTCGTCGATGGGCAGCTCGGTCGGGAATGGCCCCGAGCCCACGCGCGTGGTATAGGCCTTGGTGATGCCCAGGATGTAGTGCAACTGGTCCGGCCCCACGCCGGCACCGGCCGCCGCATTGCCTGCCACGCAGTTGCTGGAGGTCACATAGGGATAGGTGCCGTGGTCGATGTCCAGCAGCGTGCCCTGCGCACCTTCGAACAGGATGTTGGCGCCCGCGGCATTGGCCGCGTGTACGCGGTAGCCCACGTCAGCCATCATCGGCTTGAGCACCTCGGCCAGTTTCATGGCTTGGTCGAAGATGGGCTGGAACTCCAACGGCTGACCATTGAGGTGACCGGCCAGCGCCTCGTTGTGCAGCGTCAGCAGTTCGCGCAACTTCTTCTCGAAGCGCTGTGGGTGCTTCAGGTCCTGCACGCGCAGCGCGCGGCGCGCGACCTTGTCCTCGTAGGCCGGGCCGATGCCCTTGCCGGTAGTACCGATCTTGCCGCTGCCGCTGCTCTCGCGCAGCGCCTCACGGGCACGGTCCACCTCGACGTGAAACGGCAGGATCAGCGGGCACGACTCGCTGATGAACAGCCGCGAACGCACTTCCAGTCCGACTTTTTCCAGACGCTCGATCTCCGACAGCAGGTGAGCCGGATCAACCACCACGCCGTTGCCGATGTAGCAGGCCACGCCTTCGCGCATGATCCCCGACGGAATGAGCTGCAGCGCCGTCTTCACGCCCTTGATCACCAGCGTGTGACCGGCGTTGTGGCCGCCCTGGAAGCGCACCACGCCTTGGGCGTGATCGGTGAGCCAGTCCACGACCTTGCCCTTGCCTTCGTCGCCCCACTGGGTGCCGACCACGACCACGTTGCGCCCGCGCACGGCGGAAGGATTCACTTGTGTCATCTTGACTAGCGTTGAACGGTGCTTGCCGCCCTCAGAGGGCGCGCAACACCCATTGACCATTGATCTCGACCAACTCGCGGTCGCATTCGAACTCCTGCCCTTCGTGTTCGTGTCCGGGCAGCACACACAGCACGGTTTCCCCCTGCTGGCGCAGGTGGCGCACCGCCTCGCGCAGCGATTGGGCCTCACCCCAGGGCGCCCGCACCGCCAGGCGCGCCGGTGCAGGCGCGATGCGCTCAGCCAGCGCCTTGAGGTCCAGGCTGAAGCCCACTGCGGGACGGTTGCGGCCGAACACTGCACCGACTTCGTCGTAGCGTCCGCCACGCACCAGCGCATCGCTGGCGCCAGCGCTGTAGATCGCGAAGCGCGGGCCGCTGTAGTAGGCGTGCGCTCCGATGTCGCCCAGATCGAAGCCCAGCCGTACCTGCGCATGCGTGCGCTGCACGTGGTGCATCAGCCAAGCCAGGTCATCGAGCGCAGCACGCACCGCAGGCAGGTCGGGCAGGAGCTCGCGCGCCGCTTGCAGCACCTCAGCACCACCGTACAGCCGCGTCAGCGCCTGCAGCGCCTTGGCCTCAGACAGGCCGGCAGTCAACGCGCCCAGGGCCGCCGTGTCCTTGCGGGCCAGTGCGGCGGCCAGCTCTTCCTGGCGCCCTTGCTCCACGCCCTGCAGCAGGGCGCGCAAGATGCGGGCATCACCCAGGTCCAGCACCGGAGCTTCGACACCGGCTGCACGCAAGCCATCAAGAGCCAGCTCCACCACTTCCAGGTCGGCTTCCAGGCCGGCGTGGCCGTAGATCTCGGCGCCGAACTGCAGCGGCTCGCGCGTGGCGCGTGGACCTGCAGGACGGGTGTGCAGTACCGGGCCGCAGTAGCACAGGCGCGCAACGCCGGCACGGTTGAGCAGGTGGGCATCGATGCGCGCCACTTGCGGTGTGGTGTCGGCACGCACGCCCAGCGTGCGGCCGCTGAGCTGGTCGATGAGCTTGAAGGTCTGCAGGTCCAGCGCATGGCCGGTACCGGAGAGCAGCGACTCCAGATACTCCAGCAGCGGGGGCATCACCAGCTCGAAGCCGTAGCTGCGCGCCATGTCCAGCAGACCCCGACGCAGCTCCTCGATACGCCGCGCCTCGGAAGGCAGCACATCAGCAATGTGCTCAGGCAGCAGCCAGGCAGAGGACATGGAAAACAAGCGGGGGATTAAAAACGGGATTGTACCCAGCGGCCGCAAAGGCGGCCGCTGCTCGGGCACTTCGGCCCGGTCAGCACTCCCGTCAGCGCTACCAGCAGCGCGAAGCTTGGCGGCTCAGCGGCGCGGCGCGGCGGGCGCCGCGGAAGCGCCACCGCCCGAGGGACTGCGCAGGGCGCGGAAAAAGTCGGAGGACGGATCCAGCACCATCACGTCGGTCTTCTGGCGGAAGCTCGCGCGGTAAGCCTCCAGGCTGCGATAGAACTGAGCGAACTGCGGGTCGCGTCCGAAGGCGTCCGCGTACAGCGCCGAGGCCTGGGCATCGCCCTCGCCCTTGATCTTCTGTGCGTCGCGATAGGCTTCGGCCACGATCACCTCACGCTGTCGGTCGGCATCGGCACGGATGCGCTCAGCCTCGGCCGCGCCGGTCGAGCGCAGCTCGTTGGCCACCTGCTTGCGCTCGGATTCCATGCGCCGGTAGACCGCATCGGTGATGTCGGCAACGAAGTCCACGCGCTTGACGCGCACATCCACGATCTCGATGCCGAAGGCCTTGGCCTCGTCGGTGAGGCGCTGGCGCACGTCGTTCATCACGCGCTCGCGCTCGGTAGCCAGCACGCCGCTGACGCTGCGCTTGGTCACCTCTTCGTTGAAGGCCGCCTGCACCACGGGCGACAGGCGGTTCTCCAAGTTGCGCATGTCGGTGCCGTTGTTGCGAATGAATTGGCGGGGCTCGGAGATGCGCCATTTCACGAGCCAGTCGATCACCAGGCTTTTCTTCTCGGCCGTGAAGATGGGCCGAGATTCCGGGCTGTCCAGCGTCTGGATGCGGCGATCCAGGAACACCACGTTCTGGAACGGCGGCGGCAACTTGACCTTGAGGCCTGGCGTGGTGATGACCTCCTTGATCTCGCCCAGCGCGTACACCACTGCTACTTGACGCTGGTCCACGATGAACAAGGTCGAGGCCGCCAGCATCAGCGCGATCAGCGCGCTGGCCACGATGAGTCCGATGCGGTTCATTGTGTTGTTGTCTCTTTCGTGCCGCTTAGCGGCTTTCGCGCTCGCGACCGCGGGCGTTGTCGCGCGAGCGCACATCGGCCACGTTTCCTGCGGCCGTGCTGTTGTGGCCACTGGCCTCCGGCGTGGGCACGTTGGACGCCGCGGGCGGCGGCACCATGGCCGTCGGAGCACCGGCCTGCTGCATCAGCTTGTCCAACGGCAGGTACAGCAGGTTGGAACCGTTGCGACTATCCACCAGCACCTTGCTCACGTTGGACAGCACCTGCTGCATGGTGTCGATGTAGAGCCGGTCACGCGTGACGCCAGGAGCCTTCTGGTATTCGGCCAGCACCGAGCGGAAGCGCTGCGAGTCACCCTCGGCCTGCGCCACGACCCGCGCGCGATACGCCTCGGCCTCCTGACGCAGGCGCGCGGATGTGCCCTGTGCCTTCGGAATGACATCGCTGGCGTAGGCCTGGCCTTCGTTCTTGAAACGGTCACGGTCCGCACCGGCCTTGACGGCGTCGTTGAAAGCTGCCTGCACTTGTTCGGGCACCTGGACGCTGCCCATGTTGACATTGGCAACCACGATGCCCGCGTTGAGCCGATCAAGCTGGCTCTGGATCGACTTCACCAGGTCCTGCGCCACCGCATCACGCTGCTCGTACAGCACCGAGTCCACCTTGCTGCGGCCGACGATCTCGCGCACGGCCGACTCCGCCGCCTGCACCACCGCCTCGTCGGGGTTGCGGTTCTCGAACAGGTAGGCACGTGCGTCCTTGAGCCGGTACTGCACCGTGAAGCGGATGTCCACGATGTTCTCGTCCTGGGTGAGCATCGAGGAGTCGCGCAGCCCCGTGGCCTGCACCACCGTGTTGCGGCCCACTTCTACCGAGCGCAGCTGCGTCACCGGCACCGTCTCGTGCGCCTGGAACGGATACGGAAAGCGCCACTGGATGCCCGCATCGGCCGTGTACGCATAGCGGCCGAAGGAGGTCACCACCGCCTGCTGGCCTTCCTGCACGATAAACACGCCGCTGCCCAGCCAGATCAACAGCACCACGCCAGCGATCAGCCCGGCGCCAATGCCCGCGCTCTTCATGTCGGGCTGGAAGGACGGACCGCCACCGCCGTCGCCGCCGCCGTTGTTGCCCGATCCCGGTCGGCCCGACTTGCCACCGAACAGGTTGGAGAGCTTGCGATTGAAGTCACGCCAGAGCTCGTCAAGGTCCGGCGGTCCATCGTTGCGGCCGTTGCTCATGAGAAGTGGCCGCGCCAGACGCCCCAGCAGGGCCTGCGCGGCGCCGGCCACGGAACGCAGTCGCGACGGCAGGGAAAGTTCAGGGTGGATGCTCATGCTTGCATCGATCGAGGAGGGTATTCGTCGTCACGGTCGTCGGAACCGGACGGCGACGGCAGCGAGGCGTCGTCATAGGCGCCTGCGTCCTGCATATCATGGCCTGCGGCGGCATCAGCACCCGTGGCGGCCTGCGCGATGAGCTCGCGCAGCGCATCGAGCCCATGTCCCTGCAGCGCGCTGACGAACACACGCGGCGTCCGGGTACCGGGCGCCCGCTCCAGCGCGTCCACGGCCTGGCGCGGCTGCTGCGACTCCGGCAGCGCATCGACCTTGTTGTAGACCAGCAGTTGCGGAATGTCCGCAGCGCCGATTTCCACCAGTACGCGGTCCACCTCTTCCATCTGCTCCTGCAGCACGGGGCTGGCGGCATCGACCACATGCAGCAGCAGGTCGGCGTCTGCCGCCTCCTGCAACGTGGCCTCGAAGGCTTCCACCAGCTTGTGCGGCAGGTCGCGGATGAAGCCCACGGTGTCGGAGAGCGACACCGCGCGCCCGGCCTGCTCCAAGAACATCGAGCGCGTGGTCGTATCCAGCGTCGCGAAGAGCTGGTTGGCGGCGTAGGCGCGCGCCTTGACCAGCGCATTGAACAGCGTGGACTTGCCGGCGTTGGTGTAGCCCACCAGCGAGACACGGAAGGTACCGCTGCGAGCGCGGGCGCGGCGTTGCGTACCCCGCTGGCGCTTGACCTTGTCCAGCCGCACCTTGAGCGCCTTGATGCGCTCGCCGATCATGCGGCGGTCAAGCTCGATCTGGGCTTCACCTGGGCCGCCGCGGGTACCGATGCCCCCGCGCTGGCGCTCCAGGTGACTCCAACGCCGCACCAGCCGGGTCGAGAGGTATTGCAGCCGTGCCAGCTCGACCTGCAGCTTGCCCTCGTGGCTTTGGGCGCGCTGGGCGAAGATTTCCAGGATCAGTGCCGTGCGGTCGGCCACCGGTACACCCAGGTGGCGCTCCAGGTTGCGCTGCTGGGCCGGACTCAGCGCCTGATCGAAGATCACGCCTTGCGCCTGGTGCATGTCCACCAGCAGCTTGATCTCATCAGCCTTGCCCGAGCCCACGAACAATGCGGCATCTGGCGCCTTGCGGCGGGCAATCACGCGCGCAACGACTTCGTCGCCGGCCGATTCGGCCAGCAGGGCAAGTTCGTCGAGCGTGGGATCGAAAGAAGAGGCGGGGCCGAGATCGACCCCAACCAGGACCGCCCGCGCCGGCTGCAGCGCAGACGACGTGGCGGCGGAGTTGTCGGAACTCAAGGTGTTAGTAATGGTGAACTCAGCTTGGAGGGCCGCCGCCGGGATGGCGACAGATCAGGAAGCTTCGTTCTGTTCCTGGGCGTGGAAGTTCACTGCACGCCCGGGCACGACAGTGGAAATCGCGTGCTTGTAGACCATTTGCGTCACGGTGTTGCGCAGCAACACCACGTACTGGTCAAAGGACTCAATGTGGCCTTGCAGCTTGATGCCGTTGACGAGGTAGATCGACACCGGGACATGCTCTTTGCGCAGCAGGTTCAAGAACGGGTCTTGTAGGAGTTGCCCTTTGTTGCTCACGTGTTCTCCGTGATGAAAGTCCAGAAAGTCTGCACGTTAACACAGGGTCGCAGGGGCTCGCCCGGCACGGTTTCTGCAGACGTTCCTGGCTTTCACTCCTTGTCGACGAAGGGGTTGTGCGACGACTTCATTTCGATGCGCAACGGGGTGCCCACCAGCTTGAAATGGTCGCGGATGCGCCCTTCCAGGTAGCGCTTGTAGCTGTCGGTGACGTGCTCCAGCGAGTTGCCGTGCACCACCACCACCGGCGGATTCATGCCGCCCTGGTGCGCGTAGCGCAGTTTGGGCCGGAAGTGGCCGGCGCGCTTGGGCGCCTGATGCTCCACCGCCTCTTGCACCAGCCGCGTGAGCACCGGCGTGGGCATCTTGCGCGTGGCCGAGGCATGCGCGTCGGCGATGGCCTTCCACAGCGGCCCCAAGCCCTGCCGCTTGAGCGCAGAGATATGCAGGATCGGCGCGAACTTCAGGAACGCCAGCCGCTGTGCGATCGAGCGCTCCACGATCTCGCGCTGATAGCTGTCCACCGCGTCCCACTTGTTGATAGCGATCACCACCGCGCGCCCCGAGTCGAGCACGTAGCCCGCGATATGCGCGTCCTGCTCGCTCACGCCCTGCATGGCGTCCACCAGCAGCAGCACCACGTTGGCGTCGGCGATGGCCTGCAGCGTCTTGACCACCGAGAACTTCTCGATCGCCTCGAACACCTTGCCCTTGCGGCGCAAGCCTGCGGTGTCGATGAGCTCGAACCTCTGCCCCAGCCGCTCGAAGGGCACGCTGATGGCGTCACGGGTAGTCCCTGGCATGTCGAAGGCGACCAGCCGCTCCTCGCCCAGCCAGGTGTTGATCAGCGTGCTCTTACCCACGTTGGGGCGCCCAGCCACGGCCAGCCGGATCGGTCGGTTGGCGATCTCTTCGTCGCTTGCCTCCTCGTCCTCGTCACCGAAGACGAAGGTTTCCAGCACCGCTTCGAGCAGGCTGCGGATGCCCTGTCCGTGCGCGGAGGAGATCGGGTGCGGCTCGCCGATGCCGAGCTCGTGGAACTCGGCCAGCAGCGGCGAATCCGACATGCCCTCAGCCTTGTTCACGGCCAGGAACACGCGCTTGTTGCACTGGCGCAGGTAGCGCGCGATGTCGTGGTCCTGCCCGGAGACGCCGTTGCGCAGGTCGGTCACGAAGACCACGGCATCGGCCTCGGCCACCGCCTGCTTGGTCTGCTTGGCCATCTCCGCCACCACGCCGGAAGGCTTGTCGGGCTCGAAGCCGCCGGTGTCGATGACGATGAACTCGCGCGAGCCCAGCCGCGCGTCGCCGTAGTGGCGGTCGCGCGTGAGCCCGGCGAAGTCGGCCACGATCGCGTCGCGGCTCTTGGTGATGCGGTTGAACAGCGTCGACTTGCCGACGTTGGGTCGGCCCACCAGGGCCACCACGGGTTTCATCAACGTTTCTTCCTCATTCAGGTCGGAAGGCGAACACGCCTCCCTTGCGCGTGATCACGATCACCGTGTCGCCGGCGCGCAGCGGCGTGCCAACCACTGCGGAGCCGTCGGTGGACAGACGCTGCAGCGTCTGCCCCGACTCGCGCGACAGGAAATGCACATAGCCCTGCGCGTCGCCGAACACGACGGCCCGCTCCAGCACCAGTGCACCGCTCAGGTCGCGGTTGAGCAGCTTGTCGCTGCTCCAGGCCAGCTCGCCGCTGGCGGCATTCCAGGCGCTGATGCGGTCACTGGCATCGGCACCGATCACCTGCCGTGCGTCGCCGCCCACGGCCATGGTGCCGCCCACGTTCTTGGCCCACAGCAGCGAGCCGCGCTGGGCATCGACGCAGCCCACGGCGGCCTGGAAGGCCCGCGCGCACACCACGTCGCCGTTGCGCGGCGCCGGCCCCACCAGGTCGGCCAGCCGCTCCACCTCGTTGGCGCCGCGCGGCAGCGCAATAGCCACCTCCCAGCGCAACGTGCCCTGCAGCGGGTCCACGCCTGCCAAGCGCGGGCCCTGCCCCACCAGCAGTGTGTCCTTGAACGGCGCCAGCACGCCGGGCTGCAGCAGCGTCAGCGGCTCGCCAGGACGCTGCAGCTTCCACAGCTGTTGCCCGTCGATGGCGTCGAAGGCCTGCACCGCGCGGTCCACGCCCATCACGAACACGCGCTCGCCCGCCACCAGCGGCGCCGTGACCACGCGCGAGCCCAGGCGCTGCTTCCACAGCAGCTTGCCGCCCTCGAAGGTCAGCAGCTCGTTGTCGCGCGTCACCACGCTGGCAAAGCGCCCGTCGCTACCCACGCCGGCGGAGATCTGCGTGCCGGCGCTGGCGCGCCAGAGCTCGCGCCCGCTGTCGGCCTGCAGCGCCAGCACCCGGCCGTCGCCGCCGGCCAGCACCAGCGTGTTGCCGCTCAGCGCGGGCGTGAGCGGAAAGTCCAGCGAGCCGACGCTCGCGTTCCACAGCGGCCGCGCCGCCAACTGGGCCGTGAAGCTCTCCAGCGGCGCGGGCTTGGGCTTGCTGCTGGACGCGCAACCGGCGGCCAGCACCGCAGCGGCCAGGACGGCCCCCAGCAGGCGGCGGCTCATTGCGCACCTCCGCTGGCGGCGGCGGAGGCCGCGGCTGCCGCGGGGGCGGCCCCCAGCGCCGTGAGCTTGGCCTCCACCAGCTGGCGGTACTCCACCGCCGGGTCCATGCCGGCATAGGCCGTCTGGTAGGCGGACTTGGCTTCGGCCGTCTTGCCCTGGAGCTGCAGCACGTCGCCGCGGCGATCCGCCGCCAGCGCCTTGAACTCCTCGCCCTTGACGCCGTCCAGCGCCTTGAGCGCGTCGTCGTACTGCTTTTGATCCATCAGCACCGCCGCCAGGCGCAGCCGCGCGATGTCGCGGTAGGCATCGCCTTCGGCCTTGTCGGCGGCCCAGGCCAACGTGGCGCGAGCGGCGTCGGCCTGGCCCTTCTCGGCCTGCACCTTGGCCGCCAGCAGCGCGCCCTGCGCGGCGTAGGTCGTGCCGCCGTGGCGCTCGCGCAGGTCGTTGAACGCCTGTGCGACCTTGTCGGCCTCACCGCCCTGCGCCGCGCGCTCCAGCTCGCCGTACAGCGCGCCGGCCTTGTAGCCCTGCTCGCGCTGCCACCAGTTCCAGCCGTTCCAGGCCGCGTAGGCGCCCAGCACCGCGATCAGCACCCAGGTAATGAGGTTGCCGTACTGCTTCCAGAACGCCTTGAGCTGGTCGATCTGTTCCTGTTCCTGCAGGTCGAGAGAGGTGGCCATGAGGCTGTGAAGGGTCCTGAAAAGGGGTCAAAACGCGGGATTATCCAGCAGCAGGTTCGGCGCCCAGGCCGCCGCGTCCGCCAGCGCCAGACTGCGCTGGGGGACCTGCGAACCGTCGGGCAGCGGGCGCAGCGCCTTGAGCGCCACCTCGCCGCGGGCCAGCTCCTCGTCGCCGAAGATCAGCGCCCAGTGCGCCCCGGAGGCGTCCGCACGCTTGAACTGCGACTTCATGCTGCCCTGCCCCGGATGCATCAGCGCCGCCACCCCGGCGGCGCGCAGCGCCTCCAGCGCGACGAAGGCCTGCGGCAGCGCCGCGGCCGAGGGCACCACCGCGTACACGCGCGGCGGCGGCGGGGGCGGCAGCACGCCGGCCTCCTCCAGCAGCAACAGCAGCCGCTCCATGCCCAGCGCCCAGCCCACGGCCGGCGCCGGCTTGCCGCCGAGCTGCGCGATCAGCGGGTCGTAGCGCCCGCCGCCGCACACCGTGCCCTGCGCGCCCAGCCGCGTCGTGACCCACTCGAAGACGGTGAGGTTGTAGTAGTCCATGCCGCGCACCAGGCGCGGGTTGACGCGGTAGGCTAGGCCGGCGGCGTCCAGGATCGCGCACAGCCCGTCGAAGTGCGCGCGCGACTCGGCACCCAGGTAGTCCATGAGCTTCGGCGCCGCCTCCACCACCGGCTGCATCGCCGGGTTCTTGGTATCGAGGATGCGCAGCGGGTTGCTGTGCAGACGGCGCCGGGCGTCCTCGTCCAGCAGCTCGGCGTGGGCCTCGAAGTGCGCGATCAGCGCCTCGCGGTGCGCGGTGCGTTCCTCGGGCTGGCCCAGGCTGTTGAGCTCCAGCGTGACGTCGCGCCCTTCCACCAGTCCCAGCTCGCGCCACAGCGCGCGGCACATGAGGATGAGCTCGGCGTCCACGTCCGGCCCGGCGTAGCCCAGCGCCTCGGCCCCGGCCTGGTGGAACTGGCGGTAGCGCCCTTTCTGCGGGCGCTCGTGGCGGAACATCGGGCCGATGTAGAACAGCCGCTTGCCACCGTCGTGCAGCAGCGCGTGCTCGATGGTGGCGCGCACCATGCCGGCGGTGTTCTCCGGGCGCAGCGTGAGCCTGTCGCCGTTCATCGAGTCCTCGAAGGAGTACATCTCCTTCTCCACGATGTCGGTGACCTCGCCCAGGCCGCGCACGAACAGCGCCGTCGGCTCCACGATGGGCGTGCGCGCGTTGAGGTAGCCGTAGCGGCGCATGAGCGAGCGCAACTTGTCCTCCAGCCACTCCCAGTGCGCGGACGTCGGCGGCAGGATGTCGTTCATGCCCTTGACCGCGCGCAGCGGCTCGACTTTGTTCTTCGGTTGTTCAGCCATGGATGTTGTCGTGACCGCTGCACCGGCAGCGGTTGAGAAATGGGTTCCGTTCGCCCTGAGCCTGTCGAAGGGCTGCAGCCCGACCGTGCGACAGGGCTTCGACAGGCTCAGCCCGAACGGGAAAGGAAGTTGGCTTCGGCAAGTGAAGCAGTGCGCTCAGCGCGCCTCTTCCACCGCCCCGAAGCGCTTCTCGATGTAGTCCTGGACAATTTTCTGGAACTCGGCGGCGATGCCCTCGCCGCGCAGCGTCAGCGCCTTCTCGCCGTCGATGAACACCGGCGCCGCCGGGGCCTCGCCGGTGCCGGGCAGGCTGATGCCGATGTCGGCGTGCTTGCTCTCACCGGGGCCGTTGACGATGCAGCCCATGACGGCCACCTTGAGGTTCTCCACCCCCGGGTACTGCGCCTTCCACAGCGGCATCTGCGCGCGCAGGAAGTCGTCGATCTGCTTGGCCAGCTCCTGGAAGGTGGTGCTGGTGGTGCGCCCGCAACCCGGGCAGGCCGTGACGCTGGGATTGAAGGCGCGCAGGCCCAGCGCCTGCAGGATCTCCAGCGCCACCACCACCTCCTGCGTGCGCGGCTCGCCGGGCTGCGGCGTGAGGCTCACGCGGATGGTGTCGCCGATACCCTCCTGCAGCAACAGCGACAGCGCCGCGGCCGAGGCCACCATGCCCTTGGTGCCCATGCCGGCCTCGGTCAGGCCCAGGTGCAGCGGGTGGCTGCAGCGCGCGGCCAGCGCGCGGTAGACGCTCACCAGGTCCTGTACGCCCGAGACCTTGCAGCTCAGGATCACCTGCGCCGGGTCCATGCCCATCTCGACGGCGAAGGCCGCCGAGGACAGCGCCGACTGCACCAGCGCCTGGTACATCACCTGCTTGCCGTCCCAGGGCTGGGCGCGCTTGGCGTTGTCGTCCATCAGCGAGGCCAGCAGCTCCTGGTCCAGGCTGCCCCAGTTGACGCCGATGCGCACCGGGCGGTCATGCTTGAGCGCCGCCTCGATCATCTGGGCGAACTGCCGGTCGCGCTTGTCGCCCTTCCCCACGTTGCCCGGGTTGATGCGGTACTTGGACAGGGCGGCGGCCATGTCCGGGAACTCGCTCAGCAGGCGGTGGCCGTTGTAGTGGAAGTCGCCCACCAGAGGCACCTCGATGCCCATGCGGTCGAGCTGCTCGCGGATGTGCGGCACGGTTTGCGCAGCCTCGGGCGTGTTGACGGTGATGCGCACCAGCTCTGAGCCGGCCAGCGCCAGCTCCTTGACCTGGATGGCGGTGCCGATGACGTCCACGGTGTCGGTGTTGGTCATCGACTGCACGCGCACCGGCGCATCGCCGCCGAGGGTCAGCACCCGGCCGCCCCAGGCCACGCGCGCCTGCAGCGAGCGGCGGGCGGCGGGTTGGGCAACGGCGATCGGTTCGAAGGGCGTGTTCATCGGTTCGGAGCTCACTGGAGTTCGAGACGGGCCACGTTGTCACGCGTGCGCGTGCGCAGGTCCAGCGGCTCGCCGCGGAAGCTCACCGCGGTGGCGGCAGCGTTGCCGATGGTGGCGCGCAGCGGCAGCGTGCCGTCGAGGTTGGCGGTCTCGCCCGCCTGCAGCGAGCGCGACAGCAGCACCTGGTTCCCGCCGTCGCGCACCTCCACCCAGGACGAGGCCGAGGCGCGCAGCACCAGCAGGCCGGCGGCGCTGGCCGCCGCCGTGACCGGCGGCGCGCTCGCGGCGCCGATAGCGCTGGGAGCGTCCATGGTCGTCGAGCCCTGGGGCGACGCCGGGGCCGGGGTCGAGGCCGGCGCCTCGTTACCGGAAGGCACGCCGGGCGGCGGCAGGATCGTCTCCACCACGCCCGAGGTGCCCGAGGCCGGCGCGGCCGAGGTGGGCGCCTGTGTGGCTTCAGCGCCGTCCTGCGTGCCGGTACCGAACTTGAACCAGTTCGCCGGCACCAGCACGATGGCCGCGGCGCCGAGCATCAGCAGCAGCACGGCCCACATCACGGGCCGCTTGAGCGGGCCCCGGTCGCGCATTTCGCGCCGACCGGCGTGGTCGCGGAACGGCGTGTTCAGCCCGGTGGCCACCTGCTCCAGGCGCGAGCCGTCCAGGCCCACGGGCATGCCGGCCAGCACCGGCGCGGCGTCGATCTTGAGCGTGCGGCACAGTGTCTTGGCCAGCGCGCGCGTGAACGCCATGTCGGGCAGTTGCTCGTAGTGGTCGCTTTCCAGCGCCGCGAGCTTTTCCGGCCGCACCTTGACGGTGGCGGCCAGCGTGTCCAGGTCCAGCCCCTGCTGCTCGCGCGCGCGGCGCAGAAGGGTTCCGGGGGATTCGCCGCGCGAGGGCGGCGCGCTCGGCTCAGTCATCAAAGCGTCCTTGGTCCAGGGCAAGCGTCTGCGGCGCCTGCGGGTAGCGTTGGCGCAGTTCGCGCCCCAGGTATTGCACGGCCTCGTGCCGGCCCAGCCGGTGCTCGATGCGAGCGGCCAACCACAGCGCAGGCGCGTCGGCCTGCGCGGCGGACCAGCGTGCGCGCTGCAGTTGGGCCCGCGCCTGCTCGGCGTCGCCGCGGCGCAGCAGCACCTCGGCCAGCGCCAGTGCCGCGGCGCCATTGGTCGGCTCCAGATCCAGCACCTGCGCCAGGGGCCGCTCGGCGGCGTCCCAGCGCTGCGCGCGGGCCTGGCACACGCCCAGCGCCAGCAGGCTGCGCGCGCGGCCGCGGTAGCCAGGCTGCGCCAGCGCACGCTCGAGCTGCGCCTGCGACTCGTCCCAGCGCCGCTGCTGGCACAGGAACCAGCCGAAGTTGTGCAGCAGGTCGGCGTCCTGCGGCGCCAGCGCCAGCGCCTGCTCGAAGCTGGCCTGCGCCGGGCCGTCGAGGCCGAGGCTCGCCTGCGCCAGGCCGCGCAGGCCCAAGGCGGGCGCCGAGCGCGGGTCGGCTTCCAGCGCGCGCTCGACTTCCTCCAGCGCGGTCTGGGCCTGCCCGTTCTCGAAGTAGGCCGAAGCCAGCGCCAGCCGCGCCTGCGCGCGGCGCTGCGCCGTTTCGGCATCCGCCGGGCGCGACGTCGTCGCGGCGCAGCCGGCCAGCAGCGCAGCCGCGGCCAGCAGGCCGGTCAGCAGCGGGGTGGTCGAGCGGGCAACGGGCATCGAGGCAGGCACAGCGTGCGGTCGGACGGCCGCGCGGCCTCAGGTGCGCGCGGGCGGGGCGGCGTGGATGCGGATCGGCGCGCGCGTCATGCGCTCGGCCGCGCGCGTACGGTCCTGCACCTCGCCGGCGAGCTGGCCGCAGGCGGCGTCGATGTCGTCGCCGCGCGTCTTGCGCACCGTCGTGACGATGCCGGCATCGGCCAGCACCCGCGCGAAGGCCATCACCCGCTCCCGCGACGAACGCTTGAGCCCCGAAGCCGGGAAGGGGTTGAAGGGAATGAGGTTGAACTTGCAGCTGATCCCGCGACCGCCGTCGCTGCGCGGGCTGCGGCGCACCAGCTCGATGAGCTCGCGCGCATGCGCGTCGGTGTCGTTCACGCCGTCGAGCATGCAGTACTCGAAGGTGATGAAGTCACGCGGCGCGGCGCTGAGGTACTGGTGACAGGCGTCGAGCAGCTCGGCGATCGGGTACTTGCGATTGAGCGGTACCAGCTCGTCGCGCAGCGGGTCGTTGGGTGCGTGCAGCGACACGGCCAGCGCCACGGGGCAGTCCTCGCGCAGCCGCTCGATCATCGGCACCACGCCCGAGGTGCTCACCGTCACGCGGCGGCGCGACAGGCCGTAGCCGTGGTCGTCGAGCATCGTGCGCAGCGCCGGCACCAGCGCAGCGTAGTTCTGCAGCGGCTCGCCCATGCCCATCATCACAACGTTGTCGATGGCGCGCTCGGCCGGGGCGAGCTTGAGCCGCTGGCGCAGATGGTGCTCGGCGTGCCAGAGCTGGGCCAGGATCTCACCCGTGCTCAGGTTGCGGCTGAAACCCTGGTGGCCGGTGGAGCAGAAGCGGCAGCCCACGGCGCAGCCGGCCTGGGAGGACACGCACAGCGTGCCGCGGTCCTCCTCGGGGATGAACACGGTCTCCACCGCGTTGCCGCCGCCCACGTCGAACAGCCACTTCACGGTGCCGTCGGCCGAGGCCTGCTCGCTGATCACCGCCAGCGGCCGCACCTCGGCGCGGGTGGCGAGCTTCGAGCGCAGCGACTTGGCGAGGTCGCTCATCTGCTCGAAATCGGCAGCTCCCTTCTGGTGAATCCAGCGAAAGAGCTGCACGGCCCTGAAACGCTTTTCGCCCAGGCCCTCGCAGAAGGCGGTGAGGCCTTCGAGGTCGAAATCCAGCAGGTTGACGAGACTCATGGCTGCGAGGCCTGTTCAGGCGTTGAGCGCGGGTCCTTCAGGCTTGTATCAGCGGCTGAAGACCTGCATGCCGGGGAAGAAGAAGGCCACTTCCACCGCGGCGGTTTCGGGGGCGTCGGAGCCGTGCACGGCGTTGGCGTCGATGCTGTCGGCGAAGTCGGCACGGATGGTGCCCTTCTCGGCCTTCTTCGGGTCGGTGGCGCCCATCAGCTCACGGTTCTTGGCGATGGCGCCTTCGCCTTCGAGCACCTGGATCATCACGGGGCCGGAAACCATGAAGTCCACCAGGTCCTTGAAGAACGGACGCGCGGCGTGCACGGCGTAGAACTGCTCGGCCTCGCGGCGCGACAGGTGCGCCATGCGGGCAGCCACGATCTTCAGGCCGGCGCCTTCGAAGCGGGCGTAGATCTGGCCGATCACGTTCTTCGCCACGGCGTCGGGCTTGATGATGGACAGGGTGCGTTCGATGGCCATGTAGGTTCTCCTTGGAGTGAATCGGGCAAAGCCCTAGATTGTACCGGCGCGCCCTTGGCTGCCCCCGTGATGCGGGTGTAGGCGCCGCCGGTGCGCGCCGGCGTCATGGATGGAAACGGTGCTGCGCGGGCAGCGTTGCAGGCCGGCGCGGCGCGCCGGCCTGTCGGGGGACATCAGCGACCGCCGCGCCCGCCCCGGCCGCCGCCGCGGCCCTTGCCGCGCAGGAAGGCATCGGCGCCGATGTAGCCCACCGAGGTCTGCATCGGATCGGGCTGGCGTGGCTCGCCGCCCTTGCCCCGGTTGCCACCCTTGCCGCCGCGCGGGCCGTTGCCCGGGCCGCCGCCGAAGCCGCCTCCACCGGGACCACGGTTGCGGCCGAAACCACCGCCGCCACCCGGCCCCTTCTGCACGAAGCGCTTGTCGAAGGTCTGCTGCAGCGGGTTCGGGATCGGACCGTCCTCGCTGCGCTCGCGCCGCTGGCGCTCGGCCTGCAGCGCGCGCTTGTCGTAGGTCTGCTGCAGCGGGTTCGGGATCGGGCGGTTGTCGTCGTCGTCCCAGTCGGCGCTGCGGCTGCGCTGGCGCTCGGCCTGCAGCGCGCGCTTGTCGTAGGTCTGCTGCAGCGGGTTCG
>NZ_CALAOH010000035.1 GCF_937926365.1 uncultured Azohydromonas sp. | reverse complement strand
ACAACGAGCTGTTCTACATGGACAAGACCATGATGGTCTTCGGCGACGCCAAGAAAGTCGTGGAGGACATGGTCAAGGCGGTGGAGTGACGCACTGCGCCAAACGTGCTTTGACAGACCGCCCACGGCCTGGCCAATGAAAAGGCCGCCCTTGGTTGGGCGGCCTTTTTCTCAGAGGTTGCTACCTCAATTCGGCACGAACACGACGTCTACCCAATAGTTCGATGACTGGTACGTCGATGTCGGGAAACGCACCGACGTGCCACCGTAGATGTACACGCCGTTCGCTCCGCTCTCGCCGTCCTGCAGCACATGGATCGGTCCCCTGTCCACTCCTGCATTAGCGAAGTAACCACTGTTGATCGCATAGCGACCATTAGGTGCGCGGTATGAAACCACATAGACCGTGTTGGCCGTGACCGTCACCGGCGTCGTGAAGTTCACCTGCTGCCAGCCCGTAGCGGTTTCGTTGACAAAGGGTGCACTGGCCAACAGCGTGCCGGAGGCCGTCCACAGCGCGCCCACGTGCGTGCCGGTGTTGCCCGAGCCCTTGTAGAAACGGACGCCGGTGATCCGGCCATTCTGGGTGACGCGGAACTTCATGCCCAAGTTGACGATGGCAGTGTCCGAAGTGTTGCTGGCCACCGCCGGTGTCGCCGATGCCGGCCAGGCGGAACAGGGGCAAGTCGCCGCACCCACTGTCACGCTGCGACTGGCAGGCGTGGACTGGATGTTGCCGCTGTCATCCACCGCGCGAACGAGGATCGTGGCCGTGCCACTGCCTGTCGGCGTCCAGGTGTAGCTCCAGTTGCCGCGCCCACTGGCCGGGCGCCAGGTGGCACCGTTGTTCGTAGACACCTCCACCGCACCCACCACACCACCGGTATCCGAGGCGGTGCCAGTGACCGTCACGCTGCTGCCTGAAGGTACGTTGGCACCGTTTGCCGGTGCAGTGATGTTGACCGTGGGCGCTGTCGTGTCGGTGGAGGCCGTGGCCGCCACCAGCGGCGACTGCAGCGTCGCGGGCTGCACGCCCATGTCGGCAAACAGGTTCACCGTGGCCTGCCGCATGCGCTGATCCACCGCCGTGCCGGGCCGGGTGTGGTTGGCATCCAGCCCCCAGGACCACTGGATGGTGCCCGCGCCGAACACCAGCGCGCCCTTGGCCGGATGCCGGTACAGCGTGAGGTAGTGCGTGACGGTACCGCTGCCGTAGCTGGAACCGTGGTCCAGCAGCATGCCGCCGCTGCTGATGGCGGTTTGCGACAGCCGGATGAGCCCCGGCGGGCGTGCGCCGTTGTCCAGGTCCGAATCAAACTCGTAGCCCAGCACGCCTTCGGAGAGCGTGGCGCTCTGGCCCGCGCCCAGGGTGGCCACCGTGGTGTTGCGCCAGAAGCGCATCCGGCCCTCGGCCTGCGGCACCGTGATGGAGTAGGAACGGCCGGTGTCGTTGTTCATGAAGATCGTGCCCGTGAGCGCGTTCTCCGGCCGCCCGCCGTCGGCCGGCGGCGAGAGGCGCGGGTCGCGCCAGGTGCCGGTCCACGCCGGGCTCGGGTCGATCTTGGCGTTGGCGTGCGTCTCCTTGTAGGACACCAGCGTGCGGTAAGGCGTGTTGCTGCCGTCGATGCTGTTTTCCCAGCGCGTCTTCCAGAACACCTCGTTGCCGCTGAAGAAGGCCAGGTGCACGCCGGCGTTGCGCGCGGCCTCGACGTTGGCGCGCTGCGCGCCGGACCAGTACTCATCGTGCCCCACCGACAGGAACACCTTGTGGTTGAGCAGCAGGCTGCCGCTGCGGTCGGTGTCGATGCCGCTGATGTAGCTCACGTCGTAACCGTTGGCCTCCAGCCAGCGCACCATCGGGTACTCGGCATGGAAGAGCCAGTCCTGGCCGCCGTCCACCCCACCGGTGATGAAGGGACGGTTGTAGCTGAGCTTGAAGGAGCGGCCCGCGCCGGTGTTGAGCCCGCCACTGTAGAAGCTGCCACCGCCGTAGGTGTTGTAGGCCTGCCAGGTGGTGTCGGAGGTCTGGAACACCATGGCGGAGGTGCTGGCGTCGTCGCGCACGACGAACACGATGTGGCTGGCGCCGCCCGTGTCGGCGCGCACCAGGCGCGCGATGTAGATGCCCGAAACGGCGTTGGCCGGCACCGTCCAGGAACCCGAGACGGCCCAGTTGCCGCAGTCCACCAGCCCCGTGGAGGGCTGCGTCAGGCAGTTGGGCTGGTTCTGCGGCAGCGTGGCCGAGGGGTTCACGCTGGTGATCTTGCGCGCGCCGCGCCCGCCGTAGTAGCCCAGCCGGTAGATGTCGAAGCGGTAGTTGCTGGCGTTGGTGTCCACCTTGAAGCTGATAGTGCCGCCGCGGTTGACACTCATCTGCGTCGCGAAGCCCTGGATGCTGCTGTCGCCGGCGCCGCTGACCTCCCACTCCGAGGGTAGGTTTCCGGTGAGGCAGTTCTCCTGCACGATCGGGTTGGCCGCCGTCGCGCACCCCCCGGTGGGCGCGGCCGCGGTGGTGAAGCTCCACGTGGCGGAGCTGGCCAGCGCGTTGCCCGCGAGGTCCTTGACGCGCGGGTCGGTGCCGCCGCCGCGAACGGTGGCGGTGTAGGCGGTGGAGGCCGCCAGCGACGCGCCGGGGGTGAGCGTGGCGGTGCGGCTGGCCGCGTTGTACGTCACGGTGGCGGGCACCAGCGTGCCGCCCGCGCTGCGCAGCTCGAAGGTGCTGCTGCCCACGGTGGCCGGGTCCACCGCCTCGCTGAAGGTGGCGGTGATGCTGCTGGTCGTGGGCACGCCCGTGGCGGCGTTGGCCGGCGAGGTGCCGGTCACCGCCGGCGCCGTGGTGTCGGGCCCGGGTGTGGTCCCGGCCGGCGTGAACACCACGTCCACCCAGTAGTTGCTGGCCTGGTAGGTCTGCGCCGGGTAGCTGGAACTGCTGCCATAGGCATAGACGCCATTGCCACCACTGACACCGTTTTGCAGCAGGTGCACCGGGGCGTTGTCCACGCCCTTGGTGGAGAAGAAGTTGTTGTCGCCCGCATAGCGGCCGTTCGGTGCGTAGTACGAGGCCACGTACACCGTGTTGGCGCTCACCGGCACCGGCGTGGCGAAGTTCACCTGCTGCCAGCCGGTGGCGGTCTCGCTGGTGAAGGGCGCCGTGGCCAGCCGTGTGCCGTTGAGGCTCCAGAGGTTGCCGATGTGGGTACCGGTGTTGCCCGTGCCCTTGTAGAAGCGCACGCCGGTGATGAAGCCGTCAACGTCCACGCGGAACTTGACGCCCAGCTCCACCGCATTGGGATCGTTTTCGGAAGGATTGTTGGGCGTGGCGGTGCTGCCCCAGGCGGTGCAGGGGCAGCTACCTTCGGTGGAGGCCGCCACGGTGGTAAAGCTCCACGTCACGCTGGAAGCCATCGGGTTGCCCGAGGCGTCCTTGATACGCGGGTCGCTGGTGCCGCCGCGCAGCGTGGCGGTGTAAGTGGTGGAAGCCGACAGCGCGCCTGAAGGCGTCAGCGTCGCGGTGCGCGTGGTGGGGTCGTAGCTGAGGCTGGCCGCGACCGTGGCGTTGGCGGCGTTGCGCAGCTCGAAGGTGCTGGCGTTGAGCGTCGAGGCGTCCAGCGTGTCGTTGAAGACAGCCTTGACGGTGGAGAACAGGCTCACGCCCGTGGCGCCCGCGGCCGGGGTGGTGGACGAAACCGTGGGGCCCGCCACGTCGGCCGCGTACGTGGCGACGTAGCTGCCGGAGTCGGCATTGAAGAAGGCGTATTCCACGCCCTTGACGACCTTGACGGAGAAGGCCACCGCGCTGCCGCCGCGCGTGAGGCCGGTGAGCACGTTGCCGCCCGAGCGCCGCGGCAGCATGCCCTGCAGCCCGTTGGCCGCGGGGCTGCGGGAGACGCTGAAGTTGAGCGCGCTGCCATTCCAGCTCATGGCACTGAAGGCCGAGGCATTGCGCGCATCGAGCCAGGTCAGCATCTGGCGTGCGGACACGACCGGCACGCCGCGCGCCTTGGCCGAGGCCACGACGGTCGTGGCTTCATCGATGATGGCTTGGTCGGTGTGAGCGTTGACGGTGTAGGCGCCGTAGTAGCCCTCCGCGCCCAGAGCGCGATCGAGCAGCGTGTTGACGGTGTACGGGTAGCTCTGGCCCGACTCGTCGGTCATCTGCGTGGCGGCCTGGTACACGTCGATGAAGGCGCCGTCCAGGCGCATGAAGCGCATGGGCATGGCCGAGCCGGTGAAGATGCCGGGCACATCGGCCACCCAGCCCGGCGGCCAGAAGTAGTAGCTCGTATCCAGTCGCATGCCGTACTTGGCCTGCACTTGTGCGCCGCTGCTCCAATCGCTCCAAACGATGCAGTGGTGGCGCTGCGTTACAGGCGCGGGCAGGCTGTTGTACTTGGCCTGCCAAGGACCGAGCTGCTCGCCATAGGTGTCGTCCAGGCTCAGCGGGGTGTAGTCGTCGCAACGCGTGGAAACGTGCAGGCTGATTTCGAAGCCCTCGGCGTCGTACTGCGCCGCCTGAGCGGCTGTCAGCGCGGTGTCCGTGTAGACATACGAAGTGCCCCGGATGCATTCCCAGTTCGCCACCGAGCAGCCCGGCGTGCTCTGCGACTTGAAGTAGTCGAAACGCCCGGGCGTACCGCTGTTGGCATGGTCGTCGCCCGTCATGATGACCACGGCCTTGTGGCCGTGCGGGAAGTACCAGAAGCGCGGCAGCGGCTTGCGCGCCAGGTTCATGTAGGTGATGAGGTTGGCCAGCAGCCGCTGCTGCTCGTCGGCCTGCGGAATGGCCACCTTGCTCAGGTCCACCCAGTCAGCCCTGGGGTCCGCGGCGGCGTTGCCGTAGAACTTGTCGTCCGAGCGGATGGGCGCCAAGCCGTCGCGCTCCTGCGCGGCCCACGCGGGGTTGCCCTGGCGCGTGTAGACCACCGAGGTGGCCAGGTCGTAGGTGAAAGCCGCGGCCTTGCCCGAGCCCACGCTGCGCAGCGTTACCGCCGGGTTGGTGGTGGCCGCTGTGGCGCTGCTGTAGAGCGTGGCCAGCGCAGTGGCGCCGCTCAAGGCATAGCGGTCCGCGGTGCCGTGGAACTGCATGGTCTGGTTGACGATGCCGTTGCCCACGGGGTTGGCGGTATCCACCAGCAAGTAGCCGTTGGAGAGCTGGGTACCCGTGCTGGCCAGGCCCAGCAGCGACGCGAGATTGGCCCCGGGCGCCATGGCGATGAGGTTGCCGCCGGCGTTGACCCAGTCGGTGAGCATCGTGACCTGCGACGCGCTGAGCGTCGTCTTGGCCAGGATCACCACGTCGTAAGCGGACAGCGTGGCGGCGTTGACCGAGCCGACCTCGGCCACGGCAAAGGCATTGAAGCCCTCGTTGCGCAGGATCTCGGCGTAGTAGGTGCCGAAGTTGCTGTTGCCCGAGGTCAGCACCAGGATCGGTCCGCCGGGCCCCTGGGCCGGATCGGCCGCCAGCGCCGGCCGCGTCCATGACGCCAGCGCCAGCACCCAGCCCAGCAACAGCAGGACCAGCCAGCCCCTGGCAACGCTTGCACGACTCCCCTGACGCTGCAACATCGCGGAACTCCTCAGGTCTTATTGGCGTTACGGGCCCTGACACGCGCCAGGACCCGCTATGGGATACGAGGGACGGAGAGCGAAATCCGGTTGCGCTCTCTACGACCTACTTGCCGACGCCGCTGGCGACGTTCCAGCGCACGAAGCGGTTGTCGTCGCTACCGGCGAAGAGCAAGTTCTTGTTCTTGCTGCCAAACACCAGCGAGTTGACGGGTGAGCCGGAGGCAATGAGCTGCTTGTCCAGCATGCCCGTGGCTGCGTTCCAGACCAGGATCTGGCCATCCTCCCCACCACTGGCCAGGGTGTTGCCATCCGGGCTGAAAGCGATGCTGCGCGCGGCCTTCTTGTGGCCTTCGAAAGCCTTGGTGCGCACGCCGCTGTCCAAGTCCCACATCAGCACCTGCGCATCTGCGCCGGCACTGGCGAGCACCTTGCCGCCGGGTTGGAACGCAATGGCGTAGACCTCGTCGGCATGGCCGCGCAGCGTGTGGATGAGCTTGCCCGTGCTCACGTTCCAAACCAGGATGCGCGCCTCCGCGTCGGCGCTGGCCAGCAAGGTGCCGTCCGGGCTGAAGGCCACCGAATTCACGAAGCCGGTATGGCCCGACAAGATCTTGGCAAGCTTGCCCGTGGCGCTGTTCCAGAGCATGACGCGCGTTTCGTCGCCGGCCGTGGCGATGAGCGCGCCATCAGGGCTCTGCGCAATGGTCCGGGTGGGATGCTCGTGACCGCGCAGCGTGTAAAGTTTCTTGGCAGAGGCGATGTTGTAGACGTGCACATCGCTGTCGCGGCCCACCACGCCCAGGTATTTACCGTTGTTGCTGAAGGCCACGCCCGCCGCCACGGTGTCAAGCTTGGCATTGAACTTCAGGACGTCCACCTGGCTGCCAGCGTCCAAGACCCGTACCGTGCCGTCGGCGCGGCTCACGGCGACCGACGAACCGTCGGGCGACAGGCTCACGGCGGTGATGCCCGTCTTCAGGTATCGACGCAGGACCTTGCGCAAGACCTGCGGCTTCGCGTCGTTCGCCGCCGCTGCCACCTCAGTGGAAGGAGACGGACTGGCGGCCATTCCGGACGAACGCGCTTCTTCACCGCCACCACAACCGGCCAGCACGGCACACGCCAACGCCAATGCCGAAACCGTGCCGGCCTGTCCGAATCCATGCAGTCTGAAATTCATGCCCACCCTCCACGACCTGGATAACCCCTTATCCAAGCACACAGCCAGAATTCATCCCGACGCCCATATCGCGCGATATGGGCATCACCCGGAAAACCTGTTTTAAATGATTCAGATCCTGTCAGCGGATTTTTGAACCCGGACCCCTCCAAGTCGGTGAAATACCCCTCACCCGGTGACGCCAGCATGGGGCCTGTTTTAGCTGGATGCATTTCTATATGTGCCCCGGCGCGCATCCTGTTCGAGGTGAACCACGCTGCCCCTCGCGCCGAATGCGACGCAAGGCTTGCATCTATATCACCAGCGCTTTGAAAATTGGACCACAATTCGAAGCATTAGAAACATTTGTAAGCTACATGAGTCAAAACGCATGAATTTGTGGCCTGCAGCGCCCTGCAGGCAAGGGGGGTAGTCACCGTTTCAATTATTTAGTGATTACCCACTTCGAGCGTTTATCAAATAGAGGTGCATTGCAGTCGGTCAATGCCGGGGACAGGAGCGGAAATTGATGAGCGGGATGCCTGCACGACACCGCACCTGACAGCAGATCCGTGCGCCCTAAGGCAAACGCCACGGCTTGACTTGGCCAAAGCATGGAGCGTCGAACGTGAGGTGGGGTGAAACGTGGCCGTGGGCGGCCGGGTCCGCCCGCGCACGATGAACGCGGCTGCGCTGCCGCGCCTCGCCTCGCATCAGCGGCGTGAACAGGTGCGTGCGGGTTCGGTCAGAGGATGACGGTCCGCAAGAAGGCGGCGTCCAAGGCGAAACGAAGTTGTGCGCTCAGGCAAATCGGCGCGGCTGGTGATCCCTGCCAGTACCGTTGCCGGCACAACCGTGTGCCGGCCGGGGCCGGTGCTAGGCGGTACGAGGCTGGCCCCGCATGGCCCACCCCATCACAACCCCGGCGTTGGCGGCGAAGCGCTCGCGCAGTTCGAAGATCTCGCGTTTCGCCTGGGCCAGCGTCAGCTCGCCCTGCGCCGCCCGATGCTCGATGTCCGCCATGGCGGCCTCGTATTCGGCTGGCGGGTCCTGCGAACAGGATGCCGAAGTCGGCTTGGTGCTCATGCTGGTTCGTGCTCTGGTCTGGGGTCGTGCCCAATGGGCAGGCATCCGGCCAAGAACCTCGTAGGCACCTGCGGCACCGGCATGCTGCGGTGCAGCAATTGTATTAGGTCAAGCGGTTTGACGTATTGCAGCGATTACGTAAGGCACCACCCGGGCGCCAGGTTTTGCGGCCCGCGGCGAAGTTCGCCCACCTGTGATCATTCCGAACATTCCGCTGTGTCCGGAGCTCACTGCGCCAGCAGCGTGCCGAGGTCCGTGCTCGTCCGATCGTGTTCCCCGGTCGCGAACAACGGGCGGCACGCCATGCTGGCCAGCCCCTTGAAGAACAGGCCGGGAAACCGTTCCATGCGCCCGTTGTGGAGCTTCACAGCGGCGTTGTAGTAACCCTACAGTTGCAGTTATGGTTATTGGTTTGGACGCATAGTTGGCGGTGAC
>NZ_CALAOH010000034.1 GCF_937926365.1 uncultured Azohydromonas sp. | reverse complement strand
GCTGGAGCCCGGGCCGCGCCAGGCGCTGGGCGAGCTGCTGGCGCCGCGCTGGCCGCTGCTGCTCATGGCGGCCTTCGCCGCGGCCGGGCTGGCGGCTGCGGCGACGCCGCCGCTGTACCGGCGCTGGATCGCGGCCCCCGCACGGCTGCTGGAGCAGGTGCGCCTGCGGCTGAGCACCGAGGTGCAGCACCCGCTCGCGGCCGAGGACGCCCCGCCGGCGCTGCGCGAACTGGCCCGGGCGGTCGACGAGCTCGTGGCGCAACGCCAGCAGCTGCGCCACGACATCGCGCAGCAGGTGGCCCAGGCCAGCCGCGGCATCGAGCAGGAGCGCAACCGCCTGGCCGCGCTGATGAGCGAGCTCACGCAGAGCGTGGTGGTGTGCAACCTGGACGGCCGCATCCTGCTCTACAACAACCGCGCCCGCATGCAGTTCCGCGCCCTGTCGGACGCGCCCGCGCTGGCCGGCGGCGCCGAGCTCATCGGCCTCGGCCGCTCGATCTACACCGTGTTCGACCGCAAGCTCGTGGCCCACGCGCTGGAGAGCGTGCAGCAGCGGCTGCAGCGCGGCGCGGCACACCCGAGCACGCAGTTCGTCACCACCACGCACAGCGGCCAGCTGTTGCGCGCGCAAATGGCGCCCGTGCGCGCCGTGGACGACGACGTGCCCGGGCAGGCACCGGCGCTCAGCGGCTTCGTGCTGATGCTGGACAACATCACGCGCGAATACGAGCAGGAGGC
This sequence comes from uncultured Azohydromonas sp., assembly GCF_937926365.1. Taxonomy (GTDB): domain Bacteria; phylum Pseudomonadota; class Gammaproteobacteria; order Burkholderiales; family Burkholderiaceae_C; genus Azohydromonas. The sequence goes on along the minus strand of NZ_CALAOH010000034.1, from coordinate 12,549 downwards.
GGCCCAGGAGCGGCTGCTGCACGGCCTGACCGAGGGCAGCCGCGGCTCGCTGGCCAACCTGCGCAGCGCCGTGGAGACGCTCGGCGATCCCGGGCTCGACGCCAACCTGCGCGAGCGGCTGCTGGGCGTGGCGCGCGACGAGGCGCAGGCGATGTCGCGCCGCATCGACGAGCTCGCCGCGCAGAACGCGCAGGGCCTGGCCACGCGCTGGCCGCTGGAGGAGATGCGGGGCGAGGACCTGGTGCAGGCGGCGCAGCGCCGCATCGAGGCGCACACGGGCCTGCGCGTGGGCGCGGACGAGACCGATGGCGCGCTGTGGCTGAAGGTGGACAGCTTCTCGCTGCTGCAGATGCTGACCCACCTCGCGCAGCGGCTGCGCGACGAGTTCGACGTGGGCACGGTGCGGCTGCGCCTGGCCCCGGGCCAGGCGCGGCGCGCGCAGCTGGACCTGGTGTGGAGCGGCCCGGCGGTCAGCAGCGCCACCGTGGCGAGCTGGGAGATCGACCCCATGGCCAGCGGCGGCGCCGGCAGCTCGCTGACGGTGCGCGACGTGGTGCAGCGCCACGGCGGCGAGTTCTGGTTCGAGCGCGAGCGCGTGCGCCACGAGGCCTTCTTCCGCATCCTGCTGCCGCTGGCACCCGCGGCGCAGGAGGCCCAAGAGGCGCTGGAGGCAGCCATCGTTCACGGGCACAGCCGCCCCGAGTACTACGACTTCGACCTGTTCGCTCACGGCGAGGGCGGCAGCGCGCTGGACGAGCGGCGCCTGGTGGAGCTGGCCTACACGGTGTTCGACACCGAAACCACCGGGCTGGACCCGACCGGCGGCGACGAGATCATCCAGATCGGCGCGGCGCGGCTGCTCAACGGCAAGCTGCTGAGCGGCGAGTGCTTCGAGCAGCTGGTCAACCCGGGCCGGCCCATCCCGCGCGCCACCATCCCGATCCACGGCATCACGCCGGAGATGGTGGCCGGGCAGCCGCGCATCGCGGAAGTGCTGCGCGCCTTCCACGCCTACGCGCAGGACACGGTGCTGGTGGCGCACAACGCGGCCTTCGACATGCGCTTCCTGCAGCTCAAGGAGGACGCCAGCGGCGTGCGCTTCGAGCAGCCCGTGCTCGACACGCTGCTGCTGTCGGCAGTGGTGCATCCGCAACAAGCCTCGCACCGGCTGGAGGACATTGCCGAGCGCTTCGGCGTGCCCGTGATCGGCCGCCACACCGCGCTGGGCGACGCGCTGGTGACAGCCGAGATCTTCCTCAAGCTCGTGCCGCTGCTGGCCGCGCGGGGCATCCACACGCTGCGCCAGGCCCGCGAGGCGGCGCAGAAGACCTACTTCGCGCGGCTGAAATACTGAGTAGAAAACAGGCGGCCTGCGGCGCTTTTCACCGATACCGTTGCGCCAGCACACTCTGCAGCGTCTGCACCACGCCGAAGGCGTCCTTGAGCTGGCTGCGCTCGAAGTTGCTGAGCTCCGACAGCGACAGGAAGTTGTCGGGCGCCTGGCCCAGGCGCGTCTGCTGCGCCTGGTGGCGAATGCGCAGCCCCGCCATGAACTCCAGCGCGTCGCGCAGGTCGCGCGCGCTCTGCGCGCTGATCTCGCCGCCCTGCGCCGCCACCTCCAGCCGCGCGTAGGTGTTGACCGCCTCGTGGCCGCCGGCCAGCGCGTAGATGCGGGCGAGGTCCACGATGGGCACGATGCCGCTGTGCTTGAGGTCCACGGCGTCGCGCACCTTGCCCGCGCGCACCGTCGAGATGCCGCCGAACAGCGACAGCGGCGGCCGGTGCTTGAGCGCGTTGCCCACCATGTAGGCCAGGAAGATGCGGTTGTCCCGGGTCCGGCGCAGCACCTGCGCGCGCAGCGCGCCGAGCAGCTCGGCGCGGCCATGGATGGCGCGCAGGTCGAAGAACACGCAGGTGAGCATCAGCGCCTTGGGCTCGGGCTCCTCGGTCCAGCGCTGGAAGTACTCGGCCCAGCGCCGCTGCGGCTGCCGCCACGCGTCGGTGCGGGCCATCATCTCGCCGGGGCAGTAGACGTAGCCGCACGCGTGCAGCCCGTCGTTGACGAAGCCCGCGAGCTCGCGGAAATAGCGGCCGTGCCGCGCCTCGTCGTAGCGGTCATCGAACACCAGGCAGTTGTCCTGGTCGCTCCTGGCGGTCTGCTCGCTGCGCGCCTGCGAGCCCGCGGCCACCCAGGCGTAGTCCACCGGCGCCGGGCCCAGCTGCGCCTGGGCCATCTGCAGCAGCCGTGTCGTGACGGCATCGGTGATGGCCGTGACCATGTGCCCGGTGCTGCAGGCGCTGGCCTGCGCGGCGGCCAGGTTGCGCTGCAGCTGCGGCACGCGCGCGGCCACCTCCACCAAGCCCTGCAGCGACGTCTGCTTGTGCACCTCGCCGGCCAGGTACACCGCCGAGGTGCTGTGCTGCTCGGCAAGGTCGCTCGCGCTGAGCATGCCCGCCACGCGCTGGCCGTCGAGCACGGGCACGTGGTGGATGTTGTGGCGCGCCATCAGCAGCAGCGCCTCGAAGGCCGGCTGCGCCGCGTCCACGGTCAGCGGCGCGACGGTGGCGATGCGGTGCAGCGGCTGCTGCGGGTCGAGCCCGGCCGCGAGCACGCGGTTGCGCAGGTCGCGGTCCGTGACCACGCCGAAGAGGCGGTCCTGCTGCAGCAGCAGCACCGAGGACACGCGCTCGTCGCGCATGGTCCGCGCCGCCTGCAGGATGCTCGCGTCAGGTGCCAGCGCAACCGGCGCGCGCTTGAGCAGCGAGCGCACCGGCTGCGCCATCAGGCCCAGGTGCGCGTCGCTCGCGCGCTCGCCGGCCCCGTCGCCCCCCGTGGCCGGCGGCGGGGACAGGAACAGCGCCATGGCCGGGTGCTCGGCGCACAGATGCGCCACGTCCGCCGCCGGCAGGAAGGCGATGTCGGCACGCTCGCGGGCCATCACCGTCCAGCCATCGGGATCGCCCCGCGGCAGCGCGCCGGCACCGAAGAGCTCGCCGGGCTCCAATGTTGCGATCGCAACATCATGCCCTTCGCGCAGCAGCGCCACCTGCCCGCGCAGCACCCAGCCCAGACGGCGGCCCAGCGCCGCGCCCGCGGCCACGCGCTCCCCGGCTTCGAAGGTCCTGCACGTCAGGCGCCGTGCCAGCCGCGCCTTCGATGCCGCGTCCAGGAGGGAAAAAACCCGGTGCCGGCCCAGCAGTTCGCTCAGACTCTGGTTCGGCAAGCAGGCGCTGGGCATGGCAAAGCGGGCGGCAGTGGCGACAGCGCCAAGTCTGGCTGAATCCCGGCCGCCTGGGCCCTGCGACGAGCGCGTTTGCAGGGCCTCATCAGCCCGCGGCTGACGCCTTTCTGACGCCTGCCTGACTTCATGCTGACGCATAAGGATGAACCCGCAAGGGGCTCGCTTTGTAAGAAGTTGGTCAGACGGGGTGCCGAAACTGACCTCATCAGGTGCTGCGCCCAGGTGGCTTGGCACTCCTGACCCCCCCTGCACCGGAGATAAACAATGGCAACTGCCGTAGGAAGAGCCCCGGCCCATTCGAGGCCCGAGGAGACAAGCAAGGTGGATCCCGTAGTGGCCCGCATCCAGGCCAATCCCAAGTATCACGAGCTCCGGCGCAAGCGCAGCGGCTTCGGCTGGCTGCTGACGGCGCTGATGATGATCGTGTACTACGGGTACATCGCGCTGATCGCATTCAACAAGCCTTTCCTGGCCACGCCGCTGGGCCAGGGCGTCACGACGCTGGGCATTCCGCTGGGCATGGGCGTGATCGTCTTCACCATCATCATCACCGGCATCTACGTGCGTCGGGCCAACAGCGAGTTCGACGCGCTGACGGCCGAAATCCTGAAGGACGCGGCCAAATGAGCAGCAAGCACCTCAAGACACTGGCCGCGCTGACGGCCGTCCTCGGCAGCGGCGCCGCGCTGGCCGCCGGCGCCGACATGGGCCAGGTCGCCAAGCAGGAGACCAACTGGACCGCCATCTTCATGTTCGCCGCCTTCGTCGCGGCCACGCTGTGGATCACGAAGTGGGCCGCGGCCAAGACGCGCTCGGCCGCGGACTTCTACACCGCCGGCGGCGGCATCACCGGCTTCCAGAACGGCCTGGCCATCGCGGGCGACTACATGTCCGCCGCCTCGTTCCTGGGCATCTCCGCGGCCGTGATGGCCACGGGCTACGACGGCCTGATCTACTCGATCGGCTTCCTGGTGGGCTGGCCCGTCATCACCTTCCTGATGGCCGAGCGGCTGCGCAACCTGGGCAAGTTCACCTTCGCCGACGTCGCGGGCTACCGCTTCAAGCAGACCCCCATCCGCGCCTTCGCCGCCTCCGGCACGCTGGTGGTGGTGGCCTTCTACCTGATCGCCCAGATGGTCGGCGCGGGCCAGCTCATCAAGCTGCTGTTCGGCCTGGAGTACTGGCTGGCCGTGGTGATCGTGGGCGCGCTGATGATGATTTACGTGCTCTTCGGCGGCATGACGGCCACGACCTGGGTGCAGATCATCAAGGCCGTGCTGCTGCTGTGCGGCGTGAGCTTCATGGCCTTCATGGTGCTGGCGCAGTTCAACTTCAGCCCCGAGGCGCTGTTCGCCAAGGGCGTGGACGTGAAGACCGCCATCGCCATCGCCGCGGGCAAGACGCCTGAAGAGGCCGCCAAGACCGGCATCTCCCTCATGGGCCCGGGCGGCTTCGTGAAGGACCCGATCTCCGCCATCAGCTTCGGCATGGCGCTGATGTTCGGCACCGCCGGCCTGCCCCACATCCTGATGCGCTTCTTCACCGTGCCCGATGCGAAGGAAGCTCGCAAGTCGGTGTTCTGGGCCACGACCTGGATCGGCTACTTCTACGTCCTGATCTTCATCATCGGCTTCGGCGCCATCACCCTGGTGCTGACCAACCCCGAGTTCTCCGACGTCGCCAAGGGCGTCATCAAGGGCGGCGCGGGCACGGCCAACATGGCCGCGGTGCTGGTAGCCAAGTCGGTGGGCGGCGACGTGTTCTTCGGCTTCATCTCGGCAGTTGCCTTCGCCACCATCCTGGCGGTGGTCGCCGGTCTGACGCTGTCGGGCGCCTCGGCCGTGTCGCACGACCTCTACGCCACGGTGTTCAAGAAGGGCAAGGCCGACAGCGCCTCCGAGCTGCGCGTCTCGCGCATCACGACCCTGTCGCTGGGCCTGCTGGCCGTGGTGCTGGGCATCGCCTTCGAGAAGCAGAACATCGCCTTCATGGTGAGCCTGGCCTTCGCCATCGCCGCCTCGGCCAACTTCCCCGTGCTCTTCATGAGCGTGCTGTGGAAGGACTGCACCACCAAGGGCGCCGTGATCGGCGGCTTCCTGGGCCTGATCAGCTCGGTGGCGCTGACCGTGGTGTCGCCCTCGGTGTGGGAAGCCACGCTGGGCAACCCCAAGGGTTCCGCGCTGTTCCCCTACACCTCGCCGGCGCTGTTCTCCATGACCATCGGCTTCGTGGGCATCTGGCTGTTCTCGATCCTGGACCGCAGCGCGCAAGCCGCCCAGGAACGTGCCGACTTCGCGATCCAGCAGGTGCGTTCCGAAACGGGCCTCGGCGCCGCCGGTGCCTCGGGCCACTGATCGGCTCCCACCCACACGCCGCGCCCCGCGCGGCTTCTCGAAAAGGCCGGGCTTGCCCGGCCTTTTTCGTTGGAACGGGAGATTCAGCCCGCGGCCGCACGGAACACCGCGTGCCGCTGCAGCAGGCAGGCGCAGCCCGTGTACGCGGCCAGCGGCGCCGCCGGTGGCCACGGCGCCGGCACACCGCCCCACAGGGCGGCCTGCAGCACGGCCACGTTGAACGCCCAGGCCAGCGCCACCACCGCCAGGTACGCCTGCATCACGCCCAGCAGCCACCAGGGCGGGCGGCGGCGCGCCTCGCTCGCGTCCGCGCGGAACCGCGAACCGAAGCGCACATCGCCTTCAAAGCAAATAAGACGTGTCAACCCTCATTTGCGGGGGGAGAATTTTCCTGGGCTTCAGGATGCAAATCCTTCTCCTCGAAGCCCTTTGAACCACGGACACAGCGCTTGCCCCGGGTTTCCAGACGGAGCGCGCTGTCCCCATCCGCGAGTTACAGAAGAGAAACAAGGGCTTATCCGGCGTTTTTCACGCCCGTCGTGTCGCCGCGCGGTATTCCAGCCCTCGTAAGGCCCATGACCGTCTTGGTTCACGGAGCCTGAAACGGCACAAGGTTTTGCTGCAGTGCAATAGACAATTAATCGTGACCTATGTCTCAATATGAATCCAAGAGAGCAGCTTGGGTTACATATGGAGCGGATAGCGCCGTAGACCCAGGGAGAACGAGGGAGCCATGTCGAGCGCCGAGGCGGAATTGCCGCCGTCGCCTGCAGTCACCGAAGCGCGCGAGTCGTCACTGCGCCTGCCGCAGCGGTCGCGGCAGGCTCTGCTGCGCCATGTCGCGGGCACGCGTGCGCTGCTGGCGCTCAGCGCCCTGCTCACACTGCTGCCCGCCGCGCCCGACACGCTCGCGGCACTGCTGCTGCTGGGCTACGCGGCCGGCGCGGCGTTGCTGCTGGGGCTCGCGCTGCGCGACTGGCCGGTGGCGCAGTGGCGGCTGTGGCTGTGGCTGGATGCCCTCGTGCTGCTGCTGGCGAGCCGGCTGCTGGCGCCGCCCATCGCGGCGCTCATGGTGCTGCCCGTGGTGGCGCTGGCCCTGTTGTCCGGGTTGCGCGCGGGCCTGGTGCTGGCGCTGGCCGCTGCCGTGAGCCTGTGGCTGGTGGCGCAGGGCGAAGGCAGCCCGATGGCGCTGGCGGTGCCGCTGCTGCTGCTGACGCTGGGGCCGGCCGTGGCGCTGCTGGCACGCCCCGGCTCGGCGTTGCGCGAACGCCAGCGCGTGGTGGCGGCCTTCACCGAGCAGGCCGACCCGCGCCACGGCCTGCGGCGACAGGTGCAGGTGCTGCTGGACCTGCTGGGGACGCATTTCGGGCTGGAGCGGGCGCTGCTGGACCTGCCCGGTCCGGCACCGCGCGTGTTCTGCTGGGAGCCCGCTGCCGGCGTGCGCGTGCTGGAGGACGCCGCGCTGCAGCGCTGGCGCGCGCAGCGCTCGGTGCTGCCCGGCAGCCAGGGCTGCGTGGTCAGCGCCGAGCCGCTGGTGTCGGTGCGTGCCTTCGACCTGGCCAGCGGCGCGCCCGGTGCGGCATTGCACCCCGGCGCGTGCCGCGTGCTGCTGGAGGCCGGTGCGCAGGGCCTGTGGATGCCGCTGCACAGTTATGGCCGCAACCAAGGCCAGCTTTGCCTGCTGCGCCGCGAGCCCGCCTTCACCGCAGCCGAGCTGCGCTGGCTGCACGCGCTCATGCGCGAGCTGCTGCCGCTGCTGGAGCGCGCCGACCTGCTGGAGCAGCTGCAGGAGGAGACCAGTTCGCGCGAGCGCGAGCGCATCGGGCGCGACCTGCACGACAGCGCGGTGCAGCCTTACCTGGGGCTCAAGTACGGGCTGGAGGCGCTGGCGCGCATCGCGGGCGAGGACAACCCGGTGCGTCCGCAGATCACGCAGCTGGTGCAGATGACCAACGACGAGCTGCAGGCCCTGCGCGACATGGTCAGCGGGCTGCGCCGCGGACAGGACCCGGGCGGCGCCAGCGCCGGCGCGCTGGCGGCGCTGCAGCGCCAGGCGCAACGCTTCGAGTCGCTGTACGGCCTCAAGGTCGAGGTGCAGTTGCCCGAGGAGGCGCCGCCGCTGCGCGGCAGCCTGGCCAAGGCCCTGCTGCACCTGTTCAACGAGGCGCTGACCAACGTGCGCCGCCACACGCAGGCCACCGCGGTGCTGGTGCAGTTCGACGTGCAACCGCAGCAGCTGTGCATGCGCGTGCGCAACGACCGGGCGACGTCCGCGCCGGCTCTGCCCTTCACGCCGCGCTCGCTCAGCGAGCGCGCCCAGGAGTTCGGCGGCCACGTGACGGTCAACCAGCCGCTGGGCTGCACCGAGGTGGCGGTCACGCTGCCCTTGACAGGATGATTCCCATGACAGCTTCCGCCCCCGCCCGCACGATCCGCGTCCTGCTCACCGACGACCATGCCCTGGTGCTGTGGGGCCTGCGCCAGCTCATCGACAGCGCACGGCCGCGCATGGCCGTCATCGGCACCGCCAGCAGCGCCCGCGAGCTGATGGAGCACCCCGCGCTGCGCGACACCGATCTGGTGCTGCTGGACCTGGGGCTGCCCGACGGCGACCCGCTGGAGTGCATCCGCCGCCTGACCGCCTCCGGCCTGAAGGTGCTGGTGCTCACGGGCAACATCAACGTGGGGCAGCACATGGAGGCCGTCAAGGCCGGCGCGCGCGGCGTGGTGCTCAAGTCGCACTCCACCGAGCTGCTGCTGCGCGCCATCGACCGCGTGCATGCCGGCGAGGTGTGGGTGGAGCGCGCGCTCATGGCGCAGCTGCTGGGCAGCATCACCGGCGCCGGCGCGGCGGCCGCCGCCATGCCCAGCGCCGCGGAAGCGCCTCAGGACGAGCAGGCGCAGCGCATCGCCTCGCTCACGCCCAAGGAGCGCCAGGTGGTGCAGGCGCTGGTGCAGCACCGCGGCGCCAAGAGCCTGGTGGTGGCCGAGACGCTGGCCATGAGCGAGCACACGCTGCGCAACCACCTCACCGTCATCTACAGCAAGCTCAACGTGCACGGCCGCCTGGAGCTCTACGCCTACGCGCTGGAGCACGGCCTGGCGCAGCAGGGCATGCCTCAGCCGCAGCGCGACCTCGACCCGGCCTGAGCCCATCGGGAGCGGGCCGCGGCACCGGGACAAAAATCCCGTGCCGAACAGGCATCTTTGCACTGTGCAGGTGCGGCCACGGCCCATAGGCTGGTTGCATTGGAAACGTGCGTCCGTGTCTGTGGAGTGCCTGCATGTCCCAGTCCCTTCCCCTCTCGGTGCTGGTGGTCGATGACCATCCTGGACTGCGCACCGGTTTGACCCTGCTGATCAACGCCGAGTTCCCGCGGCTGCGCAGCGCCGGCGCCGCCGCCAACGGGGCGGAGGCGCTGCAGCTCACGCGCCGCCTGCAGCCCGACGTGGTGCTGCTGGACGTGCAGCTCGGCGGCGAGGACGGCCTGGCGCTCATCCCGCTGCTGCAGCGCGAGGCGCCGTGCCGCGTGGTGGTGCTCACGGCGCTGGACGATGCGAGGGTGGCGCAGCGCGCACGGCTGCTGGGCGCCAGCGAGTTCACGCACAAGACCGCACCCGCGGCCGAGCTGATGCGCTTGCTGCTGCAGGCCCCGCGCGAGCCCGGGCTGATCGAGGCCTGCTGAACGCGTCGCCGCCGCAGCCATGCCCGGCCCCCGTGCCCCTGGCAAGACGGCGGCACCCGCGACCCGGGTAGTTGTTTTGTCATGGCCGACACAGGAGCCAACGCCTAGCGACTCAGTGCAAGGCTCCGATGCGCGGCGTGCGGCGGCTCCCTACATTGGTCCTCAAGGCAACGCACGGCACGCCGCATGACGCCAGGCGCTTCACCGGCAAGGCGCAGGCGGCGTGACGGGTTGCTGCCCCAGCCCATGGCCCGCCTGCACGGGGCCCCGGGACAACAGCCCGCAAGGGCTGCAACGCTGCCGGCAACGGCACCCTTCGGTAGACACCAGAAAGGAAATGGTATGAAGCTCATCGACACGCTCAAGGCCTTCGTTCGCGACGAAGAGGGCGCGGCCGCGCTGGAGTACGGCCTCTTCGCCGCCCTGATCGCCGCGGTGATCGCGGCCACCGTCGGCCAGATCGGCGACGCGCTGGAGGAGGCTTTCGACACGGTCCTCAAGGCCATCGATTAATCCAGCGACGCTAGAAAACCTGCCGCGAGGTCCGCATGACTCTGCAGTGGCTGTCGCTGTTGATGCTTGCTGGCCTGCTCGTGGCGGCAGTCGTGTCCGACGTGCGAAGCCGGCGCATTCCCAACGCCCTGGTGGTGTACGGGGCGGCGCTGGGCCTGCTGTTCCAGGCTCTCGCTCCGGCGGGCAGCGGCCTGCTGCTCGACGGCGGCGTGGGCCTGCCGGCCGCGCTGCTGGGAGGCCTGGCGGGGCTGGGGCTGTTCCTGCCCTTCTACGCGCTGCGCCTGATGGGAGCCGGCGACGTGAAGCTGCTGGCGATGGTCGGGATCTGGCTGGGCGCGCCCGCCATCCTGAAGGTTGCGTTGTGGACGGCCCTGGCGGGCGGCGTGCTGTCCGTGGTGGTGGCGCTCTTCACCGGGCAACTGCGCCAGGTGCTGCGCAACACGTTCTTCATGCTCGCGGCGGTCCGCCCTGCGCAAGGGGTGGGGTCGCACTTGGCCGCGGGCACCCGCCTGCCCTACGCGGTGGCCATTGCCACTGGCACCGCTCTTGAAATGGCCCGGTTGTTGTCGGCCTGAAGGTACTCACTGGAGACCCGCATGTCCGCTGCCAGCCCATCCCTCGTGGAACATCGGCCCGACGGGGCCACGGCCCCCCTGCCCTGCGCGCCGCAGCGGCTGCAGGACACCGGGCTGCCGCCGCTGCTGCTGGCCGAGCTCGTGCTCAAGGCGATGCAGCAGCATGCCCTGGGCTCGCTGCACGAGCTCTCGCGCCACCTGTGCCTGGGCCCGCTGCTGCTGGAGGCGTTGCTGGGCCAGCTGCGCCGCGAGGCGGTGGTGGAGGTGCAGCACCGTGGCGCGCTGGCCGGCGACGTGAGCTACCAGCTCACCCGGGCCGGGCGCGCGCGCGCGGCCGAGGCGCTGGCGCGCAACCTCTACAGCGGCCCCGCGCCGGTGCCGCTGGCGGCCTACGTGCAGCGCGTGCAGGCGCAAAGCGTCGCCGACATGGGCCTCACGCGCGAGCGCTTCGAGCAGGCCATGGCTTCGGTGGTGATGCCTGCACACTTGCGCGAACAGCTGGGCGCGGCCATGAACTCGCGCCGCGCCAAGCTGCTGTACGGCCCGCCCGGCGCGGGCAAGACCTTCCTGTGCGAACGCATGGCCTCGCTGCTGCAGGGTGCGGTGGCGGTGCCGCACGCGGTGGAGGTGCACGGCGAGATCATCAGCGTGTTCGACCCGCTGGTGCACCGGCCGCTGCCCGCAGCCGCTGCGTCCGCCAGCCTGTACGACGCGCACCGCGCCGACGCGCGCTGGGTGCTGTGCGAGCGGCCGGTGGTGATCATGGGCGGCGAGCTCACGCTGGAGATGCTGGATCTGGTGTTCGATGCGCGCGCAGGCTTCTACCACGCGCCGCCGCACTTCAAGGCCAACAACGGGCTGCTGCTGGTGGACGACCTCGGGCGTCAGATCGTCACGCCGCGCCAGCTGCTCAACCGCTGGATCTTGCCCATGGAGCAACAGCACGACCACCTGATGCTGCGCAACGGCATCAAGCTGCGCGTGCCCTTCGACACGCTGCTGTTCTTCTCGACCAACCTGCGCCCCGAGGAGCTCGGCGACGAGGCCTTCCTGCGGCGCATCGGCTACAAGATCTTCGTCGGGCCGGTGCCGCCCGAGGACTACCGCCACATCCTGCGCCAGAGCTGCGAGCAGTACGGCGTGCCCTACGACGACGCGGCCTTCGACAGCCTGGTGCACGAGATGCACCAGCGCGAGGGCCGGCCGCTGCTGCCGGCCTACGCGCGCGACCTGGTCAGCCAGATCGTGGACTTCGCCACCTACAACGGCCTCAAGCCCGAGCTCAGCCCGCGGCTGATGAAGTGGGCCTGGCGCAACTACTTTGCCAATGAGGCGGCCTGGGCCTGAGCAAGGGCCCGTCCGCAGGCACGACCGCACACAGGAGGCATGACATGGGCGGCAACAGGCGAGGACTCACGATGCTGGCGGTGGCACTGCTGGCCGGGCTGCTGGCGGCGCTGTTTGCCCTGCGCTGGCTCAACGCGCAATCCGGCAGCGGTGGGCGCGTCGCCGTGGCGGCGATGGACGTGGAGATCGGCGCCAAGATCGGTCCCGAGGCGGTGAAGATGGTGGACTGGCCGCGCGGCAACGAGCCGCCGGGCGCCTTCGACGACGCGTCCAAGCTGCAAGGGCGCGTGGCGCGCACGTCGCTCACGCGCGGCGAGCCGGTGCTGGAGGCCAAGCTCGCGCCCGTGGGCACCAAGGGCGGGCTGTCGGCGGTGGTGGTCGAGGGCAAGCGCGCCATGACCGTGCGCGTCAACGACGTCATCGGCGTGGCCGGCTTCGCGCTGCCGGGCAACTTCGTGGACATCATGGTCAACACGCAGAGCCCGGGCAGCGAGGGCCGCAACGCCGATAGCCAGGACAAGGCCATCAGCAAGATCGTGCTGGAGCGCATCCTGGTGCTGGCCGTGGCGCAGGAGGCCAACCGCGACGAGACCAAGCCCAAGGTCGTCAACGCCGTGACGCTGGAGGTCACGCCCGAGGAGGCCGAGAAGCTGGACCTGGCGCGCAGCGTGGGCACCTTGTCGCTGGTGCTGCGCAACCAGGTCGATCCGCAGCCCAGCGGCACCGGCGGCGCCACCAAGGACTCGCTGCTGCAGACGGTCGCCACCACCCCACCCGCCCCGGCGCCGGTGCGCCCCGCGCCCGTGGCGGCCGCTCGCCCCCGCGCGGCGGC
>NZ_CALAOH010000033.1 GCF_937926365.1 uncultured Azohydromonas sp. | reverse complement strand
GGCGGCCCGCGGGTCCAGGCGCTGGCCGGGTCGTTGCCACCGCCAGGGGCGCCCGCCGCGCTGCTGCACGTGGGCGGGCAGCTCCTCACCTGCAGCGCCTGGCAGGCCGCGGCGATGCTGCTGCCGCCCGACGAGGCGGACGCGACCATCGCCTACCTCGCGCCACGGCCGCTGGCGCGCCGGCGCTGGACGCGTGGCTTCTTCGGCCTGGACGACCACGCGCCCTACCTGCTGCCGCGTGCGCTGGCGCCGCGCTTCGCGCCCGTGCTGGCGCTGGGCCTGGGCGGCGCGGGGCTGGAGCACTGCCCGCGGCGGATGCGGCTCGAAGCGCTCTCCAAGCTGCGCGCGATGCAGGGCGTGGCGGTACGCGACGGGGCGACGCATTCGCTGCTGCGCGGCGCCGGCGTGGCGTCGCTGCTGCTGCCCGACCCGGCGGCGCTGACGGCGCGCCTCTTCGGCGCGGCGATCCGCCGCCACGCGGCGCGGGGCGAGGTGGCGGCGCTGCGCGAGCGCTTTGCCGGCGGCTACCTCGCGCTGCAGCTCGCGGCCGAGTTTGGCGACGACGCGACGCTGGAGGCGCTGGCGCCGCAGCTGGACGCCGTGGCGCGGGAGCGCGGCCTGGGGCTGGTGCTGTTCCGGGCCGGCACCGCGCCCTGGCACGACGATGCCGCCGTGCTGCGGCGCCTGGCGGCGCGGCTGCGCGCGCCGGCGGCGGTGATGGCGTCGGTGCACCTCTGGGACCTCTGCGCGCTGCTGGCCGGCAGCGCCGGCTACTGCGGCAGCAGCCTGCACGGGCGCGTCGTCGCCACCGCTTTCGGCCGCCCGCGGATGAACCTGCTGCCGCCGCAATCCGGCGCCGATGCGGCCAAGCATCGCGCCTACGTGGACAGCTGGGAGCTGCCGGGGCTGCCGGGCTGCGTGGGCGTCGAGCAGGCCGCCGAGGGGTTGCGGGCGGCGCTGGGGGCGGATGAACGGGCGCTGCGGGCGTGGGGCCGGGAGCTGGCGCGGGTAGCGCTGGAGGGAAGTGCGCGGATGCTCGATAGGTGGGTAGAAGGGAAGGAAGGGGCCGACCCTGCTTCGTCCGGCGGATGAATCCGGAACCTGCCGGGCAACCGCTCTTCTCCTCACCCCGCCATCCGCACCCACCCGCCTTCTTCGCTCAACACCCCGTCCGCGATCAGCCGCGCCACCGTCTCCTCGGCGAAGCGCAGCGCGTGCTCGCCCGTGGCGTGCTCGCCCGTGGCGTGCTCGCCCGGGGCGCGGCGCAGCACGGGGGTCTGCACGATCCAGCGCTGCAGCGCCTCGCGCCGCAGCGCGCGGTGCTCCAGCAGGTGGTAGGTGACCAGCGCCCGCGCGGCGTACTGGTGGTGCTTTTCGGGCGCGGCCATGAAGCCTTCCAGCCGCCGCCGCGAGGCCGCCAGCGCCGCGGACACGTCCGTGAAGGCCTCGCCGTGGCCGGGCAGCACCAGGCGCGGCGCCAGGCGCTCGATCAGGTCCAGCGCGCGCTGCGCCGCCTCGAAGCCCGATTCGCCCGCCAGCTCCGGAAAGATGATCGCCAGCCGCTGCTCCCACAGCGCGTCACCGCTGATGAGGGTGTGGCTGTCCGGCTCGAACAGCACCACCGCGTCGGGGTCGTGGCCGGGCGTGGCGTGCACCTCCCAGTCCCGCGTGCCCAGCCGCACCGTCTGGCCCGCCTCCAGGAAGCCGTGCGCCTCGAAGGGCTCGTAGCGCTGGTCCATGGCGTGGAAGCCCAGGCCCCGCGCGTCCCAGGGCCGCAGGTGCGGCGCGTAGCCCGCGGGCACGCTCAGCCGCGCCTGGGGCCAGCGCCGCAGCAGCGCGGCATTGCCGCCGCAATGGTCGGAATGCAGGTGCGTGTTGTAAATGCGCGCCAGCGGCCGCCCGGCCAGCGCGTGCTCCAGCAGCGCCAGCGTCTGCGCGCCATGCGAGACGTAGCCGCTGTCCACCACCGCCGCACCCTGTTCGCCGCCGTCGGCGAAGAGCACGTTGTTGGCCGAGAGCCAGCCGCGCACGAAGAAGTGGGCGCCCAGGTAGCGCAGGGTGTAGTCAGGAAGACTCATGCGGCAGGCAGAACGGGTTTCATGAAGTCCTTGGCCTTTGAGTTCCGTTCGTCCTGATGCTTCGATACCTCAGCACGAACGGGCTTTCGGCTTTCGCGGTGTGTCCTTGGCTCACGCCGTGGGACAAGGCCGCGCGAGCATAGCGGCCCCCCGCCGCGCGGCCATGCCCCGCGCCTACGATGCGCCGCGCCGGCAGCCCCGCCGGTGCATCACCCCCGTCCACAGGAGAGCACACGCATGGCACGCATCGGATTCATCGGCGCTTCGGGCCTCATGGGCCACGGCATGGCCAAGAACCTGCTCGCGCGCGGCCACGAGCTGGGCCTGACGGTGCACCGCAACCGCGAGCGCGTGGCCGACCTGCTGGACGCCGGCGCCATCGAGGCGCCTTCCGCCGCGGCGCTGGCCCGGGACAGCGAGATCGTCTTCGTCTGCGTCACCGGCTCGCCCCAGGTGGAGGCCGTGGTGACGGGCCCCGAGGGATTGCTCGCCGGCGCCGCGCCGGGGCTGCTGGTGGTGGACTGCTCCACCAGCGAGCCCGGCTCCACCATGCGGCTGCGCGAGGCGTGCGGCCACGCCGGCGTCACCTTCGTGGACGCGCCGCTGGCGCGCACGCCCACCGAGGCCGAGGCCGGGCGGCTCAACGTCATGGTCGGCGCCGAGGACGCGGCCTTCGCGCACCTGGAGCCCGTGCTGCGCTGCTTCGCCGAGAACGTGTTCCACGTCGGCGGCCCCGGTGCCGGGCACACGGTGAAGCTGCTCAACAACTTCATCGGGCAGGCCATCTGCACCGCCACCGCCGAGGCCTTCGCCGTGGGCCAGCGCGCCGGGGTGGACCTGAACCGGCTGGTGGCGCTGCTGTCGGCCGGGCCGGTGAACTCGGGCCTGTTCCAGGCCATGGCCAAGGCGCTCACGGGCGACCTGGCGGGCATCCGCTTCGGCCTGGACAACGCGCGCAAGGACCTGCGCTACTACACCCACCTGGCCGAGGAGCTGGCCGTGCCCAGCGTGGTGGGCGAGGCGGTGCACCAGTCGCTGACCCTGGCCAGCGCCCTGGGCCACGGCGACAAGTTCGTGCCCTCGCTGCTGGAGGCCCAGGAGCAGCTCAGCGGCGCGCGCATCGTGCCGCGCTGAGAAGCACCCTCGCGCGTGGAGGAAGGGCGCGCCATCAACACGAAGGCTTCGATGCGCGCCTTCCCGGCCGCCTGCAGCGGGTGCGGCACGGGCATCCTGGACGCCAAGCATCCCGGCCCGGCTGCGTCCCAACGCCAGCGCCAACGACGACCTCCACGCCTTCGACGCCGCCACCGGCACGCAGCTGGCCGCCAGCAACGTGATCGGCGCGAACGCGGACCAGGTGGTGGCCGCCGCTCCCCTGGCGCGCCACGGCACGGTCCCCGCCGGACACCCTCTGCCCGCGCCCGCGGGCTTTTTTTCGTCCGTGCGCGGCCGGCACGCCTTTGACTTCTGGAAACGTCCGACGCCCGCTTTCGCGGTTGACCGGGCGGCGCGGGGGGCCTTCACTGCCTGCGTACCATGCCGCCCCTTGCGCCCGGGCCACCGGGCGGCCCACCGCCGGATGACGGCGGCGGGCGCGGCCAGTCAGTCCCGCGGACCCCGGTGCGCGGCCTGTGTTTTGCTTCCAGGCGCCCATGTCGAATTCCCCCGCTCTCCTGCCGGCCCTCGTGGCGGCCTCCCTTCTCGCTTTGCAGGCCGCCCCGGCGTCCGCCTTCGAGCGCGATGCCGCGGCGCCGGCCTCGGCCGCATCGACCGCGCCAGTCGCGGCGCGGACCGACCGGCTGATCATCAAGTACCGCAGCGCCGCCTCCGCCGCGGCACCCGCCGCCGCCTCGCGGCTGCGCGCCGAGGCCGCGCTGCAGCGCCGCGGCGCCAAGCTCACGCACCTGCGGCGCCTGGGCGACGGCGCGGACGTGTTCAAGCTCGACCGCCCGCTGTCCGAGGACGAGCTGCGCGGCGTCGGCGAGGAGCTGCGCAACGGCGACGCGGACGTGGAATACGTCGAGCCCGATGCGCTGATGCAGCCGCAGCTGGTGCCCAACGACGTGCGCTACGGGCAGCAGTGGGCCCTGTTCGAGGCCACGGCCGGCATCCGCGCGCCCACGGCCTGGGAGAAGTCCACCGGCGCCGGCGTGGTGGTGGCGGTGATCGACACCGGTGTGCGCCCGCACGCGGACCTGGCGAAGAACCTGCTGCCCGGGCGCGACTTCGTCACCGACACCTTCATCGCCCGCGACGGCAACGGCCGCGACGAGGACCCGTCCGACCCTGGCGACTGGAGCAGCGCCGGCCAGTGCTACTTCGGCTCGCCGGCGGCCAAGAGCAGCTGGCACGGCACCCACGTGGCCGGCACCGTCGCCGCGGTGACCAACAACGGCAGCGGCGTGGCGGGCGTGGCCTTCGGCGCCAAGGTGCTGCCGGTGCGGGTGCTGGGGCGCTGCGGCGGCTACAGCTCCGACATCGCCGATGGCATGGTCTGGGCCGCCGGCGGCCACGTCGCCGGCCAGCCGGCCAACCCGAACCCGGCGCGGGTGCTGAACCTGTCGCTGGGCGGCGCGGGCAGCTGCAGCACCACTTACCGCAATGCCATCGCCACCGTGCGCGGCCTGGGCGCGGTGGTGGTGGTGGCTGCGGGCAACCAGTCCTCGGACGCCGGCCTGCACCAGCCGGCGAGCTGTCCGGGCGTGATCGCGGTGGCGGCGGTCAAGCGCAACGGCGCCCGGGCGTCCTACTCCAACTACGGCGCGGTGGTGGACCTGGCGGCGCCGGGCGGCGACAGCGACTCGGCCATCCTCTCCACGCTCAATGCCGGCGGCACCACGCCGGGGGCCGACAGCTACGGCAGCTACCGCGGCACCTCCATGGCCACGCCGCACGTGGCCGGCACGGTGGCGCTGATGCTCTCGCGCAATCCGAAGCTCACGCCGGACGAGGTGGAGGCGCGGCTCAAGGAATCGGCGCGTCCCTTCCCGGCCGCATGCGGGCAGTGCGGCAGCGGGCTGCTGGACGCCAATGCCGCGGTGGACGCCGCCGGCGGCGGCAGCGTGGCGATGACGGTGACGGAGGTGGAGCCCAACGACAGCATCGCGCGCGCGCAGCCGCTGGACGAGCTGCCCGCCACGGTGCTGGGCGCGCTGCGCAGCAGCACGGACCAGGACCTCTTCAGCGTGCGCCTGGCCGCGGGCCAGCGCCTGAGCGCCCGGCTCACGCCCACGGCCGATGCCAACTACGACCTCATCGCCGTGGACACCGACAACCGGCGGCTGAACGCCAGCCTGCTGCCGGGCTCGCAGCCCGACACGGTGAGGGTGCACAACACCGGCGCCGCCGCGATGTCGGTGGTGCTGCGCGTGCGCTGGACCGGCGGCGTCGCCGGTGCGTACCGGCTGGAGGTGGCGGCGGAGTGAGGGCGCGCGGCGCTCACTTCACCGGAATGCGCGTGCCCGTGTCCACCGGCACCACGGTGACGCTGTTCTGCGGCGAGCCCTCGATGAGCCGCTCGGAGTAGGTCAGATAGACCAGCGCGTTGCGCTTGGGGTCCACCATGCGCACCACGCGCAACCGCTTGAACACCAGCGAGATGCGCTCGCTGAACATCTCCTCCTGCTTCGCCAGCGGCCGGCCCTGCGGGAAGCTGATGGGGCCGACCTGGCGGCAGGCGATGGAGGCGTTGGACTTGTCCTCGGCGATGCCGATGGCGCCCTTGATGCCGCCGGTCTTGGCGCGCGAGACGTAGCAGGTCACGCCCTGCACCTTCGGATCGTCGTAGGCCTCGACCACGATCTTGTGGTCCGGGCCGATGAGCTTGAACACGGTGTCCACCTCGCCGATGGGTTCGGCGCGGGCCACCGTGGCGGCGGCCAGCAGCAGCGGGATCGTCAGCAGGCGTCGGGTTTTCATGGGCACTCCCAGGGTTTGTGGAAACGGGGCCGCGCGGGCGGCTGCTGAACCCATTGTCACCAGCACCGGGGAGGGCTCCGGCTTGGGGTACAAGCCCGGGCATGAGCGACGAGAACCAGATCTACCTGCCCGATTCCTTCCTGGCGCTGTACCGCGACGCGCGCCAGCGCCTGACGGCTCCGCTGGCCGAGATACGGGCGCGCTACGAGCTGTGCGAGGACCTGGCGCAGCAGCTCGAAGAGCACGCGCGCGGGCGCAGCATCCACGCGCACGGCTCCGAGGTGGACCTGCTGCTGCGCTACCACGCCGGCCTGGCCGACCCCGACTCCGGCTTCAGCGCCGCCGAGGCGCGCTGGGTGGTCACGCGGCTGTCGGAGCTGCTGGGGTGGGAGTGCCCGCATTTGCCGGGGGAAGAGGCGCAGGAGGGCTGACGGCCCACGAGAAGCCTCGTCACCCCTCCGTCCTCAACCCCGGCGCCTGCGCCGTCCCCTCGCGCAGCAGCTGCTCGTAGCTGGAGATCACCTGGGCGCCGAAGAGCAGCACCGCGGCGCCGATCTCCAGGCTCAGCAGCACCACGATGGCGGTGGTGAGCGAGCCGTACACCAGGTTCACCTTGGACAGCGAGGCGAAGTACCACACCAGCACGTGGCGGCTGATCTCCCAGCACACCGCGGCCGTGACGCCGCCGATGAGCGCGTGGCGCCACGACAGCCGCCCCACCGGCATGACCATGTAGATGGCGCTGAGCACCAGCACCTCGCCCGAGAAGCCCAGCAGGTACAGCAGCATCGCCGACAGCCAGTCCAGCGACCAGTTGTGGCCCAGCAGCCGCAGCGTGTCGTCGCCCAGCGCCTGCAGCGCGCCGGCCACCAGCGTGATCAGCAGCAGGCCCAGGCCCAGCGCCAGGATGCAGGCGTAGGGCAGCAGCGCCGAAACCAGGAAATGCCGCCGCCGGATCGCGACGCGGTGGAAGAAGATCACCGACATCGCGTTCTCCAGCACCGTGAAGGCCAGCGAGCTGAAGAACAGCATCGTCGCCACCAGGAACACGCTGACGGCGTCGCGGTTGCGCAGGAAGGTGTCGAGCTCGGCGATGAAAGGGCCGGACTGCCCCGGCAGCAGCCACGCCAGGTAGCGCGAGAGCGTGCCCAGCAGCTCGCGCGGGTCCACCAGGTGCGACAGCGCGATCACGCACAGGATCAGCAGCGGCACCAGCGACAGCAGCGCGTAGTAGGCCAGGGCGCCGGCCAGCAGCAGGCCCTGGTTCTTGCGGAAGGCGCGCAGGCACTGGACCAGGAATCGGCCCGGGTGCTGCAGGACTTCGGCGGCGGCACGCGACATGCGCCGCCTGGAGCAGGGAGCGGGCCCGGGGGGCTCCTCAATGCGCCACGTCGTGCGGCCCGGCCGGCGAGTCGTCGATGTCGCGCCGGCCGCTGGCGACGCTGCGGATCAGCGACTGCGCGGTGAGGAAGGCGCGCGTCTCGGCCACCGGGTTGCGCCGCGCCTGCGCGTCGTCGCCCGAGGGCACGTGGTTGCTCAGCCGGGCATGGCCCATGCCTTCGAGCAGGCAGCGGCCGGTGACCCGATCCCACAGCCAGTAGAAGCCTTCCAGCAACGTGACGATCTGCACCGGCGTGGCCGTCACCAGCGTGTGGCGGTAGCCGTCGCTGTCGTACAGGGACTTGGTGACATTGATCGGGAGCTGCTTCATGGCGGTGGGCACTGCGGGTACTACGAAAAAGGCATGGCCGCAAAACGTGGGCCAGGGTTCGAGCATGAGGCCGCAAGGCCCGGGTCCATGGCTGGAAAAACGCCGTCGGGCGCGGGCAGTTCGGTGCTTCCACGGGCCGCGGGAGCGCCGGGCATGATCGACCTCGTGAACAAAGCCACATTCACCCTGGATCCCGCCGCCGCCGAGCGCCAGGCCGCGCTGGTGCGCATGAAGCGCATCGCCCTCGGCCTGCTGGTGGGCGCGGCGCTGCTCTACGCGCTGGCCACCGTGCTGGGACAAAGCCACCCGGGCTGGCACTACCTCGCGGCCTTCGCCGAGGCGGCGATGGTGGGCGCGGTGGCGGACTGGTTCGCGGTGGTGGCGCTGTTCCGGCATCCGCTGGGGCTGCGCATACCGCACACCGCCATCATCCCCACCAACAAGGCGCGCATCGGCCGCAACCTGGCCAACTTCATCTGCAACAACTTCCTGGGCACGCCCCAGGTGCTGGCCAAGCTGCGCGAGTTCGACGCCGCGGGCCGGCTGGCCGGCTGGCTGTCCGACGAGCGCCACGCGCAGCAGCTGGCGCAGCACCTGGCCGCCGCGGCGCGCTACCTGCTGTCCACGCTGGACGACGAGCGCGTGCGCCACTTCCTGCGCAGCACGGTGCTGGCTCGGCTGGAGCAGATCGACGTCTCGTCCCTGGCCGGCGAGGTGCTGGGGCTGCTGACGGCCGACCGCCGCCACCAGGCGCTGCTCGACGAGTTGCTGCGCCAGCTTGCGGCGCTGCTGGAGGAGGAGTCGATCCAGGAGAAGGTGGCCGAGGTGGTGGCCTCGGAGCTGAAGCTGCTGCGCCTGGTGGGGCTGGACGCGGTGGCCGGGCGCATCGCCACGCGCAAGCTGGTCTCCGGGCTGGGCAACCTCATCGGCGAGATGGGCGAGGACGCCGAACACCCGCTGCGGCTGCGCTTCGACGATTTCATGGCCCACAGCATCGAGCGGCTGCGCGAGGACCCGGCGCTGCGCCAGCGCGGGCGCGAGCTGCAGTCGGAGTGGCTGGCGCACCCGGCGCTGGCGCAGTACCTGCACGGGCTCTGGGACCAGCTGCTGGCGTGGCTGCAGGCGGACCTGCAGCGCTCGGAGTCCACGCTGCATGCGCGCGTGGCCGAGGGCGCGCGTGGCCTGGGGCGGCGGCTGCAGGAGGACGCGGCCATGCGCGAGTGGATCAACGCGCAGCTGATGCAGGCCGCGCCGCAGTGGATCGAGCGCTACCGCGAGGACATCCGCCACTACATCGTGGCCCGCGTGGACGCCTGGCCCACCGAGGAGCTCACCGTCGAGCTGGAGCGCAACATCGGCCGCGACCTGCAGTTCGTGCGCATCAACGGCACGCTCGTGGGCGGGCTCATCGGGCTGCTGATCCACTCGGTGACGGTGGCGCTGGGGGGGTGAGCGCGGGGAGACGAAAAAACGGCGGCCCGCGGGCCGCCGTTTCGCTTTCGGCGGCAGCCCGCCCGGGCCACCGCCTCGTTCACCGTCAGCGGTAGTACACGTGCTCGCCGTTGGCGGCCTTCCAGCTGCTCTCCAGGTGCGCGGCGTCCTCGGCGTTGCGGGGCTTGACGCCCATGAGGATGCCGCCCTGCTTGATGCCTTCCTCGTAGTGCTTCACGCGCTCTTCCGGGATGCCCCAGCCGATGAGCGCGCCGATGAGGCCGCCGCTGGCCGCGCCCGCGCCGGCACCGGCCAGCGCCGCGGCGATCGGGCCGGCGACCACCACGCCCAGGCCCGGAATGGCTACCGAGGTGCCCACCGCCGCCACGGCCGCGGCGATGGCGCCGATCGTGCCGCCGATAGCGCCGCCGATGCCCGCGCCCTCGGCCGCCTTGTTGCCCAGCTCGGTCTGCGTGCCGGTGGCCGTGTTGCCGAAGTGGCGCTTGCGCGTCTCGTCGGACATCACCAGGTTGACGTCGTCCTTGGTGTAGCCGCGGTCGGAAAGCGACTGGTAGGCGCGCTCGGCGCTGTCTCGGTCGCGGAACAGGCCGGTGACGTACGGGGTGTCTGCCATGGTGTGAGCTCCTGATGTCGGGAAGGAGGCGCCGCCCGATGCGGCGCCGACTCCCACGGGTCAGCAAGCCGCGCGCCCAGGCGGCTCCCGCCACACCCGGGCCGCACGCGGCGGGCGCCGGCGTGACGGAGTGCATGGCGCTGTGGCGCCGGGGCCGCAAGCGCAGCGCCGCCGCAGCCGAAAATCACGCCAAGTCCGCGCGCCGCGTGGGTTTTTAGCTTTACCGACCCGCACCGACGCCATGAAGACCACCCCGTTGCAAACCTATTTCATCGGCCAGGGCGCCATCCTCCTGGGCGCCTGGGGCATGGAAGCCTTCGGCTCCATGTGGCCCATGGCCCTGGGTGCCTCCGCCGGGATGATGTGCACCGCTCCGCTGGTGCGGCAGCTGCTCGGCCGCTGGCGCGCGCGCCGGGCGCGTTGAAGGGGGCGGGCGGCGCCACCTTCCCTTAACCCCCCGTCATCACCCCGGGCCTTCACGGCACAGGGGTTGCCGAAGCGTCTCCAGAACCAGCGCCCCTTTCGGGCCACAACAGGAGACCCATGCGTCGCGCAGCCGCGCTGCTCTGTCTTGCCCTGATGACGCCGCTCGCGTGGGCACAGGCGCCGGCCGCTGTCCCGTCTCCTTCCGCCTCCACACCCGCCGCACCCCCCGAGCACGACCCCGCCGGCGACTGGCCGATGGCCGCGCGCGACCACGCCAACACCCGCTTCAGCCCGCTGGCGCAGATCACGCCGGACAACGTCGCGCGGCTGCGGCCGGTGCTGGAGCGCGCTACCGGCGCCGAGCGCGGCCACGAGGCGGCGCCCATCGTCGCGGGCGGGACGATGTTCGTCGTCACGCCCTATCCCAACGAGTTGCTGGCGCTGGACCTCGCGCGGCCCGGCTTCCCGCTGAAGTGGCGCTACCGGCCGCACCCGGACGCCGCCGCGCAAGGCGTGGCCTGCTGCGACGTGGTCAACCGCGGCGCGGCCTACGACGGCGGGCGGGTGTTCTTCAACACGCTGGACGGGCTGGCCATCGCCGTGGACGCCGCCACCGGCCGCGAGCTTTGGCGCACGAAACTGGGCGACCTCCGCCGCGGCGAGACCATCACCATGGCGCCGCTGGTGGTGCGCGGCAAGGTGCTCATCGGCAACTCCGGCGGCGAGTACGGCATGCGCGGCTGGCTCGTCGCGCTGGACGCGGCCAGCGGCAAGGAGCGCTGGCGCGCCTGGAGCACGGGGCCCGACAAGGACGTGCTCATCGGCACCGCCTTCAAGCCCTTCTACCCGCAGGACCGCGGCCCGGACCTGGGTGAGCGCAGCTGGCCCGGGCAGGCCTGGAAGCAGGGCGGGGGCAACGTCTGGGGCTGGGTGTCCTACGACCCGCGGCTGGACCTCCTCTATCACGGGACCGGCAACCCCGGTCCCTGGAACCCCGAGCAGCGCCCGGGCAGCAACCACTGGACCAGCGGCGTGTTCGCGCGCCGGCCCGACAGCGGCGAGGCGGTCTGGTTCTACCAGTGGAGCCCGCACGACCTGCACGACTACGACGGCGTCAACGAGAACGTGCTGCTGGACCTGCCCATCGGCGGCCGTACCCGCCAGGTGCTGGTGCACCCCGACCGCAACGGCTACCTCTACGTGCTGGACCGCGCCACGGGGCAGGTGCTCTCGGCCGACCCCTTCGCCGCGGTGACGACCAGCCTGGGCGTGGACCTGCAGAGCGGCGCGCTGCGCTACGAGCCGTCCAAGGCGCCGCGCGCCGGCAAGCCGGTGCGCGACATCTGCCCTGCCTCGCCGGGCGCCAAGGACTGGCAGCCCTCGGCCTGGTCGCCGCGCACGCGGCTGCTCTACATCCCGCACCAGAACCTGTGCCAGGACGCCACCACCTCCACCGTGAGCTACATCGCCGGCACGCCCTACCTGGGCGCGGACGTGAAGATGAAGCCCGGCCCCGGCGGCCACCGCGGCGCGCTGGACGCCTGGGACCCGGTGGCGCGCAAGGCCGTGTGGACGATCAAGGAGCACTTCCCGGTGTGGAGCGGCGCGCTGGCCACCGCGGGCGGCCTGGTCTTCTACGGGACCATGGACGGCTGGTTCAAGGCCGTGGACGCGCGCAGCGGCAAGGCGCTGTGGAAGCACCGGACGCCCTCCGGCATCGTCGGCCAGCCCGTGAGCTTCCTCGGCCCGGACGGGCGCCAGTACATCGCCGTGCTCTCGGGCGTGGGCGGCTGGGCGGGAGCCATCGTCGCGGGCGGCCTGGACCCGCGCGACGGCACCGCGGCGCTGGGTTTCCTGAACGCCATGCGCGACCTGCCGCAGGCCACGCGCAAGGGTGGAGCGATCCATGTCTTCGCGCTGCCGAAGTGATTCCAGTCTTCCCTTGGTCGCCAAACGACCCGTTCGCACTGAGGTATCGAAGTGCGAATCCGGGAGGCTGCGATGGCGGCACCGCGGCAGGGGCCGTTCATCCTTCGATACCTCAAGACGAACGGAATTCAAAGGCTTCAGTGGTCGCGGAAGGCTGAAGCTCCACCACCTCCTGGTCGCCGCCGCGCTGGCCCTGGGCGGCGGCACGCGCACCGACGCCGGCTCGCCGGCGCTGCGGGTGTGCGCCGACCCCGACAACCTGCCCTACTCGCACCGCGACGGCAGCGGCTACGAGAACCGGCTGGCGTCGTGGCTGGCCGAGGAGCTGCACCGTCCGCTGCAGGTGGCCTGGGTGCCGCTGCAGCGGGGCTTCGTGCGCAAGACGCTGGGCGAGGGCCGCTGCGACGTGCTGCTCGGCGTGCCCGCGGGCCTGGAGCGGGTGGCGACCACGCGGCCCTACTACCGCAGCGGCTACGTGTTCCTGTCGCGCCCGCTGCAGGGACGGCCGCTGCGCGGCTTCGAGGACGCACGGCTGAAGGAACTGCGCATCGGCGTGCAGTTGCCCGGCGACGGCGCGGCCACGCCGCCGGGGCAGGTGCTGGCGCAGCGCGGCGCGGTGGAGCACGTGCGCGGCTTCGAACCGCTGGGCGAACAACCCTCGGCGCAGCGTGCGGTGCGGGCGCTGGCGGCCGGCGAGATCGACGCTGCAGTGCTGTGGGGACCACCCGCGGCCTTCTTCGCGCAACGCGCGAGCGCGCCGCTGGTGCTCACGCCGGTGCGCGGCACGGTGGCCGGGGCGGCGTCGCCCTTCGCCTTCGACATCGCGCTGGCGGTGCGCCCGCGGGACGGCGCGCTGCGCGCGGCACTGGACGCGGCGCTGCAACGGTTGCAGCCGCGCATCGACGGGCTACTGATGCAGTACGGCCTGCCGCTGCTGCCAACCGAAGCCCAGACGCAGGAGGGCCTGCGATGAAACCAGGATTGACTTTCCCGGGCCTGCTGCTGGCGCTGTGCGCGCTGCTGGCCTCCGGCTGCGAGCGCGAGCGCCGCCGCCCGGACGTGCCGCCCAAGCCGCCGGGCCAGCCGGTGCCGCGCACCAGCAGCCTGCACGTCGGGCCGTCGGCCTCGGCGCCGCCCGATGCCGCGCCG
>NZ_CALAOH010000032.1 GCF_937926365.1 uncultured Azohydromonas sp. | reverse complement strand
CACAACCTGCGTCAGTCGCACTGCAGATCAGGTTCAAGTCCGACAGCCTCCTAGATGAAACCGAACATCTACGGCCCAAGCACGTAGCCGGCGGCCAGGTACAGCGCCGCGGCGCTGACCAGCAGCCGCTTGAGCAGCGTGTGGCTCAGGCCCATCATCGTGACGAGCAGCGAGCCGATCAGCAGGCACCAGGTGGCGAACGAGAGAGCAAGGGCAAAGGGGCTCGGGTGCTTGATCTGGCGGGTGCGCTGCCCGGCCGGCAGGGGCTGGCCGGATTCAGCAACGGGCATGCCCTGAGGCGCCCGACATGCCGTGGTACGCGCGTGGCGGACAATGCCTCGCATGACGGAACCCTTGCAGCTCCTGGTGACGACCGTCATGCCCTACGGCAAGTACAAGGGCAGGGCCATCGCCGACCTTCCCGGCGCCTACCTCGAATGGTTCGCCCGCACGGGCTTCCCCCCGGGGCAGCTCGGCCGGCTCCTGGCGCTGATGCATGAAATCGACCACAACGGTCTGCGGCACCTCCTGGCGCCGTTGCGGACCCGTTCCAGCGGAACCTGACCAGATGTCGCTTCAAGCCTTCCAGCACGCGCTGGACCAACTGCGCGCCGGCACGCTGGACGTGCCGTCCTTCTGCCAACGCCTGCGCGCCGAGCCGCTGCCGCCGGACTTGCCGCCCAAGTTCGGCGAGGTGCTGGGCAACCTGCTCGACCGCATGGAGTCCGGCGCCCTGTTCGGCGGGGAGAGCTGCTCCTTCAGCCAGGACGAGCTCAGCGCCGGCTTCCAGCTCTGGCTTGACAAGGCGCGCGAGCGGCTCGCCGGGTCGTGAGCAGCGGCGACGACGCGGCGGCCCGTGAAGCCGCCGCGCTGGAGGCGCTGAGCCGGCGCATCGGGCGGGCGCACCTGCGCCACCGCCTGGGGCTGGAGCATGAGGCCGAGCTGCGGCTGCGCCGCCCGGGTGCGCGCTCGCCGCACCTGGAGAACTGGCGCGCGCTGCCGTCGCTGCTGCACTTGTTGCTGACGCTCACCGGGCTGCGCGAGCGGGGCCGGCGCAACACGCTGCGCATCGAGCTGGTGGAGCGCGACTGCGCGCTGCGGCGGCTGCCGGTGGCCTTCGAGGGCCTGCGGCTGCTGCACCTGAGCGACCTGCACCTGGACGTGGGCAACGGCTTCGTCGAGGCCCTGATCGAGCGCGTGCGCAGCGTGCCGCACGACCTGTGCGTGCTCACGGGCGACTTCCGCTTCCGCACCTACGGGCCCTGCGAGCCGGCGATGCAGGCGCTGGCGGCGCTGAGGCCGCACCTGGGGCGCGCCACCTTCGCGGTGCTGGGCAACCACGACAGCATCCGCATGGTCCCGGCGATGGAGGCGCTGGACATCCGCGTGCTGATGAACGAGTCGGAGCGCATCGAGCGCGGCGGCGAGGCGCTCTACATCGCCGGCATCGACGACGCCCATTTCTTCCGCGCCCACGGCCTGCACAAGGCGGCCGACGCCATCCCGGCCGAGGCCTGCACCGTGCTGCTGTCGCACACGGCCGAGCCTTACCTGCAGGCGGCACACTGCGGCTTCGACCTGATGCTGTGCGGGCACACCCACGGCGGGCAGATCTGCCTGCCCGGGGGCATCCCGCTGATCACGGAGTCCACGGCGCCCCGCGCCCTGGTGCGCGGCGCCTGGCGCCACGGGCCGATGCAGGGTTACACCTCGGTGGGCTGCGGCTCCTCGCTGCTGGACGTGCGCTTCAACTGCAGGCCCGAGGTCACGGTGCACCGTCTGGTGCGCATCGGCGGCTGAGGCGCGGCGGCGCCGGCCGCTTTTGTGCTGCATCAAGGAAAGGCCGGGTCGAACGCGGCGGCGCGGGAAGACCCGGGTACGCCCAAGCCCGGCAGGGCACAGGATGGCTTCAGGCATCAACGGTGCGACAAGCGAGGGACGGGAGGGGCGTTTCGGCAAGGAGGGCCGCCACGGCTACATCCTTGAATGTCGAATTTCATCCAAAGCATCCAGCCGGCTGCCCTCGGCCGACCTGCTGAACAAGGCCTACCACCGTGGAACCGATCTTCGACTTCGACCGTTTCTCGCAACTGGCCCACGAGGACCCCATGGCGTTCGAAGCGCAGCGGCAGGCCTTGTTCGCCGCTGCGCTGGATGAAATGCCGCCGTCGGTGCAGGGCGCCGCGCGGGCCTGCCTGGCGCAGGTTCAGGTGCGGATGCTGGGCGCCCGCACGCCGGCCGGGCGGCTGGCCGTTGCCATGTCGGCGCTGGGCGACTCGGTGCAGGCGTTGCACATGAGCGTGGCGTGCCTGAACCGGGAAGCGGTGTACATGTCGGCGCTGCGCAGCTGAGCCACTGAAGCCCCGCGCCCGCAGCCCCTGCTGCTCAGCGCCACCGCGCCGCCGCGGCCAGGCTTCAGCCCGTCTGCCCCTCCGCCTTCCTGGGCGGCACCGGCTGCACGACGTCGCCGTTGACGCGGACCTCGTCGCCATCGACCTCGATCAGCATCGAGCCGAAACGGTGCTCCCAGACGAAGCGCTGAACGCCTTCGGCCGCCAGCGGCAGGCTCGCCTGGGGCGAGGCTTCGCGCAGCGTCAGGACCTCTTCTCGCAGTGGTGCATTCATGCCTTGAACCATACCGCGCCCGGCACTGCACGGTGCGCGGGCCGGACCCTGAAGTTCAGAACCAGTGCCACACGCGGCGCAGCCAAACCGGAATGCGGTCCGGCGCGGGGCGGTAGTGCTGGCGCAGCTGGCTGATGCTGGTGCCGGTGCTGGACGTGTTCATCATCTGACCTCCTGATGAGGCACTGTATGTTCATACAGTAGTGGTGGCAAGCCCCCGAGGGACTTCCCGTCTCGTCGATGCAACGTCCATACCCGCGTCACGCCGCGTAGCCCGCGTGCGGCCGCCCACATCACGCCGGGCCAGCCGGCACCTCCATGCCGTTCGGCGCGCCTCGGTCCGGCTCACTGCGCCTCGGACCACAGCACGTTCTCCCGCGCCACCAGCGCCGAAGCCGCCGGCGGCCCCCAGTTGCCGGCCGGGTAGGGCTTGGGCGGATCGCCCAGGCTGTTCCAGCCCTCCAGGATCGGATCGACCCAGCGCCACGCCGCCGCCAGCTCGTCGCGGCGCATGAAGTGCGTGAGCCGCCCCTTCACCACGTCGATCAGCAGCCGCTCGTAGGCCTCGGCGCGCCGCTCGGTGAAGGCGGACTGCAGGTCCAGGTCCAGGTACACGGGGCGCATGCGCAGGCCCGATCCGGGCTCCTTGGCCATCATCTGCAGCCGGATCGACTCCTCCGGCTGCAGCGTGATGAGCAGCCGGTTGGGCTGCTGCAGGCCGAACTGGTCGCCGAAGAGCGAGAAGGGCGGCTGCGAGAACTCCACGATGATTTCCGACAGCCGCCGCGGCAGCCGCTTGCCCGTGCGCAGGAAGAAGGGCACGCCGGCCCAGCGCGCGTTGTCGATGTGCGCACGCAGCGCCACGAAGGTCTCGGTGCGGCTGCCCGGGGGCACGCCGTTTTCCTGCAGATAGCCCGGCACGCGCTCGCCCTCGACGCTGCCGGCGGTGTATTGGCCCCGCACCGTGTCCTGGCGCAACTGCGCGGGCGTGAGCTTGCGCAGGCTGCGCAGCACCTTGAGCTTCTCGTCGCGCACGTCGTCGGCCTCCAGCGAGATCGGCGGCTCCATGGCCACGATGCACAGCAGTTGCAGCAGGTGGTTCTGCACCATGTCGCGCATCGCGCCGGTGTGGTCGTAGAAGCCCGCGCGCGTGCCCACGCCCACGGTCTCCGCCACCGTGATCTGCACGCTGCGGATGAAGGGTGCG
This sequence comes from uncultured Azohydromonas sp., assembly GCF_937926365.1. GTDB lineage: Bacteria > Pseudomonadota > Gammaproteobacteria > Burkholderiales > Burkholderiaceae_C > Azohydromonas. The sequence continues at coordinate 10,685 of NZ_CALAOH010000032.1, read as the reverse complement.
CGCCACATCGGCTCGTAGATGGCGTTGCCGAAGCGCAGCACCATGAGGTTCTGTACCGTTTCCTTGCCCAGGTAGTGGTCGATGCGGTAGGTCTGGCGCTCCTCGAAGTAACGCGCCACCGTCTCGTTGATGGCGCGGGCCGAGGCCAGGTCGTGGCCCAGGGGCTTTTCCAGCACCACGCGCGAGCGCGCGTCCACCAGCCCGGCGCCATGCAGGTGGGCGGTGGTCGCGGTGAACAGGTCCGGCGCCATGGCCAGGTAGAACACCTTGACCGAGTCGGGCTGGCACGCGTCCTTCAGCCGCTCGTAGCCCTGGGGCTGGGTGGCATCGAGCTGCACGTAGTCCAGGCGGCGCAGGAAGTCCTGCCAGTGCAGGGGCTGCATCGACGCCGGGTCGATGCACGGGCGCGACATGCGGTCCACGAACTCGACGTACTGCTTGCGCGGCCAGTCTTGGCGCCCCACGCCGATGATGCGGTGGCGCTCGCCCAGGCTGCCGTGGCGGTGCGCCATGTACAGCGCCGGCAGCAGCTTGCGCCAGGCGAGGTCGCCGGTCCCGCCGAAGATGATGAGGTCCAGCGCCGCCGACTCCGAAAGCTCCATTCGCTTGCTCCGTCAAGGGTCGTCCGCCGCGGCCGGTCCGGGCCGCGGCGCTGTTGCCACTTCCGTTGCGTTGCCGTTCCCGGCGCCGCTCAGGGCTTGATCTGCGCGCGCACCTCGCCGCTTTGCTGGGCCGCGCTGTGCACGTTCACGTACAGCTCGCCGGCGCGGTAGGCCTTCATCTGCTCGGCCGTGAGCTTGGTGCCCTCGGGCACGGTCCAGGTGCCGTTTTCGCCCTTGGTCAGCGGGATGACCACCGGCCCGTTGCTGCCCTCGGCGCCATGGTGGATGTGCGCGGCCAGGGCGTCCACGCCGGTGGTCTTGATGCTGCCGCTGACCGTGCCGTCCTCGGCCACGTCGATGCTGCCGGTGCCCAGCGCCATCGTTTGGACCGGCGGCACTTCCTGTTCGCCCGTGAGCTTCAGGTCGCCGGCCCAGGCCGCCGCGACCGGGGCCGCCAGCGCCAGTCCCAGGGCGGCGCGCAGGAGGGGTTGCAGGTGCTTCATCGGTGTTTCCTCGTGTTGATTCGAACGCGGCGATGATGCAGCGGCCCCGGCACCAGCGCCGTAACAGAGCTGCGACCCGGCCTTGCCAACCACGGTATGGCGCTTGCCCCCAGCACTCCGTTCTCACCCGGACTGAAAGCGCTCCGATGGCTCCCCCCCGTCACCCTGCCCGCCCTGTTCCATGCCGCCGCGCAGCCCCGCGCGGCGCGTTGCTGGGCGCCGGCCTGCTGGCCGGCCTGGTGTGCCTGACCGCGGCCGCGGCCGATGCCCCGCCCGATGGGGCGGGGGATTCGCTGCAGGCCCGCTACACCGAGCTGCAGCCCGAGCTCGCGCGCAGCCCCTTCCGGCGTCCGCTGCTGCTGCAGTCCAACGACTCCTCCAGCGCGCCGCTGGGCGAGGTGTGGGCGCTGCTGGACCATCCCTTCGACGCCGTGGCCGCCGCGCTGCAGCAGCCGCGCCACTGGTGCGACATCCTGATGTTGCAGACCAACGTCAAGCGCTGCCTGCCCGCCGGCAACGGCGCGCGGCAGCGGCTGGAGATGGCGGTGGCGCGGCGCTACACCGACCCGGTGGAGCAGGCGCAGTCCATGGCCTTCGACTTCGCCGTGCCGGCGCAACAGCCGCGCTACCTGGCGGTGGCGCTGTCGGCCGCGCAGGGCCCGCTGGGCACGCAGAACTACCGGCTGCGCTTCCAGGCCGTGCCGGCCGGCGAGCGGCAGACCTTCATGCACCTGTCCTACGCCTACGAGATGGGCCTGGCTGCCCGCATGGCCACCAGCGTCTATCTCTCCAGCGCGGGCAAGGACAAGGTCGGCTTCAGCGTCACCGGCCGCGACGAGCAGGGCCGGCCGCAGTACGTGCGCGGCATGCAGGGCGTGGCCGAGCGCAACACCATGCGCTACTTTCTGGCCATCGACACCTTCCTGGACACCGCGTCCGCCCCCATCGACGCCCGGCTGCGCCGCTTTCACGACGCGCTGGAGCGCTACCCGGCGCAGCTGCACGAGACGGAACAGGGCGAATACCTGGCGATGAAGCGGCGCGAGACGCAGGCGAACTGAGCCGTGCGGCACGCGGCCCCGGCCGGGCCGGCGGGGCGGAACGCTCAGCGGGTGCCGGTGCCGGTGCCGGTGCCGGTGCCGGTCGCGGGTGCGGGTGCGGGTGCGGGCGCGCTCGCCGCGGAGCCGGCTTCGGTGCTTCGGCCCTTGCCGCTGCTGGTGCCGGTGCTGCCGCTCGCCGTGCCGGCGCCGGCTTCGCCCGGCCGGCCGGGCGTCTTTGCGGCGCTGCCCGCTCCTGAGGCCGGGTTGTGCGGCCCGCCGCCGTTGGGGCCATCGACCACCCGGCCGTCGATGCCCGAGCCGGTGCCGCTGTCGGTGCCGCTGTCGGTGCCGCTGCGCGCGCCGCCCACGCCCGGCGGGGTTGGGGCTCCGGTGCCGCCCAGGCCGGAGCCGCCGTCGGGCGCCACCACGATGGCGCCGCCGCTGCTGCCGCCCGGGCCCGTGGGCGTGCTGTTGCCGCTGGGGTTGTCGCTGCTCTCCGGGGACCCGCCGCCGGCCTGCGCGTGCGCGAACGCTGCCCCGCCCAGGGCCAGGACCGCCAACGCGGTGCGGAGCAGGCTTGCTGTTGCTTTCATGTCGCACTCCGTGGGCGACCGACGGCCGCCGTGTCTTGGGAGGCGGGCGCCATCGGAGCCCGTGCCGTGGAGGCTCCAGCAAGCGGGGCGCCGCTTACGCATCGCTTTTCCCGGACACCGCGGAAGCGGCACGCGCCTCCTCGCCGTTGCGCCCGCGATCCAGCTCCCGCAGCCACTCCAGCACCCGCGGCCAGAGCTCGCGGTGGGCGCTGTCGCCGATCAGCGCGCCCAGGTGCTGCAGCGCCACGCCCACGTCGCCGCGGTACTGCAGCAGCAGCGTGGCCGGGCTCGCGGCGGCCTCCACGAAGCCGGTGACCGACGCCGCCGGCACGACCTGACTGCGTGGATCGACGATGGCCGCCACCGGCACCGCCACGTCGCGCGGCGCGACGCGCCGGCCGTCGAGGCTCAGCGTGCCGCGCATGAAGCGGTCCTCCCGGTACAGCGCGTCCATCACCTGCGCCACCAGCCGGCCCGACAGGGGCCGCTCCTCCAGCGTCCAGCGCACCGCCAGCCAGTGCCGCCGCCACGCGCGCGGGCCGTGCAGCGCCGAGGCCAGCGCGTCCAGCCGCACGCCGGTGGAGAACTCCTCGGGCGAAGCCCTGCTGGCCGCCAGGCCCAGCAGGCTGCCCGGCACGTGGTCGAAGCGCCGCGCGAAGCCGGGCGGTAGCGAATTCACCAGGTCCGCCAGCGCGCCGGTGGCGCTACCAAAGCGCAACGGCGCCTCCACCAGCACCAGCGAGGCCGCGTCCCGCGGATGGCGTGCCGCGCACAGCGCCGCCAGCGTGCCGCCCAGCGAGTGCCCCAGCAGGTGCGGGCGCTGCCTGACGAGGCCGCGCACCTGCGCGGCGGCGCGCGCCACCGCGGCCACGTGCTCGTCCAGCCCCCAGGACGCCGGCACCGACCGCCACTCCAGCAGGTGCACCTGGCAGCCCCGGGCCAGCGCCGCCCGCACCACGCTGCACTCGGGCGCCAGGTCCCAGATCCAGTGCGCCTTGATCGGCGACGGCACGACCAGCAGCGCCGGCCCTTCGCCGCCGCCCTCGTAGCGCCGCAGGCGCACGCCGGCCGCCTCGTGCAGCACCCGGCTGGGCGCGGGCCGCGGACCCAGCCCCAGGCTGTCCATCCCGCTGCCCGCGGCGCGGCGCAGGGCATCCAGGCGCTGGAAGAAGGCGCCGTCCACGGCGGGGCCATCGTTTTTCACTGCCGGGATCGTCTGGTGCATCTACAGCCTCTTGCCATGGTCGCGGCTCCAGCGGCAAGCCCCGTACCGCCATGAATCCCAGGCGGGCCGGTGTTCGGCGCCAGCCGCGGACGGCCAGCGTGCGGTTTCCGTACGACCGTCCGGATTCCGGACGGTCGTCCCGCCAGCGCTTCACTCCGACGCCGCGGTCCGGTGCGGCCGGCGGCCCGTCGGCGCATCGCCGCGCAACTGCACCGCGGGCATCAGGAACTCGCGCCCGCGCGTGGCGCGCGCATACAGGTAGCGGTGCAGCAGCCGCTCGTCCAGCGCATCCATGTCCACCCGGCCCTGCGCGTCGCAGGGAAAGCTCCAGGCGGTGCCCTCGTCGGCCAGCGACTTGAAGCGCAGCTCGTACTGCGCGGCGCTCGTCGTCTCCGTGTCCATGTTCGTCTCCTGAAATCGTGGGCGGGCCCGCGGGACCCCAGGCCCTTCCACGCAGCGTCCGTGCCATCCGATGCAGGCCGGCGCCGTGGCGTCCGTTTTCCATTCGAGCGTCCGGATTCCGGACGGTCGACCCGCAGTCCGCTGGAGCGCTTGCGAGGCGTCCGGCCTCCGTGCAAACCCGGATTAACCTCAATCAAATCAAGCACTTGCGTTGCTCCCGGGCGCGGCGGACCCGGCGTGGCACGGCCTTCGCGACTGGAAGCTCCGAGCGCGGCAAGCGTTCGAGCGGACGGCGGCGGGGCTGCCGTCCTCATCAAGCCAACTCAGGAGACCCAGTGATGCAAACGTTGTCCCAGGTCCAGGTGATGGGCATCGATGCCGGCGGCACGATGACCGACACCTTCTTCGTCAGGGCCGATGGCCGCTTCGTGGTCGGTAAGGCCCAGAGCAACCCGGCCGACGAGTCGCTCGCCATCCTCAACTCCTCGCGCGACGCGCTGGCCCACTGGCAGCGCGACGTGGACGAGGTCTATCCCGAGCTGCTGACCTGCGTGTACTCGGGCACCGCCATGCTCAACCGGGTGGTGCAGCGCAAGGGCCTGGAGGTGGGCCTGATCGTCAACCGCGGCTTCGAGCACGTGCACTCCATGGGCCGCGCGGTGCAGAGCTACCTCGGCTACGCGCTGGAGGAGCGCATCCACCTCAACACCCACCGCTACGACGAGCCGCTGGTGCCGCTGTCGCGCACGCGCGGCGTGACCGAGCGCACCGACGTGCAGGGCCAGATCGTCATCCCGCTGCGCGAGGACGAGGTGCGCCAGGCCACGCGCGAGCTGGTCGCGCAGGGCGCCAAGGCCATCGTCATCTGCCTGCTGCAGTCGCACAAGAACGGCACGAGCGAGCAGCGCGCCCGCGACGTGTGCCGCGAGGAACTGAAACGGCTGGGCCGCGACGTCCCGGTGTTCGCCTCGGTGGACTACTACCCGCAGCGCAAGGAAAGCCACCGCATGAACACCACGGTGCTGGAGGCCTACGCCGCGGAGCCCTCGCGCCAGACGCTCAGGAAGGTCAGCGACCGCTTCCGCGAGCACGGCGCGAAGTTCGACCTGCGCGTGATGGCCACGCACGGCGGCACCATCAGCTGGAAGGCCAAGGAGCTGGCGCGCACCATCGTCTCCGGGCCCATCGGCGGCGTGATCGGCTCCAAGCTGCTGGGCGAGGCGCTGGGCTACGAGAACATCGCCTGCTCGGACATCGGGGGCACCTCCTTCGACATGGCGCTGATCACCAAGGGCAACTTCGCCATCGCCGCCGATCCCGACATGGCGCGCCTGGTGCTCTCGCTGCCGCTGGTGACCATGGACTCCGTGGGCGCGGGCGCGGGCAGCTTCGTGCGGCTGGACCCGTACAGCGGCGCCATCAAGCTCGGCCCCGACAGCGCCGGCTACCGCGTGGGCACCTGCTGGGCCGAGAGCGGGCTGGACACGGTCACCGTCTCCGACTGCCACGTGGTGCTGGGCTACCTCAACCCCGAGAACTTCCTGGGCGGCGCCATCAAGCTCGACGTGCAGCGCGCGCGGGAGCACATCAAGGCGCAGATCGCCGACCCGCTGGGCCTGTCGGTGGAGGATGCCGCCGCGGGCGTGATCGAGCTGCTGGACCTGCAGCTGCGCGAGTACCTGCGCTCCAACGTCAGCGCCAAGGGCTACAACCCCACCGAGTTCGTCTGCTTCTCCTACGGTGGCGCGGGCCCGGTGCACACCTACGGCTACACCGAGGGCCTGGGCTTCAAGGACGTGATCGTGCCGGCCTGGGCCGCGGGTTTCTCGGCCTTTGGTTGCGCCTGCGCCGATTTCGAGTACCGCTACGACCGCAGCGTGGACCTGGCGCTGCCGCAGCACGCCTCGGACGCGGAGAAGGCCAGCGCCGCCGCCACCATCCAGACCGCGTGGTCCGAGCTGGCGGCCAAGGTGATCGAGGAGTTCCGCATCAACGGCTTCGAGGCCAAGGACGTGATCCTGCGCCCGGGCTACCGCATGCAGTACATGGGCCAGCTCAACGACCTGGAGATCGACTCGCCCATCAGCAGCGCCGCCACCGCGCAGGACTGGGACCAGATCGTCGAAGCCTTCGAAACCACCTACGGCCGCGTGTACGCCAGCGCCGCGCGCTCGCCGGAGCTGGGTTTCTCGGTCACGGGCGCAATCATGCGCGGCATGGTCGCCACGCAGAAGCCCGTGCTGCCGGAGGACCCCGAGGGCGGCGCGAAGCCGCCCAAGGAGGCGCACCTGGGCACGCGGCCGCTTTACCGCCACAAGACCTGGCACGAGGCGGTGGTCTGGAAGATGGAGGCGCTCAAGCCCGGCAACACCATCACCGGGCCGGCCATCATCGAATCCGACGCCACCACCTTCGTCGTGCCCAAGGGCTTCAGCACCACGCTCGACAAGCACCGCCTCTTCCACCTCAAGGAAGTCAAGTAATCAACGAAGGAGACATGCCATGAACATGATGACGGCCAAGGAAGTGGGTTTCGCGGACCTGCTCAAGAACGGACAGACGCTCAAGGAGTTTCGTGACGGCATCCTGGAGCGCACCGCCCAGACCGGGCATTACAACGGCCTGCAGCGGCTGGAACTGCGCGAGAAGGACCCGATCCGCTACGAGAAGCTGTTCTCCAAGCTGCGCGGCGGCCTGGTGCATGCGCGCGAGACGGCCAAGAAGATCGCCGCCAGCCCGATCGTGGAGCAGGAAGGCGAACTGTGCTTCACGCTCTACAACGCCGCGGGCGACTGCGTGCTGACCTCCACCGGGATCATCATCCACGTGGGCACGATGGGCGCGGCGATCAAGTACATGATCGAGAACGGCTGGGAGCACAACCCGGGCATCCAGCCCGGCGACATGTTCACCAACAACGACTGCGCCATCGGCAACGTGCACCCCTGCGACATCGCCACCATCGTGCCGATCTTCGTGCAGGGCAAGCTCATCGGCTGGGTCGGCGGTGTCACGCACGTCATCGACACCGGCGCGGTGACGCCGGGCTCGATGTCCACCGGCCAGACGCAGCGCTTCGGCGATGGTTACATGATCACCTGCCGCAAGACCGGCGTGAACGACACGCCGCTGCGCGACTGGCTGCACGAGAGCCAACGCTCGGTGCGCACGCCCAAGTACTGGATCCTCGACGAGCGCACCCGCATCGCCGGCTGCCACATGATCCGCGACCTGATCGAGGAGGTCGTGGCCGAGGAGGGGCTGGAGGCCTACGAGAAGTTCTCCTACGAGGTGATCGAGGAGGGCCGCCGCGGCCTGCAGACGCGCATCAAGGCCATGACGCTGCCGGGCAAGTACCGCAAGGTCGCCTTCGTGGACGTGCCCTACGCGCACGAGGACGTGCAGACCTCCAACGCCTTCGCCAAGCTCGACTCCATCATGCACTCGCCCGTGGAGATGGAGATCCGCGCCGATGGCAGCTGGCGGCTGGACTTCGAGGGCGCGAGCCGCTGGGGCTGGCACTCGTACAACGCGCACCAGGTCGCCTTCACCAGCGGCATCTGGGTGATGATGACGCAGACCCTGGTGCCCACGCAGCGCATCAACGACGGCGCCTACTACGGCACCGAGTTCCGCCTGCCCAAGGGCGCGTGGATGAACCCCGACGACCGCCGCACCGGCCACGCCTACGCCTGGCACTTCCTGGTCTCGGGCTGGAGCGCGATGTGGCGCGGGCTGTCGCAGGCCTACTTCAGCCGCGGCTACCTGGAAGAGGTCAACGCCGGCAACGCCAACACCTCCAACTGGCTGCAGGGCGGGGGCATCAACCAGGACGGCGACATCCACGCCGTCAACAGCTTCGAGGCTTCCTCGTGCGGCACCGGCGCCTGCGCCATCAAGGACGGGCTGAACCACGCCGCGGCGATCTGGAACCCCGAAGGCGACATGGGCGACATCGAGATCTGGGAGATGGCCGAGCCGCTGCTCTACCTGGGCCGCAACGTCAAGGCCAACTCCGGCGGCTACGGCAAGTACCGCGGCGGCTGCGGCTTCGAGACGCTGCGCATGGTCTGGAAGGCGCAGGACTGGACCATGTTCTTCATGGGCAACGGCTACATGAACAGCGACTGGGGCCTGATGGGCGGCTACCCCGCGGCCACCGGCTACCGCTTCGAGGCCCACAACACGGGCCTGAAGGAGCGCATCGCGCTGGGCGACAGCCTGCCGCTGGGCGGCGACACCAACCCGGACCTGCCCGACTACGAGAACCACCTCAACGCCGGCGCCGTGGTCAAGCGCGACCAGCAGTGCATGACCACCGAGGACTGCTACGACAACTACGACCTGTACCTGAACTACCTGCGCGGCGGCCCGGGCTTCGGCGACCCGCTGGACCGCGAGGTGGAGGCCATCGAGCGCGACCTCAACAACGCGCTGCTGCTGCCCGAGTACGCGCGCAAGGTCTACGGCGCGGTGGCGACCAAGGACGGTAACGGCGTGTGGAAGGTCGATGCGCAGCAGACGGCGCTGCAGCGGCTGGAGATCCGGCGCCAGCGCCTGGAGCGCTCGGTGCCCACGCGCGAGTGGATGAAGGAGGAGCGCGAGCGCATCCTGACCAAGAGCGCCTCGCCGCAGGTGCAGCACATGTTCGCCACCAGCTTCGGGCTCTCGCCCAAGTTCGAGCAGCAGTTCCGCACCTTCTGGAGCCTGCCCGACGACTGGACGCTGACCGAGGCCGAGCTGGGCGTGCCCAGCTACGGCGCGAAGTACCGCATGGACCTCTCGAAGATGCCCGACGTGCGCACCGTCGTGCTGGTCGAGGAATGAACCGCTGCAACGAGGAGAACCGCGATGTCCGCCTACACCCGTGAACAGATCAAGAACCTCGTCGACGGCAAGCTCGACTGGGACACCACGCTGCGCATGCTGTCCATGCCCAAGGACGGCGAGCGCTTCCAGCTCTACCTGGCGGCGCTGCAGGAGAAGCTGGGCTGGAGCGACCGCATCGTGCTGCCGCTGGGGCCGCACCTGTACATCGTGCAGCAGGCCAAGACCAGCAAGTGGGTCACGCAGTGCGACTGCGGCCACGTGTTCTGCGACTGGCGCGAGAACTGGAAGCTGCACGCCAACGTCTACGTGCGCGACAACGAGGAGGCCATGGCCGAGGTCTATCCGACGCTCATGGCGCCCGACACGCGCTGGCAGGTGTACCGCGAGTACATCTGCCCGCAGTGCGCCGCGCTGCACGACGTGGAGGCGCCCACGCCGTGGTACCCGGTGATCCACGACTTCGAGCCCGACATCGACGCCTTCTACAAGGAGTGGGTGAAGCTGCCGCTGCCTGAACGCGTCGATTGACCCCCCGGCGGCACGGGCCGCCGCACGCCCTCCCACGGCTGAAGAGCGTGGGAGGGCGTGCTACTTTGCGGGTCGCAGGCCGGGTACACGGCCGCGAGGAGACAACGATGACATCGGAGCCCGAGCAGATGTTCTCGAACCCCGGCAACGAGCCTGAAGTGACGGCCGCGTGGGAGGCGTTTCTCGCCGGCGACGGCCGGCCGCTGGAGACGCTGCGCTCGCTGGTGGACGCGTCCTGGCAGCGCTGCCTGCAGGCGCAGGTCGATCCGCGCGCGCGCAGCGGGCCGCAGCCCGTGTCGGACCAGGACCTGTACCTGCTGCGCGAGCGCCAGCGCGAGATGCTGGAGGCCAGCGCGCCGGTGATGGTCTGCGCGCGCGACTTCCTCTCCGAGACCGGCACGCTGATGGCGCTGGCCGACACCAGCGGCACCATCCTGGCCACCGAGGGCGACGTGCGCGCCATCGGTTCGGCCGAAACCATCCGCCTCATGCCCGGCGTGAGCTGGAGCGAGGACCTGGCCGGCACCAACGCCATCGGCACCGCGCTGGCGGTGGGGCAGCCGGTGCAGATCCACAGCGCCGAGCATTTCTGCGAGGGCATCAAGCGCTGGACCTGCTCGGCCACGGTGCTGCGCCACCCGCTGGACGGCGAAATCGTGGGCGTGCTGGACGTCTCGGGCCTGTCGCAGACCTACAACCGCCAGACGCTGGCGCTGGTGGTGACGGCGGCCAGCCGCATCGAGAACCGCCTGGCCGCCAGCGAGATGGAGCGCCGCTACCGGCTGCTGGACCACGCGGTGGGCCACCTGGCCCGCGCCGGGCAGGACGGCGTGGTGCTGTTCGACCGGCTGGGCTGCCCGATCAAGGCCAACGAGCATGCGGCCGACGCCATCGCCGCCGCGGGCGGCGAGCTGGACCTGGCCCGCGCGCGCCGCCTGCCCGCGCTGGCGGCGCGGCGCGTG
>NZ_CALAOH010000031.1 GCF_937926365.1 uncultured Azohydromonas sp. | reverse complement strand
GCCGAGGGCCGCGGCGGCGGCGGCCACCAGCCCGGCTAAGGCGGACGGCGGCGAGATCGAGCGGCTGATGGCGCTGCTGCGCGGCCACGACGGCGCGGCGCTGCGCCAGGCGCTGGCGGTGGCGCAGGCGCGCCATGGGCTGCGCGGCTTCGTGATCGAGGTGGTGGCGCCGATGGCGCGGCGCGTGGGCGAGGCCTGGCTGCACGGCGAGTTGCGCATCTTCGAGGAACACCTGTTCACCGAGTGCGTGCAGGCCACGCTGCACGCGGCGCTGGGGAGCCTGCCCGTGCATGCGGGCCGGCCGCGCGTGCTGCTGACCACGCTGCCGGGTGAGCCGCATGGGCTGGGGCTGCTGATGGCGCAGACGGTGCTGAGCCTGGAAGGCTGCGCCTGCCTGGCGCTGGGCACGCAGGTGCCGCTGGACGACATTGCCGCCGCGACCGCGTCCTGGGGCGCCGAGGTGGTGGCGCTGAGCGTCACCGGCTGCCAGAAGCGCAACCTGGTGCTGGCGAGCCTGGCACGGCTGCGCGCGCTGCTGCCGGCCGGCGTGGCGCTGTGGGTGGGCGGCGCCGCGCCCGCGCTGGGCCGCCGTCCTCCCGAAGGCGTGCTGCGGGTGGCGGCGCTGGAGGACATTCCGGAGGCGCTGCGGGCGTGGCGCACGGCATGAGCGGTGTCGCAAAGCACCTCTACACGTGCGACCAGGCCCCTCCTGGGCCTGAGCGCACCGCTGCGGCGTCAAGCTGAACCGTTGCGGACTTGAACGCAGCGGGCCAGCGCCGATTCAGGACGCCTGCCTCACGCAGCGCATGTACTTCGCGGGGCACCGGGCGCTCAGCCCGCCCGATGGCGAATCGGGAAAATCGGCGGACCCGAACATCTGCAACACCTTGGTCCAGGCGAGATAGGGTTCGCGCAAGTCACGTTGCCAGAAAATGTAATTGCTGTGCAGGCGGTCCCTGGCAAATACATAAAGATCGCGAACCGGAGGCGGATCGAAGGGGCCGCCCGCATGAGTCGAGCGGTAGGAATGGTGCTCCACCTGCATGCCGATGGGGACTCGGCCACGCGCCTGGTCGTTGAACGGGTAAATGTATTGTTCGTGCTGGGGGTCGTCGAGGTAAACATCCGGCGAACCCAGTCCAATGCCCTTGTCCAGCAGGTTCTCAACGATACCAGGCGTGTAATTGACGGGGTAATTCACAAACTGGATCACCACGGTATTCTGGAATGCCCTGCGCGCCGCCGTATCCACCAGAGACAAGCCCGCGTAATACCCTGCCTTCTGCTCCTCGGTGACAGGGTCCACGGGTTTCCCGAATGCCGTTTCCGCCATGATCACGCCTTCGAAATTCGGGTTGCCGTTGTAGCGCCGGGCCAGTTCCCGGATCAGCAGGATCAGGCGATAGCGCGCACGCTCGTTCCAGAGCGTGAGGTTCTCTCCGAAAGTGCCCCGCTGGTTCTCGAACTTGTAGGCGCCACCGCCGTAGTAGGGCGCCCGCAGGTATGCCGGCGCCACCTTGCCCTCGCTGAAGCCGCGGATACTCAACAGCAGGAAGAAGCGCTTGTGTTGCGCCGCCGCCTTGGCCATGAACCGGTTGATGCGCCAGAAGCGGTACACCCCTTTCTCCGGCTCCAGTTGTGACCAGTAGGCGCGCAGCACGATGCCTTTCACCACGGGCAGCGGACGAATCTCGCTCAGGGCCCTATCAAGGATAGTTTCATTGATATCTGAATCCAGCACCACGTAGTGGCCGGGATTCCATTTCATTTCACCCGGCGCAAGGCTGAATTTCGGCACGGACGCGTCCAGGCTTTGCGCTGTTTCCTTCCCGGGCGACTGCAATTGCGGCAAGGCTTCAAGCGCCGCCTGCGAGGAAGTTTCAAAATCTTTACTGGCCCAAAGCGCCTCCCCATCGCTTCGGGATTGACCGGATTCCATGGACGGCGTGGCCGCGACCGTCAATCCGACCGAATCGCCATGACCGCCACCGCCGCCACAGCCCCCCAGCCACAAGGCCGCGGCCATTCCGAAAACCAACGTCAGGCGATTATTGAAAGTACTCATGGCGCGTTGGGCAGAGCCCTGGAAGCCCGTAGAAACCCGAAATACCGCACCAACCAAAGTACTCCGGTCCGCGGCAGGCCGGAAACCATCCATGGAAAAGGCGGTTAGGCGCTTACTGAAATTCTGGCTGCTTCGGCTTGGCCGACAGGCCCCGGAATTTCAGATATCGAATATCCCGTGATGCCGGCATCACGCCGTATTACCCGGAACGGTTCCCCGTCACGGGCGCCTGCGGCGTGGATGAGGTGTCGATGACGGGCGCGGTGGCGGCCCTCGCCAACGCCGTGTCCAACGCCACCGGCATCCGCGTGCGGGAGTTGCCGGTGACGGGGGACCAGCGGCTGGCGTGGGTCAGTCCTCGACCATTTCCCGGTACGCATGCCAGCTCGCATGCGCCAGCAGCGGGAAGACGAAGATCATGCCCAGCATCAGCGTCGCGAAGCCCAGCAGCGCCAGGCCGGCGATGAGCGCGGCCCACAGCAGCATGGGCAGCGGGTTGCGGACGCAGCAGCGCAGGCTCGTGAGCGCGGCGGTGATCACATCCACCGGGCGGTCCACCAGCATCGGCGCGCTGACCACGCTGAGCGCGAACACCGCGCCGGCCAGCAGCGCGCCGGCGCCCAGGAAGATCAGCATCAGTCCGAGGTACTGGCCGGACAGCACTTCAGCCATGAGCTGCGAGAGGTGGATGGCCTCGCCGCTGTAATAGAAGGCGAACAGGATCGCGGCCATGCGCTCCCACAAGAGGTAGGTCAACGTCAGCATCAGCCCGAACAGCGCGATGGAGCCGGCATTGGTGCGGATGGCTTGCAGCGAGTCGCGCAGGTGCGGCGCCTGGCCCTCCTCCATCTGGCTCGCGAGCCCGTACAGCGCGATGGCCAGGAAGGGCCCCACCAGCAGGAAGCCGCCCAGCAGCGCCGGGGCGATGTAGGTGGCCTTCCAGGCCGCGGTGCTCAGCAGCATGCCGACCGCGGCGATGAGCACGCCCATGCCGAGGCTGGGCGCGGGCGTGCGCATCATGTCGTGCATGCCCTGGCGCAACCAGTGCAGGGGGCGGTCCGTCGTGACGGCTCGCACGCCGGGGGCGGTGGAGGAATGCGGACGGCGGAGGCTGTGTCGATCTAGCGTGTGGGCCATGGCGGAACTCCTACGCGGTGGGAAAGACAAGCCGGGCCGGCGCCGGTTCATGAAAACCGGCGCCGGCGTACTGCAGCGGATGCTAGCGATGCCCCGGGAGCAAGAAAACATGCGCTGCCAGCGTGGGAAAGGCGCCTCGCGGCATACCCTGGCTCCCTCACTGCACAGCCTTGGAGACTTCGATGCTCTCTCAACTTTGGGCCCCCCGCGCCTGGCTGCCCGGCGGCTGGCGCGAGCGGGTGCTGCTGGAAGTGGGCCGCGACGGGCGCTGGTTGGCCATCACGCCGGACAGGGATGCGCCGCCGGGCGCGGAGATCGCCGCAGGGCCACTGCTGCCCGCCCTGGTGGATGCGCACAGCCATGCCTTCCAGCGCGCCTTCGCCGGGCTGGCGGAAACGCGCGAGGGCGCAACGGAAGACGACTTCTGGTCCTGGCGCGAGCGCATGTACGGCGTCGCCTCGCGCATCACGGCCGGGCAACTGTGCGCCGTGGCGGCGCAGCTCTACGTGGAGCTGCTGCGCGGCGGCTACACGCAGGTGTGCGAGTTCCACTACCTGCAGCGCGATCCCGAGGGCCAGCCTTATGCCGATCCGCTCACGCTGGGCTGGGCGCTGGCGGACGCGGCGGCCGAGGCCGGCATCGGGCTCACGCTGCTGCCGGCGTTGTACGAGCGCGCCGGCTTCACGTTGCCGGCCCTGCGCGAGGAGCAGCGCCGCTTCGCGCTGGACGCGCAAGGCGCGTGGGAGGCGGCGCGGCGCGTGCGCGAGGCCGGCCGGCCATTGCTCAGCGCCGGGCTGGCGATCCACTCGCTGCGCGCGGCGGCGCCGGTGTCCATCCTGGCGCTGCGCGACCTGTCGGAGGATTTCGAAGGGCCGATCCACATCCACGTGGCCGAGCAGAGCGCCGAGGTCGAGCAATGCCTGGGCGCCACCGGCGAGCGCCCCATCCAGTGGCTGTACGGGCAGGGGCTGCTGGACCCGCGCTGGCACCTGGTGCACGCCACCCATGCCACGCGCAAGGAGATCGCGGCCGTGGACGCCAGCGAAGCCGGCGTGGTGCTGTGCCCCTCCACCGAGGCCAACCTGGGCGACGGCCTGGCGGACCTGCCCGGCTGGCTCGCGGCCGGCGTGGGGGTGTCCATCGGCTCGGACAGCCAAGTCTCGCGCGACGCGGTGGAGGAGCTGCGCTGGCTGGAGTACGGCCAGCGCCTGCACCTGCGCCGGCGCAACCTCGCCGCGGCGCCGGGCACGGGCCAGCCTTCGACCGCGGCGCGCCTGCTGGACGTGGCGGTACACGCCGGCGCCCGCGCGGCCGGCGAGCCCGCCTGGGGCCTGGTGGAAGGCGCGCGGGCCGATGCGCTGGTGGCGGATGCCGGCGCGGGCGGCCTGCTGGGTGTGCCGGCCGAGCGGCTGCTGGATGCGCTGCTGTTCGCCGGGCCCACGCGGCCGTGGCGCGACGTGCTGGTGGCCGGGCGCTGGGTGATCCGCGAGGGCCGCCACCCCGAAGCCGAGGCCATCGCGCAGCGCTTCAGCGCGGCGATGCTGGCGCTGTGGAGCGGCGGTTGATCCGGAAACGAAGCTTGACGCTCAGCCCGCCCCGCCGGATGACCGGGTGCGCCACTGCCTGAAATCCTCCGCGAACTTGTGCTGCCGCCACGCGCGGTAGTCCTCGTCAAGCTGGCGCAGCTGCTCCTCGCGCCACTGGAGGTAGTCGGGGTCGAAGTCCTCGTCCGCCTGCGTCCCGGCGGAACGCTGGCCCTCCGGGACCTCGGGCACGTGCCCCCAGGCCTGGAAGCCGCCACCGAAATCGCCCCCGCCCTGGAACCGCCCCGCATCGGCCGCCGGGCGGCCCGAGCCTGCGGGCCCGGGCGTGCCGAGGTGCGGCGCCTCGGCCACGTGGCCCCGGACACCCAGGCCGCCATGCCGGAAATCGCCCGGCGCCGCGCCGTAGCCGGGCGCTTCACGGCCCTGCCCCCCATTTTGGCCACTGCCGGAACCCGTCCCCTGGGCAGGGCCCACGACCCGCTGCCCATCCGTGTCGTACAGGCGTTCGCGATGGGCCGGTCGGAAATTCGGTTGTTCCATGGAAGCTCCTTCTGCACGTTTTCGGCCCCACGCATAGGCCAGCAAGGCCCCGACGCCGAGGCCCAGCAGCAGCCGGGTACGTCTTGCCTGCGTCGTCTGCTCCATGGCGCTTCCTCCAGCCGACAGGGTGAAAGGACCGGGGCCGGTGGCCGCTGCAGGCGTGCCTGGCGGGCAGCCCGGGGTCTCGCGCGGGATCGCGAGCAGCCAACGTGCCGATGTCGCCATCGCCCACGGCGCCGGGCGCAGCGCAGCCAGTCGCCGGCCGCGGCGCCCTACTCCGCCCTACTCTGCCCTACTCCGGCTGGATGCCGGCCGCCCGGATCACCGTGCCCCAGTGCGCGATCTCGCTCTTGAGCAGATCGCCCAGCTGCGCCGGCGTGCCGGACGCCAGGCGCACGCCCAGGACGCCCAGGCGCTGCTGCACGGCCGGCGTCGCCACCGCCTCGCGAGCGGCCTGGTTCAGGCGCGCGATCACCGCCGCTGGCGTGGCCGCGGGCACCGCCAGCGCGTTCCACGAGGCCACCGCGTAGCGCAGCACCCCGGACTCCTGCACGGTTGGCACCTGCGGCAGCGCGGGGTTGCGCTTGTCGGAGGACACGGCCAGCGCCCGCAGCACGCCGCCGCCCACCTGCCCCAGCACCGGCGCCAGGATCTCGAACGCCACGTCGGCCTCGCCGCCGCGCAGCGCGCTCACCACCGCCGGCGTGCCCTTGTACGGGACCACCAGCGCGTCGATGCCGGCCTCGCGCTTGAACATCTCGGCCGCCAGGTGCTGGGTGCTGCCGGCAGAGATGGTGGCAATGGTCAGCTTGCCCGGGTTGGCCTTGGCGTAAGCAATCAGGTCCTGGAGCCGGCTGAAGCGCGAGCCCGCGGGCACGAACAGGCCGATGTCGAACACGCCCAGCAGCCCCACGGGCGCGAAGTCGCGCAGCGTGTCGTAGGGCAGCTTCTTGAACAGCGACACGCTCAGCGCGTTGCTGTTGCTCATGAGCAGCAGCGTGTGCCCGTCCGGCGCGGCGCGCGCCACCGCCTGCGAGGCGACGATGCTGCCGGCGCTGGGCCGGTTGTCCACCACGATGCTCTGGCCCAGGCTCCTGGCCATGGGTTCGGCCACGGCGCGGGCCGTGAGGTCCGCCACGCCGCCGGGCGCGAAGGGCACGACCAGCGTGATCGGCTTCGATGGGAAATTGCCTTGCGCCCGCACCGCGCCGGCCAGCGGCAGCAGCGTTGCGGCGGCAACCAGGCGGCGGCGCGGGATCACCTCAGAACTCCTCGGTGTCGATTTCCTGCTGCGTGGCGGCGTTGTAGCGGGCACCGGCCACGGTGCGCTGGTTGATCAGCGCATCCAGCTCGGCCAGCGTCGCGGCGTCCAGCGTCACGTCCACCGCGGCCAGGTCCTCTTCCAGGTGCGCGAGGCTGGTGGTGCCGGGGATGGGCACGATGTCCTCGCCCTGCGCCAGCAGCCAGGCCAGCGACAGCTGCGCCGGGGTGCAGCCGCGCGCCTGGGCGATGCGCCGCAGGCCCTCGAACAGCTCCAGGTTGCGCGCGTAGTTCTCCGGCGTGAAACGCGGCATGGCGCGGCGGATGTCCTTGGCGTCCAGCGTGGACACGTCCGTCAGCCCGCCGGCCAGGAAGCCGCGGCCCACCGGGCTGAAGGCGACGAAGGCCACGCCCAGCTCGCGGCAGGCCTGCAGCACCGCGATCTCCGGGTTGCGCGTCCACAGCGAGTACTCGGTCTGCAGCGCGGCGATCGGGTGCACGGCATGCGCGCGGCGCAGCGTCTCGGCCGACACCTCCGACAGGCCCAGCGTGCGCACCTTGCCCTCGCGCACCAGGTCGGCCATGGCGCCCACCGATTCCTCGATCGGCACCTGCATGTCCAGGCGGTGCAGGTAGTAGAGGTCGATCACCTCCACGCCCAGGCGCTGCAGGCTGTCCTCGCAGTTGCGGCGCAGGGTCTCGGGGCGGCCGTCGATGACGCGGCGCGTCACGCCGTCCTCGCCCTTGACGCCGGCCATGCCGCCCTTGCTGGCAAGCGTGAAGCGGTCCCGATGGGGCTTCAGTGCCCGCCCGACCAGCGTCTCGTTGGCGCCGAAGCCGTAGAGGGCCGCGGTGTCGAAGAGCGTGACGCCCAGGTCGAGCGCCCGCAGCAGCAGCCGCTCGCCTTCCTGCGGCGGCGGCGGCACGCCGTAGGCGTGGCTGAGGTTCATGCAACCCAGGCCGAGGGCCGAGACGCTGAAGGGACCAATGCGACGCTGCTGCATGAGGCTCATTCCTCTGTCGATCAAAGCTCTGGTTTCAAGAAATTCCGTCATGCCCGCGAAGGCGGGCATCCACGCATGCCGATACGCGGCCGCTCGGTGTTCGTGGACACCCGCCTTCGCGGGTGTGACGGGTACATGTCACAGATCCGCGTTGAGCTGCTGCTCCAGCTGGTGCAGCACCTCGTAGCAGGGCAGCACCTGCGCCACGCTGGAGTTGGGCTCGCGGCCTTCGCGGATGGCGGCGAAGAACTCGCGGTCCTGCAGCTCGATGCCGTTCATCGACACATCGACCTTGGACACGTCGATCTTCTCCTCCTTGCCGCTGACCAGGTCGTCGTAGCGGGCGATGTAGGTGCCGCTGTCGCCGATGTAGCGGAAGAAGGTGCCCAGCGGGCCGTCGTTGTTGAAGGACAGCGACAGCGTGCAGATCGCGCCGTTGGCGGCCTTGAGCTGGATGCTCATGTCCATGGCGATGCCCAGCTGCGGATGGATGGGGCCCTGCACCGCGTTGGCCTTCACGATCGGGCTGCCGCACTGGTAGGCGAACAGGTCCACCGTGTGCGCGGCGTGGTGCCACAGCAGGTGGTCGGTCCAGCTGCGCGGCTGGCCCAGCGCGTTCATGTTGGTGCGGCGGAAGAAGAAGGTCTGCACATCCATCTGCTGGATGTTGAATTCGCCGGCCTCGATCTTCCTGTGGATCCACTGGTGGCTGGGGTTGAAGCGGCGGGTGTGGCCGCACATCGCCACCAGGCCCGTCTCCTTCTGCAGCCGCACCACTTCCTGCGCGTCCTCCAGCTTGTCGGCCAGCGGAATCTCCACCTGCACGTGCTTGCCGGCCTTCAGGCACTGGATGGCCTGCGCGGCGTGCATCTGCGTGGGCGTGCACAGGATCACGGCGTCCACCTCCGGCAGCGCCAGGCTGTCGGCCAGGTCGGTGGTCACGTGCTTGATGCCGTACTTCTCGGCCACCTCGCGCGTCTTCTCCAGGTCGCGGCTGACGAGCGAGACCACCTCGACGCCGTCGATGTTCTTGATGCCGTCCAGGTGCTTGATGCCGAAGGCGCCGGCGCCGGCCAGCGCGACCTTGATCGTTTGGTTGCTCATGTCAGTTGTTCTCCAGGATGAGGTGGCCCACGGCCGTGTTCGAAGCGGGCACGTGATAGAAGCGGTGCTTGACGGTGGGCTTCGGGCCGCCGTTGACGTCGCTCATCGCGCCGCGCGCGATCAGCCACATCACCAGCTCGATGCCCTCGCTGCCGGCCTCGCGCACGTAGTCGATGTGCGGGATGCTGGCGGCGGCTTCCGGGTCGTCGATCAGCTTGTCCAGGAAGGCGTTGTCCCACTCGCGGTTGATCAGCCCCGCGCGCGGGCCCTGCAGCTGGTGGCTCATGCCGCCGGTGCCCCAGATCTGCACGTTGAGCGGCTCGTCATAGCTCTCCACCGCCTTGCGGATGGCCTTGCCCAGATTGAAGCAGCGCCGGCCGCTGGGCACGGGGTACTGCACCACGTTGACCGCGAAGGGAATCACCGGGCAGGGCCAGGCCTCGGGCTGGCCGAACATCAGCGACAGCGGCACCGTCAGGCCGTGGTCCACGTCCATCCTGTTGACGATGGTCAGGTCGAAGTCGTCCTGGATCACGGACTGCGCGATGTGCGAGGCCAGCTCCGGATGGCCGATGACCTTGGGCACCGGGCGCGGGCCCCAGCCCTCGTCGGCGGGCTGGAACTCCGCCCCCGTGCCGATGGCGAAGGTGGGAATGATGTCCAGGCTGAAGGCCGTGGCGTGGTCGTTGTAGACCAGGAAGATCACGTCGGGCTTGTTCTCCTTCTCCCACTGCTTGGAGAAGTCGTAGCCCTGGAACACCGGCTGCCAGTAGGGCTCCTGGGTCTTGCCCAGGTCCAGGGCGGCCCCGATGGCCGGCACGTGCGAGGTGTAGACGGATGCGGTGATGCGGGCCATGTCAGTTGCCTTTTTTCTGTCCGGCCGCGCCCTGCGGCTGGCGGTGGGGCTGCGCATCGCCGTGCTCGCCGGCATAGCGGTTGCCTTCGGCGGAGCGGCCGCCGGCGGCCATCATCTGCCGGTACTCTTCCTCGGTCATGCCGGTCATGCTGCCGGCCATCTGCTGGAAGCTGCGGCCGTCGGTGGCGCCGATCTTGGCCAGGAAGTAAATGTTGCCGCCCAGGGCGATACAGCGGTTGAGGTCGCGGTCGAGCACGGCCTGCTTCTGCTCTTCCGTCATCGCCCACTGGTCCAGGTAGGCGCGCTCGTCGGCCTTGAACTTCTCGCGGTTCTCGGCCTTCATCAGCGACATGCAGAACTGGTTGAGCCAGTACCCCTTGCGGGACTGGTCGGCGTCGAAAATGGTCGTGCCAGGCACGTCCTTGTACGGTTTTTCCAGTGCCATGGAGGTCTCCTTACTTGCTGACTTCCTCGGGCCAGTACAGCCGCATCGGGTTGTCCACCAGCAGCTGGCGCTGCAGCTCGGCCGTGGGGGCGATGTGCGGGATGAAGTCCACCAGCAGCCCGTCGTCGGGCATGTGGCCCTTGAGGTTCGGGTGCGGCCAGTCGGTTCCCCACAGCACGCGGTCCGGGAACTCCTCCACCACGCGGCGTGCGAAGGGCACCACGTCGCGGTAGGCGTTGCGCTCGCCGTTCAGGGCCGGGGGGCCGCTCACCGACAGGCGCTCGGGGCAGCTCACCTTGCTCCAGACGTTGCCGTGCTCGCGCATGAAGCGCAGGAACAGCTCGAACTCCGGCCCGTCGATGGGCTTCGTCACGTCCGGCCGGCCCATGTGGTCCACCACCACGGTGGTCGGAAGCGCGGTGAAGAAGTCCCACAGCTCCGGGAGATCGACCGCCTCGAAATAAATGACCACGTGCCAGCCGAGCTTGGCAATGCGGCCGGCAATCTCCATCAGCTCGTCTTTGGGCGTGAAGTCCACGAGCCGCTTGACAAAGTTGAAGCGCACGCCGCGCACGCCGGCGTCGTGCAGCGCCTGCAGCTCCGCGTCGCTGACGCTGCGCTTGACGGTGGCCACGCCGCGGGCCTTGCCCTCGCTGTGCAGCAGCGCGTCCACCAGCGCGCGGTTGTCGGCGCCGTGGCAGGTGGCCTGCACGATCACGTTGCGCGCGAAACCGAGGTGGTCGCGCAGCGCGAAGAGTTGGTCCTTGGACGCGTCGCAGGGCGTGTACTTGCGCTCCGGGGCGTAGGGGAACTTCTCGCCCGGGCCGAAGACGTGGCAGTGCGCATCGACGCTGCCGGGCGGCACCTGGAAGGCGGGCTTGGCCGGGCCCTCGTACCAGTCGAGCCAGCCGGAGGTCTTGGTGAAGTCACCGGTGGTGGGTTTGCTCATCATTCAGTCCTTCTTGACGTGGGCCAGGATGCGATCGGCTTCGGTGCGCCAATCGGGGCTGCGGGCGAATTCCTTGGTGCCCTTGGGGCCGAACAGGCCCTGGTCGGCCAGGTCGGCGACCCAGGCCTGGCGCTCGGCGGTGCCGGCGGCGCTCCAGGGCGTGAGGCCGGCCTCGCGCACCGTCTCGGCCACCTCGCGCACTTCCTCGCTGCGGCGGCGGCCGTGCTCGATCACGCGCTGGAAGAAGTAGGCCGCCTGCTTCTCCCAGTCGATGCCGGGAAAGGTTTCCTGCAGCGAGGCGATCACCGCATCCTCGACGCCATAGTGGCGAGCCGATGTAAAGCTTTCGATGACCATGGCCTCCAGGCCCTTGATCATCACGCTGCGGCACATCTTGGTGGCGGAAGCCACGCCCAACTTCTCGCTGCTGACCTTGGCGTCGAAGCCCAGGGCGTTGACCAGCGGCTCCAGCGCGCGCGCGTCCGGGCCGCCCAGCAGCAGCGGCACGCGGATGCGGTAGGGCGGGACGGAGGTCATCACCGCGCCTTCGACGTAGCGCCCGCCCGCGGCGCCGATCAGCTCCGCGGCGCGCTGCTTGGCGCCGGGCGAGGCGGAGTTGAAGTCCAGGAAGAAGGTGCCGGCCCGGATGCCCGCCACGCAGGCCTGCGCCACCGGCACGGCCTGGCTCGCGGTGACGGCGCTGACGATGAAATCGGCGCGCGCGGCCAGGTCGGCATGCGAGGTGGACAGGCTCACGCCATGGACGCGCGCATGCGCCACCAGCGCCTCGGCCGTCGCGGGCGCATCGAGCTTGAGGTCGTAGGCGAAGACCGTCAGGCCCTGCTGGCGCAGGTCCTCGGCCAGGATGCGGCCCACCTCGCCGTAGCCGACGAGGCCGATGTGCCATTGCTTGGGATCGTCCATGGCGGGTGCTCTCCTAGGTTCAGTCCAGCGAGACCTTGGCGCGCTGGATGACCTCGGCGTACTTCTTCGACTCGGCCGCGATGAAGCCGTTGAACTGCTCGCGCGTGGCCGGGAACAGGTCGT
>NZ_CALAOH010000030.1 GCF_937926365.1 uncultured Azohydromonas sp. | reverse complement strand
CGAAGGGCCCGTCGCCGTGGAGGAGCGCCCGGCCACGCACCCGCGCTTGGCGGCTGCCGCCGCCGCGGTGCGGCTGGCGCAGGCGCGGCTGCAACTCGTGGAGCGCAGCACGCGCGAGACGCCCGAGGTCGCGCTGCGGCTGGTGCGGGAGCGGGGCGATGCAAGCGAAACCTACGCCAACGCCGTCGGCCTGCGGCTGACGCTGCCGCTGTCCTCCGCGCCGAGGCGGCTGCGCGACAGCGCCGAAGTGCGCGCCGAGCTGCTCGAAGCCCAGGCGGGCGAGGTGAAGTTGCAGGCGCAACTGGATCTGGAGATCGACGCCGCGCAGCGCGAGCGCGACACGGTGCAGGCCAAGGCCGCGCTGGCCGCGCGTCGCGCCGCGCTCACGGCCGACACGCTGGCGCTGACGAATAAATCCTTTTCTTTGGGCGAGAGCGACCTGCCCACGTTGCTGCGCGCTCGCGCCGCCGCCTTCGACGCGCAGGCGGACCAGCGCCGGCTGGAGGTGGCGCGCCACGCGGCCGTCTCGCGCCTGCGGCAAGCCCTTGGAGTGCTGCCATGAACCGATATCTCGTCTTTGCCCTGGCCCTGCTGCTGGGCCTGTGGACCGAAGCCGTTCGCGCCCATGAAGGGGAGGATCACGGCCCGCCGGCGGTGGTCAATGCCCGGCCGCTGCTGCCGCGCGTCACGGCGCACTCGGAGCTGTTCGAGCTGGTCGGCGTGCTGGAGCCCGGCGGCCGGCTGCTGCTGTGGCTCGATGCCACGCCCACCAACGCGCCGGTGGAAGGCGCCGTGGTGGAGGTGGAAGGCGCTGGCGCCAACGGCCAGGCGGCCGAGGTCTCGCCCGGCGTGTACGAGCTGAAGCTGGATCAGGCTCCGGCGCCGGGTTCGCATCCGCTGACCTTCACGGTGCAGGCGGGCAGCGACATGGACCTGCTGGGTGCGCCGCTGGTGGTGGCGCGGGCGGAGGGCGCTGGCCAGGGCGCTGCCGTGGTTGCGGGAGAAACCTCGCCGCGTGCCGCGTGGGCCGGGCCGGTGGGCTGGATGGCGCTCGGGGCGGTGGGTATGGCGGTGGCGATGGCGGGGGTGTCGGCGCTGCGGCGTCGGCGTGCCTTGCCGGCGCGGCGGTGAGGAGGAAGCGATGGCTATGAATCGACAAGAGGCCCGCTCTGTACGGGGCAATGGCGTTCTCTCGTATCCCGTCAGCCGAGGTGCTGCACCCACTGTTCCGTCATGCCCGCGAGGGCGGACTGCTGTCCAGGGACAGTGGCTGAACGTTGGCCGAGAGCTGAGTTGCCTCGCCAATTACTTCGTCATTCCCGCGAAGGCGGGAATCCAGGCGGCCCCCAAGCCGCCGCAAGCAGATCGGGTTGAACGCCGGGGCTTGGGGTTTGGTTCGCCGCACCTAGGCTTCGGGCTGATGTGGGGCCGCCTGGATTCCCGCCTTCGCGGGAATGACGGAATAGAAGGGCTGCCAGCCGTGCTTCGCCCTGCAATAACGCCTCGCCTTTCCTTCATCACCCTGTTCCTGGCCCTCGCCACCGCGCTCCCCCTCGCCCACGCCCACGGCGGCGAGGACCACTCCCACGATCAACCCGAGACCGCAGTTCCCGCCGCCGGCCCGTCCGCCGCCCGCCCCGACGGCGCCGCTCCGGCCGGCGCCGCCAGCCTGGAGGCCTCCGCGCGCCTGCCCGACGGCTCGCTGTTCATGCCCAAGCACGTACAGCGCCTGCTGGCCGTGCGCACGCAGCCCGTGGCCATCGCGCCGCTGAGCGCGGGCGTGGAGCTCAACGGCCGCGTCGTGGTCGAGCCCGGCAGCGGCGGGCGCATCCAGGCCACGCAGCCGGGCACGGTCGTGCCCGCGGGCAAGGCCTTCCCGGTGCTGGGCCAGAAGGTGCGCAAGGGCGAGGTCATCGCCTGGCTGAAACCCGCCACCAGCTCGCTGGAGCGTGGCGACCGCCTGGCGCAGCAGGCCGAGCTGGGCGCCCAGGTGGCGCTGGCCGAGCGCCGCATCGCGCGCCTGGAGCAGCTCGAAGGCTCCGTCCCGGCCAAGGAGATGGAATCCGCGCGCGTCGAGCTGCGGGCGCTGAAACAGCGCCAGGCCGCGCTGGCCGCCAGCCTGGACGCGCCGCAACCCCTCGCCGCGCCCGTGGACGGCGTGCTCAGCGCCGTCGAGGTGGTTGCCGGCGAGGTGGTGGACGCCAAGGCGCTGCTGTTCGAAGTGGTCGATCCCACCCGGCTGGCGGTGGAGGCGCCGGCCTACGACCTGAGCCTGCCCGCCAAGGTGGTGTCCGCCGAGGGCCAGGCCGGTGGCACGACGCTGAAACTCCAGCCCGCCGGTGCCGGCCGGCTGCTGCGCGAGCAGGCGTTGCCCATGCGCTTTCGCGTGCTGGAAGGCGCCGCGTCGCTGGCCGTGGGCCAGCCGGTGAAGCTCACCGTGCGCACGCGCGGCGAGGCGCCCGGCGCGGCGCTGCCCGGCAGCGCCGTCACGCGCAACGGCGCCGGCGAAAGCATCGTCTGGGTGCATGCCGACCCCGAGCGCTTCGAGCCGCGCCGCGTGCGCGGTGAACCGCTGGGCGCGGACAGCGTGGCCGTGCGCGAGGGCCTGAAGCCGGGCGAGCGCGTCGTCACTTCCGGCGCCGCGCTGCTGTCGCAGGTGCGCTGAAAGGGCCGTATCGATGTTCGATCGCCTCATCAACTTCAGCCTGCGCCAGCGCCTGTTCGTGCTGGGCGCGGCGCTGCTGCTGGTGGCCTACGGCCTGCTGAGCCTGCAGCGCATGCCGGTGGACGTGTTCCCCGCGCTGGACAAACCCACCGTCACGCTCATGACCGAGGCCGGCGGCATGGCGCCGGAGGAGGTGGAGCAGCTGGTCACCTTCCCCGTCGAAGCCAGCATGAACGGCATGCCGGGTGTCACGCGCGTGCGCTCGACCTCGGGCATCGGCCTCTCGGTGGTGTACGTGGAGTTCGAGTGGGGCAGCGACATCCACCGCAACCGCCAGCTGGTCAATGAGCGGCTGAACCTGGTGCGCGAGCAGCTGCCGCCGGGCGTGGTGCCGCAGCTGGGGCCCATCGCCTCGATCATGGGTGAGGTGCTGCTGCTGGCGTTGCCGGCCAACCCCGCGCGGATCAGCCCGATGGCGGTGCGCGACTACGCCGATACCGTGGTGCGCCCGCGGCTGCTGACACTGCCGGGCGTGGCGCAGGTGGTGAGCATCGGCGGGCAGGTGCGGCAGTTCCGCGTCGAGCCCGACCCGGCGCAGCTGCGCGCGCTGGGCGTGGCGCGCGAAGAGCTGGACCGCGCGCTGCGCGACTTCGGCGCCAACACCAGCGGCGGCTTCCTGGAGGCGCAGGGGCGCGAGCTGCTGATTCGCCAGATCGGCCGCAGCACCGACGTGGAGGCGCTGCGCAACCTGGTCGTCGCGGTCAAGGGCGGCCAGCCCGTGCTGCTGCGCCAGCTCGCCGAGGTGCAGGTGGCGCCGGCGGTCAAGCGCGGCGACGGCAGCTACGGGGCCAAGCCGGCCGTGATCCTGTCGGTGCAGAAGCAACCCGATGCCGACAGCGTGCGGCTCACGCGCGCGGTGGAAGCCGCGATGGACGAGCTGGGCCGCAGCCGCCCGGCGGGCATGGCGGCGCCGGAGTTCCTGTTCCGGCAGGCGGATTTCATCGAGCGCTCCATCGGCAACGTGGCCGAGGCGCTGCGCGACGGCGCGCTGATGGTGGCGATCGTGCTGTTCGCCTTCCTGCTCAACGTGCGCACCACGCTGATCTCGCTCACCGCGATACCGCTGTCCTTGCTGATCACGGCGGTGGTGTTCCACTGGCTCAACCTGTCCATCAACACGATGACGCTCGGCGGCCTGGCCATCGCCATCGGCGAGCTGGTCGATGACGCGGTGGTGGACGTGGAGAACGTGCTGCGCCGCCTGCGCGAGAACCGCGCGCTGGCGCAGCCGCGGCCGGTGCTGGAGGTGGTGGCGGACGCATCGAAGGAAGTGCGCTCCGGCGTGGTTGTCGCCACCGCCATCGTGGTGCTGGTGTTCATCCCGCTGTTCGCGCTGCCGGGCATCGAGGGCCGGCTGTTCACGCCGCTGGGCGTGGCCTACATCGTCTCGATCCTGGCCTCGATGCTGGTGGCGACCACCGTCACGCCCGCGCTGTGTTTTTACCTGCTGCCGCGCATGAAGCGGCTGCACCATGGCGACACCCCGCTGGTTCGCAAGCTCAAGGCCTGGGATACGCGGCTGCTGGCCTGGTCCTTCAGGCACGACCAGTTGCTGCTGGCCGGCGCGGCGCTGGCGGTGGGGCTGGCGGCCGTCGCGGCGGCGCAGTTTCCGCGCAGTTTCCTGCCGCCCTTCAACGAGGGCACGCTGACCGTCAACGTGCTGCTCAACCCCGGCACCTCGCTGGAGGCGTCGAACCGCATCGGCACGCTGGCCGAGCAGCTGGCGCTGCAGGTGCCGGAGGTGGTGCGCGTGGGCCGGCGCACCGGCCGCGCCGAGCTGGACGAGCATGCCGAGGGCGTGCACTACACCGAGATGGACGTGGACCTGCACACCTCGCAGCGTCCGCGCGAGGCGGTGGTGCAGGAGCTGCGCGCGCGGCTGGCGGTGCTGCCGGCCTCGGTGAGCGTCGGGCAGCCGATCTCGCACCGGCTGGACCACCTGCTCTCCGGCGTGCGGGCGCAGATCGCGCTCAAGGTCTACGGCGACGACCTGGACACGCTGCGCGGCCTGGCCGAAGGTCTGCGCGGACGCTTGGCCGCCATCCCCGGCGTGGCCGACCTGCAGGTCGAGAAGCAGGTGTTGATTCCGCAACTGAAGATCCGGCTGGACTACGACGCCGCGGCGCGCCACGGCGTGGCGCCCGGCGCGGTGCTGCGCGGCCTGGAACAACTGATCGAGGGCGAGCGCATCGCGCAGCTGGTGGAAGGGCCGCGGCGCATCGACCTGCTGGTGCGGCTGCCGGAGGACATGCGCGCGCCGCAGGCGCTGCGCGCGCTGCTGATCGAGACGCCCGGCGGGCATGTGCCGCTGTCGGCGCTGGCGCAGGTGGAGGAGGGCGAGGGCCCGAACCAGATCGGGCGCGAGAACGCGCGCCGGCGCATCGTGATCTCGGCCAACGCGGCCGGGCGCGAGCTCTCCGCCGTGGTGGCGGACATCCGCGCCGCGGTGGCGGCCACGCCGCTGCCGGCGGGCTACTTCACGGCGCTGGAAGGGCAGTTCCAGGCGCAGGAGGAGGCCTCACGGCTCATTGCGCTGCTGGCGGGCGTCTCGCTCGCGCTGGTGTTCGGCGTGCTCTACGCGCGCTACCGCTCCACCGTGCTGGCGCTGATCGTGATGGGCAACATCCCGCTGGCGCTGGTGGGCAGCGTGGTGGCGCTGTGGCTGTCGGGGCAGCCGCTGTCGGTGGCGGCGCTGGTGGGCTTCATCACGCTCACGGGCATCGCCACGCGCAACGGCATCCTGAAGATCAGCCACTACGTCAACCTGTGCGCCTTCGAAGGCGAGCGCTTCGGCGACGCGATGGTCGTGCGCGGCTCGCTGGAGCGGCTGACGCCGGTGCTGATGACGGCGCTGGTGGCCGCTTTCGCCCTGACCCCTCTGCTGCTGGCCGCCGACGCGCCGGGCAAGGAGGTGTTGCACCCGGTGGCCGTCGTGATCTTCGGCGGCCTGGTGAGCTCCACGCTGCTGGACACGCTGCTCACGCCGCTCATGTACCGGCGCTGGGGAGAAGGCCCCACCAGGCGCCTGCTCGAAACCCGGGCCACCCAGAGCTTCTGAACGCAACCGTTTCTTGTTCCCAACCCTGAAAGGAGAACCCCATGAGAACCATCCATGCCCTGATCGCCGCCCTGATGCTGAGCGTTGGCGGTGCCGCCCTGGCGCACGACGACGCCACGCTGGACAAGGTGAAGGCGCCCAACGGCGGGCAGTTGCGCGCTGCGGGCATCCACCACTACGAGCTGGTCGTGGCCGCGCCGGGCGCCAAGGGCGACGCGCTGCCGGTGGCCGTGTACGTCACGGACCACGCCGGTGCGAAGGTGCCGACGCAGGGCGCCAGCGGCAGCATCACGCTGCTGTCGGGCGGCCAGAAGACCACCATCGCGTTGCAGCCCGCGGGCGAGAACGTGCTCAAGGGCAGCGGCGCCTACGTGCCGCAGCCCGGGATGAAGGCGATCGTGTCCTTGAGCGTGGGCGGGCAGCCGGCGGCGCAGGCGCGGTTCGAGCCGTTTGCGGGGCACCACGGTCACTGAGGCGGATCGGTGGCGGCGCCAGCGCCGCTATCCGTCCCTCTCCCACATCCCCGTAGACGTATACCGCTCCCCCGTATCCGACAGCACCGTCACGACCGTCCGCCAACTCCCGCGCGCAGCCAACGCCAGCGCCCCATGCACGAAGGCGCCGGAGGACGGCCCCACGAACAGCCCCTGCCGCGCCAGTTCGCGGCATGTCGCCACGGCGTCCTCCAGCGCCACCGGCAGTCGTTCATTGATCAACGACTCGTCCAGGATCGCGGGCACGATGTCGCCCGGGTGGCCCAGCGGCTTGAGCCCCTCGATGCCCGGAAAGATCTCCGGGATGACGGCCGCAAGGTGCACGCCCGGGTTCGCCTCGCGCAGCCGCCGCCCGACGCCGGTCAGCGTGCCCCCGGTGCCCACGCCGGCCACGAAGGCGTCGGGCGCGCCGCCGGTGAGCGCATGCACCTGCTCCAGGATCTCGCCGCCCGTGCCCTCGTAATGCGCGCGCCAGTTGTCCGCGTTGCCGTACTGGTCGCAGTGCCAGTAGCGCTCGGGCTGCGCCGCCGCCAGGCGCCGCGCCTCGCGCAGCGCGAAGTCGTAGCCTTCGATCGGGTCGGTGACGATCAGCTCGGCGCCGTGCGCGGCGATGCGGTCCAGCCGCTCCCGGCTCGCGTTGCCGGGCACCACGATCGTCACCGGGATGCCCAGCGCCGCGCCCAGCATCGCGTAGGAGATGCCGGCATTGCCCGAGGAGGAGTCGAGCAGCCGGCGCCCGCCCTCGAAGCGGCCGGCGTCCAGCGCCTGCACCAGCATGCGTGCCACGGGCCGGTCCTTCACCGAGCCGCCGGGGTTCACGCTCTCCAGCTTGGCGAACAGCCGCGTCCCGCTGCGCGCCAGCGCCGGCAGCCGCAGTTCCACCAGCGGCGTGTGGCCCACGCGCGCCAGCAGCGCCTGTGCGGCGGGCCGTTGCGATGGGGCGTTCATGCGGCGGCGCTGGCGCAGAAGCGCTCGTAGTCCACGTAGCCCGGGAAGGCGCGGCCCTCGCCGCAGTAGCGGCAGTCCGGGTCGCGCTGCAGCTGCAGCGTGGAGAAGCTCGCGCGCAGCGCGTCGAAGTACAGCAGCCGCCCCACCAGCGGCTCGCCCACGCCCAGCAGGATCTTCAGCGCCTCGGTGGCCTGCAGCAGCCCGATCACACCCGGCAGCACGCCCAGCACACCGGCCTCGGCGCACGAGGGCGCGTACTCCGGCGGCGGCGGCTCGGGGTAGAGGCAGCGGTAGCAGGGTCCGGGCCGTTGCGGCCGCGCCGGCCAGAACACGCTCACCTGTCCCTCGAAGCGGTACACCGAGCCGTGCACGTTGGGCAGCTTCAGCCTGACGCAGGCGTCGTTGACCAGGTAACGGGTGGCGAAGTTGTCGCAGCCGTCCACCACCAGCTGGTAGCCGCCGAAGATGCGCTCGACGTTGGCGCTGCTCAGGTGCTCCTCGTGGCCCACGACCTTGACCGTCGGGTTCAGCGCCTCCAGCGTCTGCCGCGCCGAGGCGACCTTGGACGTGCCCACGCGCGCGTCGTTGTGCAGGATCTGGCGCTGCAGGTTGCTGCGGTCCACCACGTCGTGGTCCACGATGCCCAGCGTGCCCACGCCGGCCGCGGCCAGGTAGTAGGCCGCCGGAGAGCCCAGGCCGCCGGCGCCTACCAGCAGCACCTTCGACGCCTGCAGCTTCACCTGCCCGGCTTCGCCGACCTCGGGCATGAGCAGGTGGCGCGAGTAGCGCTCGCGCGCCGCCGCGTCCAGCGTCGGCGGCACCTCCACGGGTAAACCTTCACCCTTCCAGCGCGTGAAGCCGCCCGCCAGCGAGCACACGCTCGCGTAGCCTAGGCGCGCGAGGTCGGCCGCGGCGAACAGCGAGCGGGCGCCGCTGCCGCACATGAGGATCAGCGGCTGGCGCGGGTCCGGCGCCGCGCGCTCGATGCGCAGCTCCAGGAAGCTGCGCCCCAGCCGCAGCGCGCCGGGCGCCGTGCCCTGCGCGATCTCGTCGGGCTCACGCACGTCCACGAGCAGCGCGCCGCGCGCCTGCTGCGCCAGCGCCTCGCGCGGCGCGATCTCCGGGATGCGCGCCTTGAGCTCGGCCAGCACCTCCTGGGCGCTGCCGCCGGCCACCGCGGGAATCACGGCCAGCACGTCGCCTTCGGACAGCGGCGTGTCCAGCCCGCGCAGCGCGCGCACGTCGCGATCGCCGACGAAGACGTTGACGAAGGGCCGCAGCGTGCCCTCGGGGGACAGCAGCCGCGGCGACAGGCTCGCGTGCCGGCCGACCAGCGCGTGCAGCGCCTCGCCCACGGTGGCGGCCTGCACTTCGACCTCGTCGGCGCCGCCGGTGCAGCCGCGCAGCGGCATCGGGATGCGGACATGAACGGTGCTCATGAGACGTGCTCCTCAACGAACTCCCGCCCCGCCAGCCGCCACGAGCGCATCGCTTGCACGCCCTGCGCAGCCACGGACAGGATGAGGTACGACCAGCCCTCCCAGGCGCTTTCGAGGTCGGTGGCCGAGGGCACGGCCGGGTGGTCCGGGTGCGTGTGCCACACGCCCACGATCTCCAGGCCGCGCTCGCGCGCCAGGGTGTCGGCGCGCAGGAAGTCCTGCGGGTCGAGCTCGAAGCGGTCCTGCGCGCGCTCGGTGTTGAGGTTGCGCGCCGATGTCACCTCAACCACACGCACCACGCCCTCGGCGCCGCGGCCCAGCAGCAGCCCGCAGCATTCCCACGGATAACCCTGCTGCGCCCAGTGGCGCAGGCGTTCCCGCAGTGCCCCGTCCAGCTCCAGCGCCATTTCAGTCCCTTGCCGCTGACAACCACAGCGCGATTGGGCTCCAGCACCAAAGACCATTTCAACAGTGCAAAGCGCGCCGTGGCCGGTGGCGGGCGTGGTTGCGGATGTTCACCGGCGCATGCTTGGCATGCGGGGGCTGGAGCGGAACAATTTCCGGTTCCGGTCCATTGCCAGAGGAGGCCCGTCATGAGCTTGCGCATCAACGACATCGCCCCGGACTTCACGGCCCAGACCACGCAGGGGCCGATCCGCTTCCACGAGTGGATCGGCAACGACTGGGCGATCCTGTTCTCGCACCCCAAGGACTTCACGCCGGTGTGCACCACCGAGCTGGGCTACATGGCCAAGATCGAGCCCGAGTTCACCCGCCGCGGCGCCAAGCTCATCGGCCTGTCCATCGACCCCGTGGACGCTCACGATCGCTGGTGCAACGACATCGAGGAAACGCAGGGCCACCGCCCGAAGTACCCGATGATCGGCGACACCGACCTCAACGTCGCCAAGCTCTACAACATGCTGCCGGCCGAGGAGCCCGGCACCTCCGAGGGCCGCACCGCGGCCACCAACGCCACGGTGCGCTCGGTGTTCATCATCGGCCCGGACAAGCGCATCAAGATGATGATGACGTACCCAATGACCAGCGGGCGCAACTTCGACGAGATCCTGCGCGTGCTGGACTCGATCCAGCTCACCGCGAAGCACAAGGTCGCCACGCCGGTGAACTGGAAGCAGGGCGAGGACGTGATCATCGCCGGCTCGGTCAGCGACGACGACGCCAAGAAACTGTTCCCCGACGGCTGGAAAGCGCCCAAGCCGTACCTGCGCGTGGTGCCGCAGCCGAAGTGAGCGCTGGAGCCGAGGGCCGGGCCGGCGGCCTGCGACACGGCCGCCGGGCGCCGCTCAACCGAGCTTCACGATCCGCGCCACCGACGGCACCAGCCGCGCCTGCCCTTCCGGCGCCAGCGCATTGCGCTGCAGCACGAACAGCATGTAGTAGCCCGGCGGCATCTCGGTGGCGCTGGCCGGGGCGGTGACGGAGAGCGTCTGGCCGTCCAGCTGCGTGAAGGGCAGCGCCAGGGCACGCTGCTCGTTGTTGAAGGAGTGCGTCGAGGAGCCCGTGCGCACCAGCATCACCCGTTCGATGGTCGCGGGGCTGGCCAGCGCCACCGTGAAGGCGCTGGACCAGGCGAAGGCCGCGGGCGCGACGTCACCGATCACCGGCCGCGTAGCCTCGCTGCCATCCGGGTTGAACAGGTAGGACGGGTAATACAGCTCGGCGTTGAGGTTGCGCACCGGCCCCGGCGAGCCGCCGCCGCCGGTGAGCACCGCGCCGCTGGGCAGCAGCAGCGAGCTGCTGTGGTACATGCGCGCCTTCGTCGCCGAGGCGGTCGGCGTCCATTGCCCGGTGGCCGGGTCGAACAACTCGCTCGTGTACACCGCGTCCGCCAGGGTGTTCGCATCCACCGAGCCGCCGTTGACCCACACCGTGCCGTCCGCCAGCACCGTGCCGAAACCCCATTTGCGCGCCGTGCTCAGCGGCGCCGCGGGCGTGATAACCGGCAATCCACTCTGGATATCCACCAGCGCCACCGAAGTGGTGTTGCGCACGGAAAGAATCTTTCCCGGCGCGTACATCAACGAAAGGGTGTTCCAGTTCGTGCCCTGGAGTTTGGCGTCGAATTTGGTCAGGGTGCCGGTGCCGGCGGGGTCGAGGGCGTAGAAATAGCCGTCGTTGGTGATGGTCCATATGCGTCCGTCCGGCGCCAGCCACGATTCCGGATACCACCAGTTGCCGCGAATCTCGCCGAAGGCCTCGTTGCTATGAGCCGTGGTGAGGCTGCGCCAGCCCAGGCCCGGCGTGAAGATTTCCGGCGTCGCGGAATAGGTCGCGGCGGTGGGTGGGAAAAGGCCGACGCCGGGAAAGTCTCGGTCGTCCCGGCCGCCCATCACCACCACCTCGCCCGTCGCCGTGGTCACGGCCGTGCCGTACCAGCGGCGGTAGTTCATCGGCACGGCGTCGCGGCGCATCGAGTTGTCGGCCGGGTTGAAGAAGTTCACGTCCGCCACGGCGTAGTTGCGCTTGCCGTTGACCGGGCGGTCGCCGCCGGCCAGCAGCACTTCGCCCGAAGAGGGCAGTACCAACTGCGTGCCGCAGAAGATGTCCGTCCCGGTGACGTTGGGCAGCAACTGGAACGGCGAGATGTCCGCCCCCGGCACGGCCGGGTCCCAGCTCGGGTCCCAGACGGCGTAGTGCAGCGCGGCGCCCTGCACGCCCTTGTCATCGGTGCCGTAGGCCAGCACCCGGCCATCGGGCAGCAGCACCATGTGGATGGGCATCACCGGCCAGGCGAAGGCCGGGCCGAACACCCCGGCGGTGTAGGCCGCGGGCGCCGGCAGCACGGGCTTGTTGACGTCCGCCAGCGCGCCGGCGGCGCTGAGCTGCTTCAGCGTCTCGGTGACGGGGCCGGCCGCGCCCACGGGGCCGGCACCGAAGTCCACCGGCGCCTCGTGGTCGTCCTCGCCGGTGTCCACGTCCGCGGACATGGGCCGCGACGCCACGGCCGACCCACCGGCGCCGGTGGACGCGGAGTTGCCCTGGCCGCCGCCGCAGGCCGCCAGCGCGCACAGAGAAAGTATCGACAGCGCATGGCGTGGAAATGCCGCCATGGGTTTATGACAGGGTTTGGCGTGCATCATGGGCTGTGGCTCCATATAGGAAAAAAATACCGGTCACCTTTTTCAAGGCGATACCCGGAGCGCACCATGCGCATTAACCAAAATATTCAACACCCCCCGATTCAAGGGGCCTTGTGGCTTCGTGTGAAGCTTGATTCGCACGGTAAGTAACCTGCTTTTATTCCCGGGTCTCGAATATCTCAAGATCCGGGGAGTTTTCAGGATATGAAAGTGGGCCTGAATTGAGCCGGGATGCCCTTCGTTACCCAAAGACCGGAGCGCTTCTTTTTTCGTGGCAAGGCGTGGTAGGGGCCGGGGTATTCCGGGAGAGGCATGCGCCGGCCGGCCTCACCGGGAGGCGGCTGCCCCGTGGTCCAGCCACTTCAACAGCGTGGCGTACAGCGCTTGGGGCTCCACCGGCTTGGAGACGAAGTCGTCCATGCCCGCGGCCAGGCAGGCGGCGCGGTCCTCGTCGAAGGCGTTGGCCGTCATGGCCAGGATGGGCAGCGTGCGCAGCGCCGGCTCTTCGCGCAGCACCCGCGTGGCCTGCAGCCCGTCCAGGCCGGGCATGTGCATGTCCATCAGCACCAGGGCGTGGTCCCGGCGCCGGGCCATCTCGACGGCGGCGTGGCCGTCCTCGGCGAAGTCCACTTCCAGGTCCACCGCCCGCAGCAGGGCCCGCGCCACCTCGCGGTTGATGAGGTTGTCCTCCGCCACCAGCAGCCGCGTGCCGGCGTGGCGCCGGCGCAGCTCGGCGTCGGCCCGCTCGGGCGCGGCGGCCTGCGCCTGCGGGCGCCAGCCCCGCCCGAGCCGGGCCGTGAACCAGAACAGGCTGCCGCTGGGCAGGGCCTCCGCTCCCGCGCTGCCGCCCATCAGCTCGGCCAGGCGCCGCGTGATCGCCAGCCCCAGGCCCGTGCCGCCGTGCTCGCGCGTGGTGGAGCTGTCCGCCTGCTCGAAGGCCTCGAACAGCCGCGGCAGCTGCCGCGGGTCGATGCCCGCGCCGCTGTCCTCGACCTCGAAGCGCAGCAGCAACTCGTCCCCGTGCTCGCGCAGCAGCCGCGCGCGCAGCACGACGTGGCCGGTGGCGGTGAACTTCACGGCATTGCCCGCGTAGTTCAGCAGCGCCTGGCGTACGCGCGTCTCGTCGCCGCGCAGCGCCGGCGGCACCGCGCCGGCATCGATCTCCACGCGCAGCCCCTTGGCCGCGGCGGCGCCGTTGACGATGGAGCGCACCTGCTCCAGCAGCGCGGGCAGCTCGAAGTCGCGTTCCTCCAGCTGCAGCTTGCCGGCCTCGATGCGCGAGAGGTCCAGGATGTCGTTGATCACGCCCAGCAGGTGCCGCGCCGCGTCCTCGATGTGGCCCAGCCGCTCGGCCTGGCGCGGCGTGGGCTGCTCGGACGCGAGCAGGTGCGTCAGGCCCAGGATGGCGTTCATGGGCGTGCGGATCTCGTGGCTCATGTTGGCCAGGAAGGCGCTCTTGGCGCGGCTGGCGGCGTCGGCCGCGTCGCGCGCGGCGGACAGCTCGGCGGTGCGCTCGCGCACGCGCCGCTCCAGCGTGGCGTTGAGGGCGTGGAGCTCTTCCTCGGCCCGCTTGCGCTCGGTGACGTCCATGTTCACGCCGATGAGTCGCAGCGGCTGGCCCTCGGCCGAGAAGCTCATGCGGGCGTGGTCCACGAGCCAGCGCCAGCGCCCATCGGGCGTGCGGCACCGGTACTCGATGATGTAGGCGGGCTGCGCGGGCGTGAGGGACTGCAGCCGTGCCTGCAGCCCGGCGCGGTCGTCCGGGTGCAGCAGCGCGAAGAACTCCTCGGCCGTCCCCCGCGGACCGAGGCCGAGCAACGGGTACAGGCTGCCGCTGCGCCGTACCTGCCCGGAGGCCGGTTCGTACTCGAAGGCGTCCATGCACGCCACGTCCAGCGCCACGCGCAGCCGGGTCTCGCTGTCGAGCCGCTGCTCCACGGCCTCGCGCAGCGCCAGCGCCGCGCCGGTGGCGCGCGCCAGGGCTTCCAGTACGGCCAGCTGCTCGGCGCTGGCCTCGTGCACCGTCGCCCAGTAGGCGCCCAGCGTGGCGATCGGCTCACCCTCGCCGACCGGCACCATCGCCATGCCGCGCACGAAGGTGGGCTCGTACCACTTGCACGGCACGCGTGGGTCTTCGAAGACGTTGGGGATGACCACGGTCTGCCGGTGCAGCATGGCCCAGCCCGCGACGCAGGACTCCATCGGGAAGCGATGCCCGGTCCACAGCGTTCCAGCCGGCGAGTCTTCGCCGACGTACCAGCACTTGCCCTCGTCGCGCAGCACCAGCGTGACGCCGTCGGCGTCCGAGAGGCTGCGGGCGGAGTCCAGCAGCACCTGCAGCAGCTGCTCGCGCGTGGCGGCGCCCGCCAGCCGCTCCAGCGCCTGCGCCAGCCGCCGGAAGCGCTCCAGGTTGTGGTCCAGCGCGGCCTCGGCTTGGTGCCGCCGCTGCGCCTGTTCCGTAACGTCGGTATCGGGTAGCGCCCGTAGCGCCGCGCGTGCGTCGCGCCCGGGGGCTTCAGTCACCGTCACCAGCACGCCGCCGACCGCGGCGCCGTGCGTGCCGCCGAGGGGGATGGGGCTGTAGGCGAAGGACAGGAACCGCTCCTCGGCCACGCCGTCGCGCCGCGGCGCCAGCCGCTGGTTCTCCAGGCTGACGGCCTCGCCCCGCCGCATCACGGCCTCGCAGGCCGACACGTGCATGTCCCAGGCTGGCGGCAGGCCTTGCGCGGGCTGTCCCTGCCCGCCGGCGTGTCCGGCGCCCAGGAGCTCGCGATAGCGGTCGTTGTGGATGTGCACCAGCGACGGGCCCCATGACACGGCCATGGCCAGCGGCGCGGCCATGGCCACGCCGACGATGGCCTGCAGCGCGGCGGGCCAGTGCTCGACCGGGCCCAGGGGGGTGCGGCTCCAGTCGAGGGCGCGGCACTCGGCGCGTGCCTGGCCCGCGCCGGCGAACAGCGTGGAGGCGTCAGGCATGGCGGCGTCCTGGGTGACAAGGCCTGGAGCCGCGGGTCCACCGGTCCGTGGACCCGGTCGGCCAAGGCCTGGGGCGGCTGCTGAGATGAAGAGAACTGCGCAACATCCGGGCAGGGGTGCCGGCGCCACGTTGTCGCCGGCAGGGACGGTAAGGCCCCCGACTCTAGCGGTCACGCCGGCCGCGCCGCGGCGCGTGGTCCCGCTGCCGTTACGGATTTACCCGGTGCACCCGGGCCGGCATCGGGTCAAGGCCAGGGCTGGCCCCGGCCACGGAGGCCTTGCGGCGCGGCGGTGGTGCCTGGCCTCAGGCCGCCCGCGTCCGGTGCAGCGGCTGTACCGGCGCCAGCGCCGCTTCGGCCAGCGAGGAGGAGGTCGTCACCAGCGGCTCGGACATGTGCCAGGCCTCGGCGATGGCTTCCATCACGGCCGGCGTCGCGGTGTGGTGGACCATGTGCCCTTCGCCGGGCACCAGGCGCAGCCGGCTCTGCGGCAGCCGCGCGTGCAGCCGCTGCGACTGCCAGCGCGTGACCACCAGCAGGTCGGCCGCGCCGGCGACGATGACGGTGGGCACCGCCAGCTCGCGCTCGTGGCGGCGCTGCTTGATGCCCTCCCAGATCATCATTCCCGCCTCCGCCGCGCTGGCCTGCAGCGTGTGCGGGCGCAGCGACATCCAGGTCGGATAGTCGCGCTTGAAGGCCTCGGTGACGGGCCTGGGCGCGAAGATGCGCCGCGTCAGCAGCGGCCAGATCGCGCGGCTCAACAGCGGCGAGATGGTGTGGCGCATCAGCGTCCCCAGCACCGGCAGCGCGGCGATGCCCATCAGCGGCGCGTCCAGCCGCAGGCTGGGCGTGTAGTAGCCCGATGCCAGCACCAGCGCGCGCAGCGCCTGGGGTTCGGCCAGCCCCATGGCGAAGGCCACCATCGAGCCCCAGGAGTGGCCCAGCACGATGGGCCGCTCCACCTGCAGCTCGCGCAGCGCGTGCAGGAACAGCCGCGCCTGCGCCTGCGGCGTGTAGCGGTGGCCCTGCGTGGGGCGCTCGCTGTGGCCGTAGCCCGGGCGGTCGAAGACGTAGACACGGAAATGCCGCGCCGCCAGCTCCACCAGGCCGCTGATCTCCATCTCGGTGGCCGAGGCGCCGTTGCCGTGCAGCAGCACCAGGGGCGGGTTGTCGGGGGCGCCGTGCACCGTGTAGTGCAGCCGCACGCCGTCCACGCTCACGAAGTGGCCCCGCGGCGGGTTCTCGCGCTCGGCCTTGCGCGTCATGGCGCGCGTGACCAGGGCCGAGACGCCGAGCACGGCGGCGGCGGCCACCAGGCCGGGCAAGAGTTTGGATCGGGCTTGGTCGGTCAGGCCGATGCTCATCGCGGTTCTCCTCGGAAGGCTTGCATGGCCCCCGCTGCGGCAACCGACGTTCCCGTTTTGCTGCGACGCACAAAGCGCGTCGCGGTGGCGGGCCTGGATCAGCGCTTGAGCCCGCAGGTGTTGATGCCCAGCATCGTGTAGAGCGGGCACCAGCCGATGGCCGCGGTGGCCAGCGGCACCACGCCGATCCAGCCCCAGTTCCCGATCACGCCCGTGGCGGCCAGCCCCAGCAGGGCCACGCCGGCCACCGCGCGCAGCGCGCGGTCCACGCCACCTTCATTCGTCCTCATTGCTTTTTCTCCTGCGACCCGGCCCCGTGCCGGACGGCGCCACTGTCGCGCCGCGGCAGGGTCGCGGTCTGTGACCGCGGTCACCGAGGCTCAGCCGGCCGGCCCCTGGGCGGCGCGGCGCAGCGCGGCGGCGTCCAGCACTTCGATGCGCTCGCGCCCCAGGGCCAGCCAGCCGGCGCGCTCGAAGCGGCGCAGCAACCGCGTGACGATCTCGCGCACGGTGCCGAGCTCGTCGGCGAGCCGCTGGTGCGTGGTGCACAGCACCGCGCCGCGGCCCAGCAGCGCCGCGGCCAGACGCTGGTCCAGGCGCTGGAAGGCCACCGCCTCGGCCAGGCTGATGACCTCGGCCAGCCGCCCAGCGAACAGCCCGAACACGTGGCGGCGAAAGGGCGCGTGCGCGGTCCAGGCCTCGAACACCGGCGGCGACAGCAGCACCAGCTCCGTGGGCGCGGCCGTCATGCCGTGCGCGGGCATGGGCGCCTGCCCGAACAGCGAGGCCGCCGACACCACGCAGATCTCGCCCGGCACCACGCGGTAGAGCTCGATCGAGCGCCCGCCCGGCGTGCCGCGCGCCACGCGCACCGCGCCCTGCAGCACCAGCGGAAAGCCGCCGCAGGGCGAGGACTCCTCGAACAGCACCACGCCGGCGGGCACCGCCACCGGCGCCGGCAGCGCATACGGCGCCTCGCCGGCAACGGCCTGCGGCGGCACGGGCAGCTCCGGGTAGAGCGAGGCGATGCGCTGCAGCAGCGGCAGCGCGGCGGAGGCGTCGGCGGGGCAGGGGTCCATGCGGGCACTGTAACCAGCGGTCAGCGCCGGGCCGGCGCCTTGCACGATCCCGCCCGCCCGCGCTACGGCGGTTCCACCCGATGGCCCCGCATCGGGGCGGGTCGGTACCCTTGGCATATGTCAAGCCCGCAGTCAGGTATCCGCCGTAGCCTGCCAGGCGCCATGGACCGTGTTTCGCGACGCTTGACCACCCTT
Source organism: uncultured Azohydromonas sp. (assembly GCF_937926365.1). GTDB lineage: Bacteria > Pseudomonadota > Gammaproteobacteria > Burkholderiales > Burkholderiaceae_C > Azohydromonas. The sequence goes on along the minus strand of NZ_CALAOH010000030.1, from coordinate 18,896 downwards.
GCCCTGCCAGGGGCCCATGGGAGCCTGCCGTCCTCCACCGGGTGCCTGGCCGTGGCCGGGGCGCGCGGCGGAGTCCGGGCGGAAGGCGGGTGTCGATGACGTCGCGCGGCCTGCTGGCCCGGCTCCTCCTGCTGTGCGGCGGCGTGCTGCCGCTGCAGTCCTGGGCGCTGGAGCAGGTCACGCTGCAGCTCAAGTGGAGGCACCAGTTCCAGTTCGCCGGCTACTACGCGGCGCTGGAGCAGGGCTACTACCGGCGCGCCGGGCTGGACGTGCGCATCGTCGAGGCCGAGCCCGACCAGGACACGGTGGCGCAGGTGCTGCAGGGCCGGGCGCAGTACGGCGTGGGCCATTCCAACCTGGTGCTGCTGCGCAGCCAGGGCAAGCCGGTGGTGGTGCTGGCGGTGATCCTGCAGCACTCGCCCTACGTGTACATCGCGCGCGGCGACATCGACCACGTGCACGAGCTCGTGGGCAAGCGGGTGATGCAGGAGCAGCAAGGTGATGAACTCTTCGCTTACCTGCACAAGGAAGGCGTGCACCCGCGGCGGCTGCAACTGGTGCCGCACAGCTTCAGCGCAGCGGACCTGCTGGCCGGGCGGGTGGACGCCATCTCGGCCTACTCCACCGACGAGCTGTTCGAAGTGCGCGCCTCGGGCCAGCCGCACACCGTGCTCACGCCGCGCTCGGCCGGCGTCGATTTCTACGGCGACAACCTCTTCACGACCGAGGAGGAGATCCGCCGCCATCCGCAGCGCGTGAAGGCCTTCCGCGAGGCCAGCCTGCGGGGCTGGCAGTACGCCATGGCGCATCCGCGGGAGATGGCGGAGGCCATCCACGCGCGCTGGGGCCAGCGCCACAGCCGCGAGCACCTGCTGTTCGAGGCGGGGGAGATGCAGCGCCTGATGCAGCCGGAGCTGGTGGAGATCGGCCACATGAACCTCGGGCGCTGGCGCCACATTGCCGAGACCTACCAGGAGCTGGGCATGCTCGACAGCGCCCGGCTCGACGGATTCCTCTACGACCCCGAGGAGCGGCCGGATCGCACGCAGTTGGTGGCGGCGCTGGCGCTGTTCGTGGCGGCCACGGTGGTGCTGGGGCTGACCGTCGGGCACCTGCGCCGGCTCAACCGGCGTCTGAGCCAGCGCGAGCAGGCGCTGCGCGAGGCGCACGCGGCGCTGCAGGCGCGGGTGTGCGAGATCGAGGGGCTGCAGTCGCGGCTGCAGGAGCAGGCGCTGCGCGACCCGCTCACGGGCCTGTTCAACCGCCGCTACATGGACGAGACGCTGGAGCACGAGCTGGCGCGGGCGCGGCGCGGGGGCTATCCGCTGGCGCTGGTGATGCTGGACGTGGACCACTTCAAGCGCATCAACGACACCTACGGCCATGCCGGCGGCGACGAGCTGCTGCGGCACCTGGGGCGGCTGCTGCGCCAGCTCTGCCGCGAGGGCGACATCGCCTGCCGCTACGGCGGCGAGGAGTTCCTGCTGTTGCTGCCTGGGCTGCAGGAGCCCGCGCTGCGCGAGCGCGCCGAGTTCTGGCGCTGCAGCGTGGAAGCGATGGTGGTGACGACGCACGCCGGCGCGGCCTTCAGCGTGACGGCCTCGCTGGGCGCGGCGGTGTTCCCCAGGGACGCGCAGGACGTGCGCACGCTGCAGCGCAGCGCCGACCGCGCGCTCTACCGCGCCAAGGAGAAGGGACGCAACCGGGTGGAGTTCGCGCTGGCGGCGGGGGAGGACGAGAGCCGCGAGGCGAGCGGGGTGGTGGGGTGATGTGTCGCCACCCTGCGCAAGGGTCCCGTTCGGGCCGACCTTGCCCAAGGGCTTGAGGACGAACGGGGAAGAGCTCAGGCCGGCGTGCCGCCCTGCGCCGCCTTGTCCTCCAGCAGCCGCACCAGCGCGTGCAGCACGCGGTTGGCCGGCGTGGCGATGCCCAGGGCCTGGCCGCGGCGCAGCACGTAGCCGTTGAGGTGGTCGATCTCGCTGCGCTTGCCCCGCGCGAGGTCCTGTGCCGTGGAGGAACTCTGCGCCGGCATGGTCTCGGCGATGCGGCGCACCGCGGCCGGCACGTCGCCGCTGACCTGCACGCCGTCGGCCCGCGCCACGGCCAGGCACTCGGCCACCACGTCGGCCATCACCTCCGTCACGCCCGGGCCCTGCACCAGCCGGCCGTAGGGCAGTTGCGTGATGGCCGACAGCGCGTTGTAGGCGCAGTTCAGGATCAGCTTGGCCCACAGCGCGCCGCGCACGTTGCCGGAGACCTCGGTGGGCGCGCCCGCCGCCGTGAGCAGTTGCGCCACGGCCTCGGCGCCGGCGCAGGGCTCCATGACCAGTTCGCCGCGCCCGTGGTGGCGCACGTGGCCGGGGCCCGCCATCTCGGTGGCGACGTACACCACCGTGGCGGCCACCGCGTGGTTCGGCAGCGCCGCGCGCAGCCGCTCGGCGTTGTCCACGCCGTTCTGCATCGACAGCAGCAGCGCGCCCGGCGCCAGGTGCGGACGCAACTGCGCGGCGGCGCTCTCGGTGTCGGTGGACTTGACGCAGAACAGCACCAGCGACGCGCCCCGCGCCGCCGCGGCCTCGGTGCTGGCCGCCACGCGCAGCCGCTCGTCCAGCCCCTGCTTCTGCAGCCGCAGGCCCTCGCGCTGCACGGCCTGTACGTGCGCCGGACGGCCGATCAGCACCACCTCGTGCCCGGCGCGCGCCAGCAGCGCGCCGTAGTAGCAGCCCACGGCGCCGGCGCCCATGACCGCGATTTTCCAGGGGCCGCCCGGATGGGCTCCCTCGCTCGGCAAGGTCGCAACGGACGACGGGGGTACGGACGGCATGGCAGCTTCGGCAGTGAATTGAGGAACAAGGCGCGGATGGTACCGGGTAACGAATGGCATCCCGGCGGGATTTGGCCGTGCTTTCGCATCCTGAAAATCAGGACGCAAATCCGGATATTCGAGCGCGATATGGATCAACTGGTCTAATTACTTGAAGAATCATGATTAACATGCGGCCACAATCCACGTGGGATCATGGGGTGTCGGCGGGGGTGGATGCTGCGCAAGGTAGGGACACGCCGCAGTCTGAAAACAGGCTGCAGTTCGTCCATCGCCATTTCAGATGTTCAGTTCATGACTTATGTCAAGCCCCATGATTCGCCGGCATCCGCATTTCCCCGCCGCGCGCTGTCGATATTGTTTTTGTTTGCGCTGACTGCTTGTGGCGGCGGTGGTGGAGGCGGCACGCCAGCCTCTGTCCCCGCGCCGCCCCCGCCCCCGGCCACGGACAGCGGCAGCAACGGCGGAACGCCGATGCCCTCCAATCCCGATGTCAGCGAAGACGACACGGACGCCCCTGTGGATTTGGGCGTCGGCCCCGTGACCACGGCGGGCCTTCTCACCGATGTACTGACGGAGTTGGCCGCCAGCGGCGAGCTGATGACCATCTACAAGCCTCGGGACGTCACGCCGCAGGCTTACACGGCCGGCGTGTTCGGCCCTGCCTTCTCTTGGCCGGTGATGCCGATCCACATGGTGTTGCTGCCCGACGGCCGGGTGCTGGCCTACGGCACCGACGACAAGGGCGTGCAGGGCGCGCAGTTCCACTACGCGGTGTGGGACCCGAACTGGAACCCCACGCTGCTGGGCGCGGACAGTTCGCCCTTCCAGTTGCTGTCCCACAGCACCGGGACGGACCTGTTCTGCAGCACCCAGCTCGTGCTGCCCTCTTCGGGCGAGGTGCTGCTGGCTGGCGGCGACCGCACCGTCAACGGAAAGCGAAATTACGCCACCGCCGACGTGAATTTCTTCAACCCGTCCAACAATTCCGTGCGCCGAGATTCCGCGTCCATGGCCTACAGGCGCTGGTATGGTACTGCGGTAACCACCGACAAGGGCGAAGTGGTGGTGCTGGGCGGGCGTGACAACCTGTATTTCGCCGGCAATAAAAACACCCCGGGGACCGCCGTCAGTTATTCCACGACGCCTGAAATCTATGTGCCCGGCACGGGCTGGCGTGCGCTGCCCGGCGCGGAAAGCGGCGAAGCCTTCGGCGTGACCAACGGCAACAACTGGTGGTATCCAAAATCCTGGCTGGCGCCCGATGGCCGGATCCTGACCATCACGCATGAGGGCAATTTCTACACGCTGGATACCGCCGGCGACGGCACGCTGACGAAGCTCGAGGGCAAGCTGCCGGGCGCGAACTGGAACCTGCCCGCGGTGATGTACGCACCCGGCAAGATCCTTTCGCTACGCAACAACGCGGTTGCCTCGCTGGTGGACATCAACGGCGCGCAGCCCGTGGTCACCCGCACCGAGCCGTTGAGCGCGTGGCGCAAGTGGGGCTTCGGCACGGTGCTGGCGGACGGCACGGTATGGGTCAACGGCGGCTCGGTGGGCGCCAACGTCAATGCCGACGCGGTGTACACGTCCGAACTGTGGGACCCGGCCACGGGGAAGTGGACCCTGACCGCCTCGGCCCAGAAGCCGCGCCTCTATCACAACAGCTCGCTGCTGCTGCCCAGCGGCGCGGTGCTCACTGGCGGCGGCGGCTCGCCCGGGCCGGTGCGCCATCTCAACGGCGAGGTGTATTTCCCGCCCTACCTGTTCAACCCGGACGGCAGCCTCGCAGCCCGACCGGTAATCACCGGGCTGTCGTCGCAGGTAGTGAATTGGTCGGGCAGCCTGCAGGTGTCGCTGGGCAGCGCCACGGCCATCGAGCGGGTGATGCTGGTGCGCACCGGCTCCTCGACGCACTCCTTCGCCAGCGAGCAGCGGGCCAGGGCGCTGGAATTCAAGCAGGACGGCCAGACGCTGACCGTGACCGCCCCGGACAGCGCCACCGAGATGCCGCCTGGCTACTACATGCTGTTCGTGTTCCAGCGCAACGCGCAGGCCCCGGCGGACGCCAAGCGGCTGGTGCCCTCGCAGGCGAGAATCATCAAGCTGGGTTGAGCGGCTGGCCGCCACGGCGGTGCCGGCGGGCAGGATCGTGACCTTCGGCCGGTGCCGCCGGTACGTCCGGTTGCAGCGCCTACGTTCAGCCAAGCTTCGCGGCGCGGGAGCCTTGCGCCAATGCCGTCTCGCGGGCCCATGGGGGCCCGGCTACGAGGAGGCTTTCATGCAGCGTCTTGTTCATGGCGTGGTGGCGGCCACGCTGGCAGCTGGAACCTGTGTTGGCGCGCTGGCGGCGGAGCTGCGCTACCGGCTGCAGGATCTGAACGAGCTGACCGGCCTGGAGAACATCTGGGTGCAATCGCTCAACAACCAGGGCGACTTCACGCTGGTGGACCGGGACAGCGAGCGCAGCTACCTCTGGCGCGGCGGCCGGTTGCACGACCTGGGCGCCTGGGGCTTCGGCACGCTGACGCTCAACGAGCGCGGCGAGGTGGCGGGCACGCGGCTGATGGACGATGGCCGCCGCCTGCCCTTCGTCTGGCGCGACGGTCGTTTCATCGACCCGCTTGCGGGGCTGGGGGCCAGCGCCGGCGAGGCCCATGACATCAACGAGTCGGGCCATGTCGTCGGCGAGGCCGACGGCCGCGCCTTCGTGTGGGACGGCACGCGTTCACGCTACCTCGATATCCCGGGCACGACGGCGGCCAGCGCACTGGCGATCAATGACCGGGGCGTGATCGCCGGCGGGCTCAGCCGTGCCGGCGACCAGTGGCTGGAGGAGCGGGGCTACCTGCTGCGCGACGGCCAAGTGCAGACGCTGCCCGAGCCGATCCTGTTCGAGTGGACCGGCGCTTACCGGGCCACGGAAATCAACAATGCCGGCAGCACCATCGTGAGCTGGGACGACCACAACTGGGGCGAATATGGCTCGACGCTGTACGTCGGCGGCACGCGCTTCGACCTGGGCTACGGCACCTTCGCGCGCGACATCAACGAGCACGACTGGGCTGCCGGGTACAGCGTGTTCGAGGTGCAATGGGATGAGTACGAGTTCTCGGCGCTGGTGTTCCACGACGGCCAGCGCTTGAGCGTCAGCAAGATGCTCACGCCCGAGGCGAACGCGCGCTGGGACTGGCTGGAGTACGTCAGCGCCATCAACGACCGCGGCCAGCTGCTGGGCGATGGGCGGCTGGCCGACGGGCGCACCCACGCCTTCATCGCCACACCGGTGCCCGAGGCGCAGGCCGTGGCGACGATGCTGGCAGGGCTGGGCGTGCTGGGGGCGGCGATGAGGGGGCGGCGCCGGGGCCAAGGCCGTCGCGCTTGACGTTGCTCAAGGTGGCGGGTGCCGGCATCCAGGCACCATGCCGGCGCGCCGCGCCGGTGCGCGGGTTGCGCGGCGGCGGAGCGCGTGAAAGGAATTGCCATGCTCCCTAGCCACCGGACGCGGGCCGAGCGGGCCGCCGGCCGGGCTGCCCGGCTCGCCGTCTCCATCCCGTTCCTGGCGGCCGTCCTGGCCGCGTCCCCCGCCCATGCCCAGCCGCGACCCGAAACCGAGGCTCCGCTGCGCGTGATGAGCTGGGACCTGGGCGAAGGCACCGACTACCAGCCGCTGTACTTCGCCATCGACGCCCCGGGCTTCGCCGCCGGCGCCGGCCAGGTGCTGCGCGAGGTGCGCGCCACGCGGCCCCATGAGCGCATGCGCGCGGTGGCCTGGCAGATCGCCCGCGCGGCGCCGGCGCTGGTGAGCCTGCACGACGTGGTGCGCTGGTCCACCGGCCCGATGGCGGGGAACATGCGCTGCGGCCCGATGAAGGCCGAGATCGACATGCTCGCTGCGCTGCAACGCGCGCTGCGCGGCCTGGGCACGTCCTACCGCGTGGCGGCGCAGGTGGCGCAGTTCAGCATGCCGCCGCTGCCGGCGGACCTGGGCGCGGGTGGGTGGCGCTGCGCGCAGGTGCTCAACCGCAACGTGATCCTGGCGCGCGCGGACCTGCCGCCGGGCCGCTTCGGCTGGTCCCATCCGCAATCGGGCCGGCTCGATGCGCCGGGCGACGCGCCGCGCGCCGGGGCCGCCGGGGTGGCGCAGCTGGGGGTCTATCCCGGCGGGCGGGCCTGGGTGGCGGTGGACGCGCAGGTGCAGGGCCGCTGGCTGCGTTTCATGGGCGCGCAGATGGCGCACCTGGACCCCTTCATGCCGCAGGAGCGGCGCCAGGACGGCGAGCTGCTGCGCGCCCTGGCCGACGCCAGCCCGCTGCCGGTGGTGTTGGCGCTGGCCGCGCACGCGCATGCCGTGCCGCCGCCGCCGGACGACCGCTACGTGGACTTCCTGGTCGCCGGCTACCGCGACGCCTGGGCGCAGGCGGTGCCGGGCCAGCCCGGCGCCACCTGCTGCCAGGCGCCGTCGATGGACAACGAGGATGTGCAGCTCTCGCGCCGCACGGACCTGGTGTGGCTGCGCGGCGCGGTGCAGGCCCGCGCCGCGGCCGTGGTGGGCGGCCGCCCCGGCGACCGCACGGCCGGCGGCCTCTGGCCCTCGGACCACGCGGGCGTGGTCGTGGACCTGGTGCTGGAGGCGGGGCCCTGAGCGCCGTCCGGCCCCGCCTCAGCCCTTCACCTTCTGGCTCAGCCAGTACGAGGTGTTGACCACGATGTTCTCGTAGAGCTGCACCGCGCCGGTGGTCTGGTCGCTGATCAGGGTCTGGGCCTGCTTGACCAGGTCCATCTCCTGGCCCACGTATTTGGAGACGGTGTTGACCTTGCGCAGCTGGCCCATCTCCTGGCCCAGCGCGGTCCACTGCTCCAGCCATTGCGCCTGCAACGACCACCATTGCTGCACCGCGGCGCCGGCCAGGGCCCAGGCCTCCCGCAGCGTGTCCGGGTCGGTGGCCAGCGACGGCAGCGCGGCCGCGGCCTGCGTGGCCTGGGTCGTGGCGCTGCTGGCGCCGTGGGTCAGCAGCGCCTGCAGCGACTGCAGCCGCGCCAGCGGCACCAGCGTCAGCGGCACCCGCTTGGGGTTGCCGGCATCGGGCAGCGCGGCCTTGGCCAGCTGCACCTGCGCCTTGAGCCAGTCGTCGGGCCGCGAGCCCGTGGCTTTCATCATCAGGGATTGGGAAATCGGCATCGCTGGGTCTCGCTAAAGGGTTCCGGGGAGCGCCGGCCTCATGCCGCCACGGCCGTGGTCTTGGAGCGGCCCGCTTTCGCGGCCGGAGCCTTGCCGCCCAGGCGCATCAGCATCGCGTGGATGGCGCGGATCTGGATGGCGTTCTGCGAGTAGTAGTCCGGCGCCTGGACGTTGGGGCAGCTGTAGCCGAACCAGTCCCAGCAGCCGTCGGGGTTCTGGACCTCGGCGTCGTCCATGCCCTGGGCCTGCGGGTACAGCACCACGATGTTGTTGCTGTCGGCGATCTCGTTGTAGCCGGTGGTCGTGTAGTAGCGGTTGCCGTAGGGCGGCTCGGTGGCGGTGTCGGCCTTGCCCGAATTGCGCGTGACGTAGCTGTAGCCCTGGGTGCAGCCGTGCAGCGCGACGTGGATGCGGCAGGGGGCGCCGTCCTCCACCGCCTTGGGCACATAGGCGTAGCCGTAGGGCGCCATGCTGGCGCGCGCCTCGCCGCCGAAGAACTCGCGCTGGTCGAAGCGCACGATGCGCCCGCTCAGCCGCTCCGAGGGCGGCTTCAGCGGACCGTAGATGTGGCGCAGGATGTCCCAGCTCTGCATCCGTCCCCAGTTGTTGATGTAGGGCGGGGCGTTGACGCCCAGCGGGTTGTCCTCGTCGTTGCTGGTGAGCAGCGCATGGCCCGCGGGCACGTCGTCCACGAACTGGATGTCCTTGGGCGCCACGCCCAGCAGCTCGTAGAACTGGCGCGTGGTGCGCACCACCGAGGAGTCCACGACCTTGTCCTCGCTGCCGGTGAAGATGTAGAGCTTCTGCCCGGCCAGGTGCTTGAGCGGGTCGATCAGGCCCTGTGCCTCGGTTTCCCGGGCCAGCTTCACCAGCCGCTCGGGATTGGGGCCGACCTCGGGGATCAGCGGGTTCATGCAGATGAACAGCGCGTTCTGCACGTAGGCGTCCTCGGCGATCAGCGAGGAGGCGCGGAAGGTCTCGACACAGCGGTAGGGGCCACCGGCCACCACGCCCGCGCCCACGAACAACGACGAGTGCGCCACGTGCAGCTGCACCGTCATGAACGCCCCGGACGACAGCCCGGACACCGAGCTCTGGCTCAGGTCGGCATTGAAGCTGGGCAGCGGAGTGGCCGGCGGCGCGGCCAAGGGATCGAGCATGGTTGCCTCCAGGGGATTCATCGGCCAGGGGAACGGCCGGTTTCGAAGCGCAGGCGCACGCCTGACTTCAATGGCGGCGTGCGGCTTGCGTTACAACGCCTTACTGATTGCTGCATTGCAGCATGGCCCGAGCGCCAGCGTCAAGACGCTTTGGCGGCCGTGGCGAGCGGGACACGAACGGTCGCGGGCCAAGCGCGGCGCGTTACAACCTAGGCATGCTCGGGAGGACGCTCGTGACCACGCTGCTGTTGCTGGCCGTCGCCATGCTGCTGTTCCTGGCGGCGATCTGGCGCTGGCAGGACCGGCTGCTGTATTTCCCGGAGCGCGCGCCCATCGGGCAGCTGGCCGGCGGCGGGCTGCGGGCCTGGCCCTCGGCGCGGGATTTCCGGGGCCTCGTGGCGGAACCGCCCGGCGCTGCCCGCGGCACGGTCGTGGTATTCCACGGCAACGCCGGGCATGCCGGCCACCGGGCCTTCTACGCGCACGCGCTGCTGCCACAGGGCTGGCGCGTGCTGCTGGCCGAGCATCCCGGCTACGGGCCCCGCGGCGGCACGCCCGGCGAAGCCCGCCTGGTGGCCGATGCCCGGCAGACGCTGGCGCTGGCGCACCAGGCCTGGCCGGGGCCGCTGCTGGTGGTCGGCGAATCGCTGGGTGCAGCCGTGGCCGCCGGCGCGGCGGCGGGGCAGCGCGAGCGCGTCGGCGGCCTGCTGCTCATCACGCCCTGGGACCGGCTGGCGAACGTGGGCGCGATCCATTACCCGTGGCTGCCGGTGCGCTGGCTGCTGCGCGACGACTACGACAGCGCGGCCTACCTCGCAGGTTTCGACCGCCCGGTGGTCGTGGCCGTGGCCGAGCAAGACCGCATCGTGCCGGCGCGCCTGGGCCAGACGCTGTACGCGGCGCTGGGCGGGCGCAAGCGGCTGCTGGTGATGGAAGGATGCGGCCACAACGACTGGCCGGAGCGGGTGGATGCGGCCTGGTGGCGCGAGGCCATCGGCGCGGCGGTGAGGGACGACACACAGCCCTGAGGCTCTTACTGAACTGAGAGGCGGGCGGCGTGGGCTCCGATATCAACCACAACTCAGCGAATCCATGACGGCATGGCTACCGTAGGCGTGTTGTAGCCCCCTTGGTGGATTCACACACTTACTGGTTATCGCACTAATTGGCCTCTTATCTGAAAGGTGAGAGGCTGGCTTGCGCGCATGGAGAAGCGCGTCAAGGGTGTGCATTGAGGCCGCTGCGGCCTTTCAAAGGAAAGGAGCATATTGTGAAGCCAAATGTCTTTATTGGTTCCTCGACTGAAAATAATATGAATGCGCTTGCATTGCAGAATGGACTCTGGACCCATGCGCAAGTCAAGGTGTGGAATCAAGGCGTCTTCAAAATGAACAGGGGTTATCTGGAGAGCCTGTTGAATGAACTGGCTGAGTCTGACTTTGGCGTATTTGTATTTTCTCCGGATGATCTTCTAAAAATTCGGGGCAAAGATTACACGGCAGTTCGCGACAACGTGCTGTTCGAACTAGGGCTTTTTATGGGTAAGCTCGGGCGCGATAGGGCTTTTTTTGTGGTTCCGGCGAACGAAAAAGGCCTGAGATTGCCTTCCGACCTACTTGGTGTGGCCAGCATCAGCTTTGAGACGAATACGGAGTCCATTGAGGCTGCGATGGGCCCCGCATGCTTCGAACTCATCAAGGCGATTCAGAAGCACGGCATCCGACAGGATCGCCTTGTGCAGCCTTCGGTGGAAACCTACAGCAAGCCGAGCATTCTTTGTGCCTGTTCGCGCGGATTCCATCAACTGGATTTCGACGACGATGTGGCCTTGATAAGGACAAAGATGGAAAAAATCGGGGCAGAGATGACGGAGGTGCATGATGCGACGTTGCCGAAACTGGAAAAATGTTTGAATAAGAAATTTGATGTGGTTCATTTTGCCGCCTATGTTGATCCAAGGAGCGGAGCAGTGCATCTGGGTGACGCTGATGAACATGGGGTCGTCCCCGCAGGGGGTAAGGCTGATGTGCTGCCGGCTGAAGGTTTCTTCAAATTCATCGAGCTTACAGAAGCAAAACTGGTCATTCTTGCGACTTGTGATTCTCTCGTCTTGGCCGCGAAACTGGCGAGATTGACCAACATGATTGCAGCCACCAACCGGATCAATACTGAGTGCATGCTTTCGTGGGTCGAGAGCATTTACGAGTGCTTATCAAAAGGTGTTTCCTTGTCGAATGCCTTCGAGACAGCGTCGGCATTCCACCGAGCACCGATGCTGCTGCTGTTGAAAAAGGATTTGGCGTTCACGGGCTGAATGCACCTGCTCCAACTGAGTTGGGGCTTGATTGAGTCAACAGCACCGCATCCCGCCCCCGCCCCCATAGCGCCGGTCGATGGCGCGCTTGCTGAACTCCTCGCGCGAGAGCACCGGCGCGCCGGGGTGGCGCGCGGCGGCGTGCGCCAGGTAGCGCTCGTAGTCGGGGATGCCGAAGAGCTGGCGGCAGCCGCCGCAGACGCTGCGCCAGCGCGCGGCCCAGCCGCTGCCGCCGGCGTCCGCGGCCTCGTCCGCCACCGGCGCTGGCGCGCGTTCAGGTTGCGTGCTCATACCGGTGCCTGGCGCGTGGCCGCGGGCGGGATCTCGTGCGCGGTGGGCTTGGCCTGCTTGAGCGCCTTGGCGCAGATGCGCAGCGCGAAGAAGCACATCGCCACCACCAGCAGCACGAAGAAGCCGCACACCGCGGCGTCGAGGTAGTTGTTGAAGGCCACGCGCTGCATCTCCTCGATGGTCTTGGCCGGCGCCAGCACCGTGCCCTGCGCCGCCGCGTCGCTGAACCTGTTGGCCAGGGCCAGGAAGCCGATGCTGGGCGAGGGATGGAAGATCTTCTGCACCCCGGCCGTGAGCGTGGTGACGAGCAGCCACGCCGTGGGCACCAGCGTGATCCACACATAGCGCTCGCGCTTCATCTTCACCAGCACGCTGGTGCACAGCAGCAGCGCGATGCCGGCGAGCATCTGGTTGCCCACGCCGAAGAGCTGCCACAGCGTGTTGATGCCGCCCAGCGGATCGACCACGCCCTGGTACAGGAAGTAGCCCCACAGCGCCACGCAGGCCGCGGTGGCCACAAGGTTGGCCGGCAGGTTCTCGGTGTTGCCGAAGGGCTTGTACACGTGGCCCAGCATGTCCTGGATCATGAAGCGGCCCACGCGCGTGCCGGCGTCCACCGCGGTGAGGATGAACAGCGCCTCGAACAGGATGGCGAAGTGGTACCAGAACGCCTCCATCGCCTTGCCGCCGAAGGCCTGGCCCAGGATCTGCGCCATGCCCACCGCCAGCGTGGGCGCGCCGCCGGCGCGCGAGAGGATGGTGCTCTCGCCGATGTCCTTGGCCGTCTGCGTCAGCACGTCGGGCGTGATGACGAAGCCCCATTCGGAGATCACGCGCGCGGCGTTCTCGGCCGTGGTGCCGATGACGGCCGCGGGCGCGTTCATCGCGAAGTAGATGCCCGGGTCCAGCACGCAGGCCGCGGTGAGCGCCATCAGCGCCACGAAGCTCTCGGTGAGCATGCCGCCGAAGCCGATGAGCCGCATGTGCGATTCCTTCTCGATCATCTTGGGCGTGGTGCCCGAGGAGATGAGCGCGTGGAAGCCGGAGACGGCGCCGCAGGCGATGGTGATGAACAGGAACGGGAAGAGCTTGCCGCTGAACACCGGGCCGGTGCCGTCGATGAAGCGCGTGGTGCTGGGCATGGACAGCAGCGGCGCCACGAAGTAGATGCCCAGTGCGAGCGCAACGATGGTGCCGATCTTGAGGAAGGTGCTGAGGTAGTCGCGCGGCGCCAGCATCAGCCACACCGGCAGGCTCGCGGCGACGGCGCCGTAGATGATCAGCGCCCAGGCCAGCTGCTCTCCGGTGAGCGTGAAGAGCGGGCCCCAGGTCGGGCTGTCGGCCACCAGGCGGCCGAGGAAGATGGAGGCCAGCAGCAGCACCACGCCGAAGGCCGAGGCCTCGCCCACGCGCCCGGGGCGGATGACGCGCATGTACAGCCCCATGAGCAGCGCGATGGGGATGGTGGCGGCGATGGTGAACAGGCCCCAGGGGCTGCCCGTGAGCGCCTTGACCACCACCAGCGCCAGCACCGCCAGGATGATGATCATGATCGCCAGCACGCCGATGGAGGCCAGCGTGCCGGCCACGGGGCCGAGCTCCATCTTGATCATCTCGCCCAGCGACTTGCCGTCGCGGCGCACCGAGGCGAAGAGCACGATGAAGTCCTGCACCGCGCCGGCGATGACCACGCCGGTGAGGATCCACAGCGTGCCGGGCAGGTAGCCCATCTGCGCCGCCAGCACCGGTCCCACCAGCGGCCCGGCGCCGGCGATGGCGGCGAAGTGGTGGCCGTAGAGCACCCACTTGTTGGTGGGCACGTAGTCCATCCCGTCGTTGTGGCGCATGGCCGGCGTGGGGCGCGCGTCGTCCAGGCGCAGCGCCTTGTCGGCGATGAACTTGGAATAGAAGCGGTAGGCGATGAAGTAGACGCACAGCCCTGCCGTGACCAGCCACACCGCGTTGACCGGCTCGCCGCGGTGCAGCGCCAGCGTGGCGAAGGAGAAGGCGCCCAGCAGGGCCACGGCGGGCCACAGGAGCACGGATGCCAGCTTGTTCATGAAATGTTTCCTCTGGCGTTGGCGGCGGCAAGCGGGGCCGCGTCGGGGCCCGGCTTGAGCGCGGATGCGCCTGGAGGAGGGGCAAGCGGCATGCACAGGGGCGCTGGATGCCCTGTTCCGGCATGGCGCCGTGGAAAGTCCGCGCTGCGCCGTCAGCCGTGGCGTCTCGCAACCGCTGGCGTCTTCAGCCCACCCGTGCCTGTCCCAGTTGCATGAGCTTCTTCCTCATGCCCGCGTAGCGCCCGTCCAGCGTGACCACCACGAGGGGCACGGGCCAGTCCAGGGCCGCGAGGCGCTTGACGATCTCGCGCTGCCGGCCGCGGCGCCGCGCCCACCAGCTCAGCCGCACGCCCAGCACCAGTTGCAGCACGGTGGCATCGGCCGGGATGACGCGGCGCGCCAGCCAGGCCTCGGTGATGTCCTCGCGCGCCTTGGCGTCGAGCAGGGTGCGCACGGCCGCCAGCCTCTCCTCTTCCAGGCCGTGCGGGGCCAGCGGGTGCGCCGCGTCCAGCGTGCGCAACTGCTGCTCGCGCAGCCGCTCCAGCGCATGGCGCTCGCGCCAGCGCCGCGCCCATGCCTCGGCGGCCTCGCGCTCGCGCCGCTCGGCCAGGAAGGCATGCGCCCGCTCGCAGACCAGCTTCGTCGCCTCGGGGTCCAGCGCGATGGCGCGGTCCAGCAGCGCCAGGCCCTCGTGCTCGCCGTGGTTCAGGCGGGCTGTGCCTTCGAGGTACAGGCCCAGCGGATGGTCGGCGTGCGCGGCGTTGAAGGCGGACAGCGCCTCGCGCACGTCCGCCTCGGGCTCCAGGCGCAGGCTCAGGTGCAGCAGCTCGATCTGCTGCGCCGCGTCGCGCGCGTCCAGGGCCCGCAGCTCGCGCAGGCGCTGCCGCAACTGCCGGGCATGGGCATGGCGCTCGGCCCAGGCGGGCATCACCTCCTCGGCCCAGCGCGCCTGGAGTTCGCGGCGCAGCGCCTCGGCCAGCGGACCCAGCCAGGCGCGGGCGGCGGAGTCGCCCAGCAGCGGCGGCGGGGGCTCCTGCAGGGTCGCGGCATCGCACTGCAGCGCCGACAGCCGCGCGCGCAGCGTCGGATGGCTGTCGGTGAAATGGCCTTCGCTGTCCAGGGCGTCGTCCAGACAGCGCCGGGCATCGGCGGGCACAGGCGCCTCGCCGGCCTGGGCCGCCCAGCGCTGCAGCAGGTCGGCCGGCGGCGCCGCGTCGTGGTCCATGCGGTCGAAGGCCTGCTGCATGAAGCGCTGGTGCGACGACGTGAGCAGCTTCACGCGCTTGAGCGCGTGCGCGACGTGGGCCGGACCCACCAGCGTGGCCGCCGCGGCATCGGCCTGGTACTCGTCGGCACGCGCCAGCACGAAGGTGTAGGCGTTGAAGTAGGGCGCGTACCAGCGCACCAGCGGCGCCGCCATCCGCCCAAGCCGGCCCTGGAGCCGCTCCGTGAACTGCTCCACCGTGCTCCAGGTGTGGCGCTGCCGGTAGATGAAGGCCGAGAACTGCCCGTGCGAGCCGGCCAGGTGCCCGTACTCGTGGCCCACCACGGCCAGCGCTTCGGCCGGGGACAGGCCTTCGAGCAGCGGCAGGCCCAGCAGCAGGTGGTTGCGCGGCCATCCGATCATGCCCAGGGCCGGGCGCTGCACCACCGCGGCGTTGACGCCGTCCACGACCAGCACGTGGTGCACGCGCGGGCCCTTGAGCCGGCGCCGCATGCCGTCCAGCGCCTCGAACAGCGCCGGCGCCTCGGCGCGCGTGATCTCGCGGCCTTCCGGCCGCGGCAGCCGCACGAACAGGGCCCGCACGCCGGCATGCACGAAGAACCACAGCGGAAAGGCCAGGAGCAGCAGCAGCTTGCCGAGCTTGACCAGCAACAGCAGCGCCGCGCCGCCGCTGAAGGCCAACCCCATGGCCAGTCCCACCAGCACCAGCAGCCCGAAGCCGACGGTGGCGAACAGCAGCGCCAGGATGCCGAAGCCCAGTGCGGTCAGCGCCGCGACCTTGGCGCGGTAGCGCCCGGGCGCGGCTGCGCTTTCGCGCTCCAGGCGGGCCACGAGCTGCTTGAAGCGGTCGGCGTCCACGGCGGCGGACCTTTCGAGGTGAGGACAAACAGGGTGCGGGCGTGGGGGCTGCCCGGTGCATCCAACTGCACAACCCCCCGTGGTTGTTACTGCATGTTAAGCGAGCAAGGGTGGGCCTTCGCCGGAGAGCGGGCTGGCCCAGTCCGACGTCGATGCCGGCTTCGCGCGGGTGCCGCCTGCTGTCGCAAGTCACTCCAGCCCGGCATGGGCCCGCACTACGATCCGCCCGGGCGGCCTCCACGCAGCACTCCAGGGCCGCCCCGTGCCGGTTGCGTCTCGTGCAGCGCGGCCCGAACCCATGGTCAGCGGCCGGCTGGCGCCGGCGGGGGGTCGAAATGGGCATCGTGTTCAACGTTCCGGGCGAGCAGGATGGCGGGAGCACCCGCCGTGGGGAGGGCGCAGCCGCCCCGGCGGCGGGGCCGCTGGGGGTGGTCAAGCAGGCGGTGCGCGTGAGCGCGCGACGCGGCGACGGCGCCATGGTGAGCGTCGAGGCCGAGCCGGGGCAGGACGCGGTGCTGCTGCAGCTCGCCGGCGGTCCGGAGCTGCTGCTGCATCCCGCCAACGCCCGCGACCTGCTGCGCGCGCAGGCCGGCACGGTGCGCAGCCGCGGGCCCGGGGGCGACGAGGTGCTGGGCGTGCCGGCACAGCTAAGCTGGCAGGGGTTGCGGCAGGGCGGCGCGGCGCGCGGCTTCGGCCTCGGCGAGGTGGTGCTCTCGGGCTTCAAGCTGCTGGGCATCGACGTCCGCGGCGAGCTGGCCGATCTCACCGTCGATGCGCTGCTGGCGTATTTCGACAAGAAGCCCAAGGCCGAGCTGCACCGGCTGGACCGTGACACGCTGGACGAGAAGAGCCTGGACGGCACCACGCGGCTCGACCTCGCGGCCGAGGCGGCGCCGGGCGCGCCGATGCTGGTGCTCGTCCACGGCACCTTCTCCACCACCTGCGGCACCTTCAAGCATCTCTGGGGCAAGCACCCGCAGTTGGTGGCGCAGCTCTTCGACGGCTACGGCGACCGGGTCTACGCGCTGGAGCACGCCACGCTGGGCCAGAGCCCGATCCAGAACGCGCGCGACCTGGCCGAGGCCCTGCCCGCGGGCGCGTCGCTGCACCTGCTCACGCACTCGCGCGGCGGGCTGGTGGCCGAGGTGATGGCGCGCGTGTGCGCGCATGCCGCCTCCGGCAAGCCACTGCGGCTCGACGAGGGCAACTCCGATCAACCCCGGCCCGAGGACGTGGAGGCGCTGGCCAGGCTGGTGGAGCTGGTGCGGGACAAGCGCCTGCGCGTGGAGCGCGTGGTGCGCGTGGCCTGCCCGGCGCGCGGCACGCTGCTGGCTTCCAAGCGGCTCGATGCCTATCTCTCGGTGCTGCGCTGGCTGCTGGAGAAGGCCGCCCTGCCGGTGGCGCCGGAGCTGGTGAGCCTGCTGCGCGAGGTGGCGCGCCGTGGGCTGGATGCCGACAAGGTCCCGGGCCTGGCGGCGCAGATGCCCGACAGCGCGCTGGTGCGCTGGCTGCACGCCGCGGACGCGCCGCTGGCCGGCTCGCTGCGCGTGGTGGCGGGCGACATGGAGGGCGACTCCATCACGTCCTGGCTCAAGACGCTGATGGCCGACGCCTTCTACTGGACCGACAACGACCTGGTGGTGCAGACGCGCTCCATGTACGGCGGCGCGCCGCGCGCCGATGGCGCGGCCTTCGTGCTGGACCGCGGGGGCGAGGTGTCGCATTTCGCCTACTTCGGCAACCGCGGCACGGCGCGGGCCATCGTCGAGGCACTGCTGCAGGAGCGGCCCGCGGACTTCCGGCCCATCGGGCCGCTGTCGTGGGCCGGGCGCGACGCCGGCGGCGTGCGCGCAGCCACGCGGGCCGCGCGCTCCGGCCCCGAGACGGCCCGTCCCGCCGTGCTGCTGCTGCCCGGCATCGCGGGCAGCAACCTGAAGGTCCACGGCGAGCGCGTGTGGCTCAGCGGGCGGCTGGTCAACGGACTGCTGCGCCTGAAGTACCAGCCCGGCGTGGACGATGGCGTCGCGCCCGACGGGC
Organism: uncultured Azohydromonas sp.; assembly: GCF_937926365.1. Lineage (GTDB taxonomy): Bacteria > Pseudomonadota > Gammaproteobacteria > Burkholderiales > Burkholderiaceae_C > Azohydromonas. Next base: position 942 of record NZ_CALAOH010000030.1, on the reverse strand, counting down.
CGGTGTCCCTGGTGTACGACGACCTGGTGAGCTACCTCTCGCGCACGCACGAGGTCATCGAGTTCTCCTTCGACTGGCGCAAGCCCATCGAGGAGGAGGCGTTGCGGCTGGGCGGCGTGGTGCAGGAGGCGCTGGACGCGCGCGCGCAGAGCGGGGAGCCGGTGCGGCTGCTGGCGCACTCCATGGGCGGGCTGGTGGCGCGGGCGATGCAGTGGCGCTGTCCGGAGGTCTGGAAGCAGTTGATGAGCCACCCCGGCGCGCGGCTGCTGATGCTGGGCACGCCCAACGGCGGGTCCTGGGCGCCGATGCAGGTGCTCTCGGGCGACGACACCTTCGGCAACACGCTCACCGCCGTCGGCGCGCCGTTCCAGGACGACAAGGCGCGCGCGATGCTCGCCGGCTTCCCGGGCCTGATGCAGATGCAGATGGGCCTGCTCGACCCCGAGCTGCGCCTGGACCAGGCCGACACCTGGACCGCGCTGGCCAAGGAGGACTTGAGGCGGGTGCAGGAGTTCAACAGCTGGCACCACGACCTGCTGCAACTCAACGTCTACCGCTGGGGTGCGCCGCCGGACGCGGTGCTGAAACAGGCCGTCGCGTTGAGGCTGCGGTTGGACAAGCAGCGCGACGAGGAGCTGCCGCGCTTCGCCGACCGGCTGCTGCTGGTGCTGGGCACGGCGCCGGGCACGCCCGATGGCTTCGAGATGGGCAACGAGGGCCTGGTGTACCGGGACGCGCGCAACGAGGGCGACGGCCGCGTGCTGGACCGCAGCGCCATGCTGCCCGGCGTGGCGGCCTGGCGCGCGGGCTGCGACCACGGCGCGCTGCCCGAGCTCGCGACCGCCTTCCCGGCCTACCTGGAGTTGCTGGAGACGGGACAGACGAAGCTGCTGCCGTCGGTGCCGGCGCCGGGCGGTGCGCGCGGCGCGGTGGCGCCGGCGG
>NZ_CALAOH010000029.1 GCF_937926365.1 uncultured Azohydromonas sp. | reverse complement strand
CCGCCGCCGTCCGGCCGGGCCGCGCCGAGACGCACGCCGAGCCCGCGCAGCAGCATCTGGCCGGCGCGCAGCGCCAGCGCCGGCGTGCGCAGCTCGACGCCCCGCAGCTGCAGCCGGCCAATGCGCCAGGCGCCGTCGCGCAACGCCAGGCCCGAACCCTCCACCACCTCCGCCTGCAAGACCTCGATGGGGCCGAAGCCGGGCAGGGTGAGGCCTTGGAGCTGCTGCAGGTTCATTGAGACGCCTTCCGGGTGGTCGTGGGTCAGGCCGGCTCCGGCGGGGCACCGGCAGGGGCCCCGGTGGTGCAACCGGCGTGCCGTGCGGCTCCCGGCACTCGCCGGCGCGGTGCGCCAGATCCCCCGCACGGCCGGCCGGGGGGGATTTCACCCAGGGCCTTGGGGCAGGCGGCCCAGGCAGCGGGCTGTTTCGGGCCGTTCCCGGGCGAGGTGCCTTGGCACATCGGAGCGGCGGGGAAGCGGTGGGCGTACGCAGCAAGCGGCGCGGCCACTGTAAGTACCGGTTCTCCCGTGCCGGCCGGCGTGGCCTGGAGCCTCCTGCCAGGGGGGAGTCCCCGAGTCATGGGTTGGTCAGGCGCACCCAAAATGCCCCGGCGGCGCCGCCGTTGCGCGCCGTTCAACCTTCAACATCCAGGAGACGTTTCGCCATGGCCGACACCTGCTGCACCCTCGTGCCCTACTTCAAGGTCCACGAGGGCCGCCTGGACGATTTCAAGCGCCTGTGCGCGCAGTTCGAGGAGAGGACCCGCACCGAGTCCGGTTGCCTGCACTACGCCTTCAGCTTCGACGGCGACGCCGTGCACTGCCGCGAGGGCTACGTGGACGCGCAGGCGCTGCTGCACCACCTGGACAACGTCGGCCCGGTGCTGCAGGAGGCGCTGAAGATCGCGGAGGTCACGCGGCTGGAGGTGCACGCCCCGGCCGCCGAGGTGGAGAAGCTGCGCGAGCCGCTGGCTGGGCTCAAGCCGCAGTTCTTCACGGTGGAGGGCGGGTTCAGGCGCTGAGCCCGCGGCGCGGCCCGCGGGCCGCGCGGTGGCGGCGGCCGGCCGGGCTCAGCAGTCCAGCTCCACCACCACCGGCGCGTGGTCGCTGGGCCGCTCGTTCTTGCGCGGGGCCTTGTCGATGAGGCAGCCGCGCACCAGTGGGCGCAAGGGCTCGCTCACCAGGAGGTGGTCGATGCGCAGGCCCTGGTTCTTGCGGAACGCGAGGTTGCGGTAGTCCCACCAGCTCCACAGCCGTGGTGGCTGGTCGAAGAGGCGGAAGGCATCGACCAGCCCCAGGCCCGAGAGCGCCTGGAAATGCGCCCGTTCCTCGGGCGTGCAGTGGATCTGCCCGGCCCACAGCACCGGGTCGTGCACGTCGCGGTCCTCGGGCGCGATGTTGAAGTCGCCGCCCAGCACCAGGCGCGGAAACTCCGCCAGTTGCGACTTCAACCACTCGCGCAGTGCCTCCAGCCAGGCCATCTTGTAGGCGAATTTTTCACTGCCCGGCGCCTGTCCGTTGGGGAAGTAGGCGCCGATGAAGCGCAGCGGCTGGCCGTCGGCGCAAGGCAGGGTGGCGGCGATCACGCGGGCCTGCTCGTCGGCGAAGCCGGGGATGTTGCGCTGCACGTCCGTGGCGGGCTGGCGCGACAGCAGCGCCACGCCGTTGTAGGTGCGCTGCCCTAACCACTGCGCGTGGTAGCCGGCGGCGCTCAGCGCCTCGTGCGGGAACTTGTCGTCGGTGAGCTTGGTTTCCTGCAGCGCGATGGCGTCCACCGGGTTGGCCTGCAGCCAGTCCAGCAGTTGCGGCAGGCGCACGGAGAGGGAGTTGACGTTCCAGGTGGCGAGTTTCATGAGGCGATAGGGAATTGAGCGGGGCGAGCCTACCCCACCTCAGGAACGCCCCTTGCCGACCAGTCCGCACTCGCTGAAGCCCCATCGCGAAAGGACTGCAATGCGCGCTCTCTGCTACCACGGCAAGAAGGACATCCGTTGCGACAACGTGCCCGATCCGAAGGTCGAGGACGGGCGCGACGCCATCATCAAGGTCACCTCCTGCGCCATCTGCGGCTCCGATTTGCACCTCTTCGACGGCTTCATGCCCGGGATGATGAAGGGCGACATCGTCGGCCACGAGTTCATGGGCGAGGTCGTGGAGGTCGGCCGCGACAACAAGAAGCTCAAGGTCGGCGACCGCGTGGTGGTGCCCTTCACCATCTGCTGCGGCGAGTGCGACCAGTGCCGCCGTGGCAACTTCAGCGTCTGCGAGCGCAGCAACCGCAACAAGGACGTGGCCGACAAGGTCTTCGGCCACACCACCGCCGGCCTCTTCGGCTACACGCACCTCACCGGCGGCTACCCCGGCGGGCAGGCCGAGTACGTGCGCGTGCCCTTCGCCGACGTCGGGCCGGTGAAGGTGCCCAATGGGCTCACCGACGAGCAGGTGCTGTTCCTCGGGGACATCTTCCCCACCGGCTGGCAGGCCGCCGTGCAGTGCGACATCCAGCCCACCGACACCGTGGCGATCTGGGGCGCCGGGCCCGTGGGGCAGTTCGCCATCCGCAGCGCGCTGCTGCTGGGTGCCAAGCAGGTCGTGTGCATCGACCACGTACCCGAGCGCCTGGACATGGCCCGCGCCGGTGGCGCCATCACCATCGACTTCGACAACGAGAGCGTGATCGAGCGCCTCGCGGAACTCACCCAGGGCAAGGGCCCCGAGAAGTGCATCGACGCGGTGGGCATGGAGGCCCATGCCACGCGCTCCATCGACTCCGTGTACGACCGCGCCAAGCAGGCGCTGATGCTGGAGAGCGACCGCGCCCACGTGCTGCGCGAAATGATCTACGTCTGCCGCCCCGCCGGCACGCTCTCCATTCCCGGCGTCTACGGCGGGCTCATCGACAAGGTGCCCTTCGGCGCGCTCATGAACAAGGGCCTCACGCTGCGCACCGGCCAGACCCACGTCAACCGCTGGGCCGACGACTTGCTCAGGCGCATCGAGGAAGGGCAGATCGACCCCTCCTTCGTCATCACCCACACCGTCGGGCTGGAGCAAGGGCCGCAGATGTACACCACCTTCCGCGACAAGCAGGATGGCTGCATCAAGGTCGTGCTCAAGCCCTGAGCCTGGCCTTCATTCCCCAGCAGCAAGGAGTCCCGTCATGGATCAGCAGCAGAGTTCCCTGGCCGAAAGCGGCGTCCCCAGCGGCGTGTACAGCCCGCACGCGCCGGCGCAGCGGCGCCACGACGCGATGGTGGACGACGGCCACATGCTGCCCTCGCGCCGCCTGGCGCGCGGGCTGGGCTGGTTCAGCATCGGCCTGGGGCTGGCCGAGGTGCTCATGCCGCGGCTCATGGGGCGCGCCACCGGCCTGCATGGGCGCGACGCCCTGGTGAAGGCCTACGGCTGGCGCGAGGTGGCGGTGGGCGTGGGGCTGCTGCTGTCGAAGAACCCCACGCCGTGGCTGTGGGCCCGCGTCGCGGGCGACGCGCTGGACCTCGCCACCCTGGGCACGCGCGCCGCCACGGGCGATGAGGTGCAGCGCACGCGGGCGGTGTCGGCCATGGTGGCGGTGGCCGGCGTCACCGCGCTGGACGTGGCCTGCGCCACGGCCGTGCCCCGCGCGCAGGCTGCGCGCCAGGCCCAGTCCACGCACGACTACAGCGACCGCAGCGGCCTGCCGCAGGACCCGGAATGCATGCGCGGCGCCGCGCTGTCGAGCTTCGAGATGCCGGACGACATGCGCACGCCGGAAGCGCTGCGGCCGTATACCTTGCATTGATGGCCGCGCCGAGCGCGGTGCCAGAAGGGAAGGGCGACTGCTTGTCAGTCGCCCGCTGTCCTTCTTACAGATGCAGCGCTGCCGTCACCCCCAGCAGCCCGCCCAGGCCCGCCACGCCGTACATGGCGATCTCCAGCCACTTGCGCCGCGTCAGCAGCGTGATGGCCGCCATCGCGATGGCCACCTGCAGCGCCGTGGCCGCCTGGGCCCAGCGGTGGTGCAGGTGCAGCTGCTCCTCGGACTGCCGGTCCCAGTCCAGGGCCTCGTGCTCCAGCTTCTCCGCGCCTTCCTTGATCTCCGCCTTCTCGCTCTTGTAGCGCTCGATCTCCTGGAGCACCTCCGGCTTCTTCTCCTGCGCCACCAGCTGCAGCGCCAGCTCCGAGAGGTTCTGCTTGCTGCTCTTGGCCTGGTAGTAGTTCCACTGGTTCGCCGCCTCGGTCTTCTTGATCGCGGCGTTGTTCTTGAACAGCGTGGCGTTGGCCTGCGTGGCTCCGCCCATGTAGCCGAAGAGCGCGCCCACCGTCGCCAGCACCGCCGTGGTCACGGCAATGCGGCCCTGGAACGGGTCCTTCTGCCCATGGTGGGCGGCGTGTTCGAGCTCGTGGTCGTGCGGACCGTGGACGTGGAAACGGTGGCCGGACATGTCTGCGTTCTCCTTGGGTCTTCTTTGAATGGCTCCGGGATGGGCGGGATCAGGCCTGGCGCCGGTAGGTGACCCAGGCGAAATCGAAGTCGTTGGGCGCCTCGGCGCGCCGCGTCTCGCGCGCCACCTCGACGAAGCGGCTGCGGTCGAACTCGGGGAATCGGGTGTCGCCCTCGAAGTCGCGGTCGATCTCGGTCAGGATCAACTCGTCGGCCCGCTCCAGCGCCTGCGCATAGAGCTGCGCGCCGCCGGTGACGTACACCACCGGCTCGCCGGCCAGGCGCCGCAGCGCGTCTTCCAGCGAACTCGCCGCCTCCGCGCCCTCGGCCCGCCACTCGGGGTTGCGCGTCACCACCACGTTGCGCCGCCCGGGCAGCGGACGGAAGCGCGGCGGCAGCGAGTCCCAGGTCAGCCGCCCCATCACCACCGGCGCGCCCAGCGTCACGCGCTTGAAATGCTGCAGGTCTTCGGGCAGGCGCCAGGGCATGGCGTTGTCGCGCCCGATCACGCGGTTACGGGCCATCGCGGCCACGAGGGAAATCTTCATGTCGGCTCAGGACGGCGCGCGCTCGGGCGGCCGTGGGGCAGGGGGTCGGAGCAGCCGCCAAGCGGCCGGGCGCTGGACGCTCAGCGGCTTGGCGCACGACGCAGCGGGCACGCACCAGGGGCTTGCCCGCCTCGAAAGAGGCGCCGGATTTTAGGGGCCGCCTCGCTGACGCCGGCCTGATGCCGGGTCGAGGCAGTCACCGATTCGGCCTTCGCGCGCCCTTCGTCACGGGCCGCGGGCCGGGCAGCGTCCCGTGCCGCCGTGACGGCGGCGTCACACCGCCATTGGTGCCGTCAGCGGCGGATGGTGGCGGTAGCCCTCCAGCGCGAAGTCGCCGGGTTCCACCTGCTCCAGCCACTGCGGCTCGTAGCGGCCGGTCTGGGCGAAGTCGGGAATGCGGTCGGAGAGCACCAGGCGCGGCAGCGGCAGCGGCTCGCGCGTGAGCTGCTCGCGCAGCATGTCGAGGTGGTTCTCGTAGATGTGGGCATCGCCCACGAAGTAGCTGAACCAGCGCGGCGTGTAGCCCGTCAGGCGGCCCACCAAGTGCAGCAGCGCCGCGCCCTCGGCCAGGTTGAAGGGGGTGCCCAGCCCCAGGTCGTTGCTGCGCACGTACAGGCACAGCGAGATCTCGCGTTTCGAGGCGTTGGGCAGGAACTGGTAGAGCAGGTGGCAGGGCGGCAGCGCCATCTCCTCGATCTGCGCCCAGTTCCAGCCGTGGAACAGGATGCGGCGGTCCGCGGGGTTGTTGACGATGGTGTCCAGGCACTGGCGCAGCTGGTCCACCGCCTTGTAGAGCAGCACGCCGGGCGTGCCGCCGGCCTCGTCCTGCACCAGGCCGACGCGCTGGTAGCCGCGCTGGAGCGCATCCTCGATCTGCCCGGTCGCGCCGGGGTCGAGCAGCTTGTAGGCCGGCCACTGGCGCCACTGCACGCCGTACACCGGGCCCAGGTCGTCCTCGCCCAGGCGGTAGGGGTTCGCGAGCCAGGCCTGGTTCTCGTTGGCGTTCTGGTCCCAGACCTTGCAGCCCAGGGCGCGGAACTCGGCGGCGTTGCGGCTGGCGCGCAGGAAGCCGACCAACTCGCCGACGGCGGTCTTGAAGGCCAGCTTCTTGGTGGTGACGGCCGGGAAGCCCTGCTGCAGGTCGAAGCGCAGCGCGGCGCCGGGCAGGCTCAGCGTGCGGATGCCGGTGCGGTTGTCCTGCCAGCTGCCCTGGTCGAGGACGGTCTGGACGAGTTCGAGGTAGCTCTTCACTTCAAGGGGTGGGCGGCTTGGAAAGGGGCGCAGTGTAGGGGCCCCGGCGGCCCCCGCCCGTCGTCAGGGCGCCACGGCCCGGAGAGCCGTGGCGCATGACGCCTTGGCTGATCAGATCAGCCCGCCGGCTGCGTGTCGCGCAGGAACAGCTCCACGCGCCGGTTGCGCGCGCGCCCGGCGTCGGAGCTGTTGTCGGCCACCGGCTCGTAGCTGCCGCGGCCCTCGGTGGTGATGCGCGCGGCGGGCACGCCGCGCATCACCAGGTAGTCGCGCACGGCGTTGGCGCGGTTGACCGACAGCGGGTTGTTGATGGCGTCGCTGCCGCTGTTGTCGGTGTGGCCGACCACGCGCACGACCTGGTTGGCGTCGAGCCCGCGCGCGAACTGGTCCAGCACCGGGCGCATCTGCGGCTTGATGTCGGCACGGCCGACGTCGAAGCTGAAGTCCGCCGGCACGTTCACCCGCAGCTCCTCGTTGGGCGTGCGGCTGACCTCGATGCCCGTGCCCTGCGTGGCCTGCTGCATCGCCACGCGCTTCTCTTCCATGCGGCGCGACCAGACGTTGCCGGCGATGGCACCGAGGGCTCCGCCGATCACGGCACCGCGCGCGGTGTTGTTGTGGCCGGTGGCGCGGCCGATGACGGCGCCGGTGGCCGCGCCCGCGCCCGCGCCGATGGCGGTGCCGCGCTGGGTCTCGCTCATGTTGGCGCAGCCCGTGAACATCGTCGCGGCGGTCACCAGACCCAGAATCGGCAAGAGGGTGCGTTGTTTCATTTGTGCTCTCCTTGAGGGCTTGTGGACATGGACAGGCCCGGGGCCTGGCTCTCACGCGTCAGCAGTGCGTGTGCCCACAACGCCCGGGCGGGAAGGTTGGCCGACCGGGCGAACCCGGTCAGGCCGATGCGGAACGCGGCTTCAGGCCGCCGGCCGCAGGTCGAACTGCATGGCCGCCAGCCGTGCGTACAGCCCGCCGCGCTGGATCAGCTCGGCGTGGGTGCCGACGTCCACGATGCAGCCGCCGTCCAGCACCACGATGCGGTCCGCGCGCTGCACCGTGGCCAGTCGGTGCGCGATCACTATTGTCGTGCGCCCGCGCATGGCGCCTTCGAGTGCCGCCTGCACCATGCGCTCGCTCTCGGCGTCCAGCGCGCTGGTGGCTTCGTCCAGCAGCAGCAGCGGCGGGTCCTTCAGCAGTGCCCGCGCGATGCTGATGCGCTGGCGCTGCCCACCCGACAGCCGCACCCCGCGCTCGCCCAGGAAGGTGCCATAGCCCTCGGGCAGCGCGCTGATGAACTCGTGCGCATGCGCCGCCTTGGCCGCGGCGACCACCTCCGCCTCGCTGGCGCCGGGGCGGCCGTAGCGGATGTTCTCCAGCGCGCTGGCGGCGAACACCACGCTGTCCTGCGGCACCAGCGCGATGCGCGCGCGCAGATCGTCCAGCGCCGCTTCGCGCAGCTCCACGCCGTCGAGCGTGATGCGCCCCTGCTGTGGGTCGTAGAAGCGCAGCAGCAGCTGCAGCAGCGTGCTCTTGCCCGCGCCGCTGGGGCCCACCAGCGCCACCGTCTCGCCCGGGCGGATGTGCAGCGACAGCCCCTCCAGCGCCGGCTGCTGCGGCCGCGAGGGGTAGCTGAAGCGCACGTTGTGGAACTGCACCTCGGAGCCGCCGCGCGCCGGCGGCAGCGCGCGTGGGTGAGCGGCTTGCTCGATCGCGGCATCGGCGTGCAGCAGCTCCATCAGCCGTTCGGTGGCGCCGGCCGCGCGCAGCAGATCGCCATGCACTTCCGACAGCACCGCCACGCTGCCCACCAGGATGATCACGTAGACCACCGTCTGCCCCAGGTGGCCGGCGCTGATGCGCCCGGCCATCACGGCCTGCGTGCCCTGGTACAGGCCCCACAGCAGCGCGCCGAAGGTGGTGGCGATGATGAAGGCCACCAGGAAGGCGCGCACCCGCGAGCGGTTGCGCGCGGTGTCGAAGGCGCGCTCGGTGGCCTCGGCGAAGCGCGCCGCCTCGCGCCCCTCCTGCCCGTAGGACTGCACCACCGGCATGGCGTTGAGCACCTCCGCGGCGATGGCGCTGCTATCGGCCACGCGGTCCTGGCTGGCGCGCGAGAGCCGCCGCACCCGGCGCCCGAAGTAGATCGAGGGCAGCACCACCAGCACCAGCACGCCCAGCACCTGCGTCATCACGCGCGGGTTGGTCACCACCAGCATGCCCAGCGCGCCCAGCCCCATCACGCTGTTGCGCAGGCCCAGCGACAGGCTCGACCCCACCACCGTCTGCACCAGCGTGGTGTCGGTGGTCAGCCGGCTCAGCACCTCGCCCGTGGCGGTGTGCTCGAAGAAGGCCGGCGCCTGGCGCAGCACGCGCGCGTACACGGCACTGCGCAGGTCCGCCGTCACGCGCTCGCCCAGCCACGACACCATGTAGAAGCGCCCGGCCGAGAACAGCGCCAGCGCCACTCCCACGCCGAACAGCGCCAGGAAATGCTGGCGCAGCAGCATCACCCGCTCGCCGGGCTCGGCCGGCAGCAGGCCCTGGTCGATCAGCCCGCGCAACGCCAGCGGGAACACCAGCGTCGTCGCCGCGGCGCACACCAGCAGCAGCGCGGCCAGCGCGATGCGGCCGCGGTAGGGCTTCAGAAAAGGCTTCAGCGACGCCAGCGCGCCCACGCGCTGCGCGCGCGGGCGGCCGTCATCGGCGGTCTTGGAACGTTTGCGGGCCATCCCGGCAGTGTAGGAGGGGGGTTCCCCAACCCTGGCCGGTGTTGGGTACTTGCATTGACAAAGATTGCCTAGGCAATTATTGTCGCGTCCATCATGTCTGAAACCGGTTCACCTGACGCTCCCGCCACCCCCGTCGCCTTCTACGGCGGCAGTTACAGCGCCGACGAGAGCGTGGGCTACGTCATGCGGCGCGTGCTGCAGTCCATCGCCCAGCAGGCCGACACGCGGCTGGCACCGCACGGGCTCACGCATGGGCAGTGGATGCCGCTGTTCATCCTGCTCAAGGCCGGCGGCGCCGGCACCGTGGCCCAGGTGGCGCGCTGCATCAACGTCGATCCGGGCGCGGCCACGCGCATGCTCGACCGGCTGGAGAGGAAGGGCTTCGTCAGCCGCAGCCGCAGCACCGAGGACCGGCGCGTGGTGAACGTCACGCTCACCGAGTCCGGCCGGCAAGTGGCGGACGAGGTGCCCCGGGTGCTGTCGCAGGTGCTCAACGAGCACCTGGCCGGCTTCAGCCACGACGAATGGCAGACGCTGCTGTCGCTGCTGCGCCGCATGCTGGTCAACGCCGAAGCGTTGCAGGCCGCCGCCCCGGCGGCACCGCTCCAGGAAGAAGACTCCGAATGAAATCCGCCGTCTTCCGGGCCGCCGCGCTGGCGGCCGTGATCGTTCTGGCCGGCTGCGCCAGCCCCGGCCCGTCCCGCAGCTCGGCGAAGCTGCTGGAGGCCCCGGCCGCCGGGCTGCGGGCCGACGCCGCCACGCCGCTGAACGTGGCGCCGGACTGGTGGCGCAGCTTCAACGACGCGCAGCTCGATGCGCTGGTGGAGCGCGCCCTGGCCGAGCAGCCCAATCTGCAGGCGGCGCAGGCGCGCATCGCCCGGGCCACCGCCGCGGCCGAGGCCGCCGGGGCGCGGCTGCTGCCCAACGGCATGGTGAGCTTCGACGCCACGCGCCAGCGCTTCAGCGAGCACGGCATCTACCCGCCGCCGCTGGCCGGCGGCGTCTACACCACGGCCAACCTGCAGGCCGGCCTGCAGTGGGAACTGGACTTTTTCGGCCGCCACCGCGCCGAGCTGGCCGCGGCGCTGGGCGCGCAGCGCGCGGCGCAAGCCGACGCCGCCGCGGCGCGCGTGCTGCTGGCCTCGCAGGTGTCGCGCGCCTACGTGACGCTGGCGCGGCTGCAGGCGCAGCGCGAAGTGGCGCAACAGACGCTGGCGCAGCGCGAGTCGCTGCTGGAGCTGGTGCGCCAGCGCGTGCGCAACGGGCTCGACACCAACGTGGAGCTGCGCCAGAGCGAGGGCGGGCTGCCGGAGGCGCGGCTGCAGATCGCGCAGCTGGACGAGCAGATCGCGCTGGCGCGCAACCAGCTCGCCGCGCTGACGGCGCAGCCGCCGCAGGCGCTGGCCTCGCTGGACGCGCGGCTGGCGGCGCTGCAGCCGCTGCAGCTCCCGGGCGTGCTGGGCGCCGACCTGCTGGGCCGGCGGGCCGACATCGTGGCCGCGCGCGAGCGCGTGGAGGCCGCGCTGCAGGACGTGAAGGCCGCGCGCACGCTGTTCTATCCGGACGTCAACCTCACGGCCTTCGTCGGCCTCAACGCCATCGGGCTGGACCGGCTGTTCGACGCCGGCAGCCGCCAGGTGGGCGTGGGCCCGGCGATCCGGCTGCCGGTGTTCGACACCGGCCGGCTGCGCGCCAACCTGCACGGCCGCGAGGCCGAGCTCGATGCCGCGGTGCTGGCCTACAACAACGCGCTGCTGGAGGCGGTGCGCGAGGCCGCCGATGCGCTGGCCTCGCTGCAGTCGCTGCAGCAGCAGCGCGTGGAGCAGGCCGCCGCGCAGGAGAGCGCCGAGGCCGCCTACCGGCTGGCGGTGCAGCGCTACGGCGCGGGGCTGTCCAGCCAGCTCACCGTGCTCAGCGCCGAAGGGCCGCTGCTGGCGCAGCGGCGCCTGGCCGCGGAGCTGCAGGCGCGCAGCCTCGAATCCCAGGTGGCGCTGCTGCGCGCCCTGGGCGGCGGCTGGCAGCCGGACGCCGGCACCGCATCCGTGGCGGCGCGCTGAAGGCGCCGCCCAACCCGAACACCCTGAAAGACTTCAGTCATGAGCGACCCCAAGGAACAACGGCTGCGCCAACGCAAGAAGGGCCTCGCCGTGATCGCCGCCGTGGTGGCGGTGGCCGGCCTGGCCTGGGGCGGCTGGCACCTGGCGGTGGCCAGCCGCTACGAGAACACCGACAACGCCTACGTGCAGGCCGACGTGGTGCAGATCACGCCGCAGATCGGCGGCACGGTGCAGGCGGTGCTGGTGCAGGACACCGACTTCGTGCGCGCCGGCCAGCCGCTGGTGCGCCTGGACGCGGCCGACGCCCGCGTGACGCTGGAGCAGGCGCAGGCCCAGCTCGCGCAGACCGTGCGCGAGGTGCGCACCCTCTACGCCAACAACGCCGCGCTGCAGGCGCAGGTGGCGGCGCGCCAGGCCGACGTGGAGCGCGCCCGTGCCGAGCTGGGACGCGTGCAGGACGACGTGCGCCGCCGCGAGCCGCTGCTGGCCAGCGGCGCCGTGGGGCGCGAGGAGTTCAACCACGTGCTGGCGCAGCGCAGCGCGGCGCAGAGCGCGCTGGCCGCGGCCGAGTCCGCCGTCCAGGCCGCGCGCGAGCAGCTCGCCGCCAGCCAGGCGCTGACCGACAACACCCCGGTGCAGGAGCACCCGAACGTGCAGCGCGCCGCGGCGCGCGTGCGCGAGGCGCACCTGGCGCTGCAGCGCACCGAGCTGAGCGCACCGGTGGACGGCTACGTCGCCCGCCGCAGCGTGCAGCTGGGCCAGCGGGTGCAGGCCGGCGCGCCGCTGATGTCGGTCGTGACGCTGGGCCAGAGCTGGGTGGACGCCAACTTCAAGGAAGTGCAGCTGCGCAAGCTGCGCATCGGCCAGCCCGCGACGCTGGAGGCCGACGTGTACGGCAGCAAGGTCGAGTACCACGGCCGCGTGGTGGGGCTGGGGGCGGGCACGGGCGCGGCCTTCGCGCTGATCCCGGCGCAGAACGCCACCGGCAACTGGATCAAGGTGGTGCAGCGCGTGCCGGTGCGCATCGAGCTCGATCCGAAGGAGTTGCAGGCCAACCCGCTGCGCGTGGGCCTGTCCATGGACGTGACGGTGGACGTGCGCGACCAGAGCGGCAAGGTGCTGGCCGACACGCCGCGCCAGGCGCCGGCCGCGGCCTCCGCGCCGGCCGAGGGCGGCGCGGGCGCCGCGCCCATGACGCC
>NZ_CALAOH010000028.1 GCF_937926365.1 uncultured Azohydromonas sp. | reverse complement strand
GGCCGCGGTGGGCGACAGCGGCAAGAGCGCCTTCGTCGGCCGCGAGCTGACCAAGTCGGATCGCCCCGAGCTGACCGCTGCCAAGATCATCGTCTCGGGCGGCCGCGCGCTGGGCTCGGCCGAGAAATTCACCGAAGTGCTCACGCCGCTGGCCGACAAGCTGGGCGCCGCGCTGGGTGCCTCGCGCGCCGCGGTGGATGCCGGTTACGCCCCCAACGACTGGCAGGTGGGCCAGACGGGCAAGATCGTGGCCCCGCAGCTCTACATCGCCTGCGGCATCAGCGGCGCGATCCAGCACCTGGCGGGCATAAAGGACTCCAAGATGATCGTGGCGATCAACAAGGACCCGGAAGCGCCCATCTTCAGCGTGGCTGACTACGGGCTTGAAGCGGACCTGTTTTCCGCCGTTCCTGAACTGGTGGCAGCCCTATAGCCGTTCACGGAGGCCCCATGGCTCTTCTTCGACAGTGCCTCGCTGAATTGCGCTCCAGGCACGGGGATGCCTGCGACGGGCTGTACCCGCCTGGCAGGCAACGCGATGGCTTGAGTCGCGTCACGAACCCTTTGCGTGAAGCAAGGCAAGGCGATGCGCGTGGTGCCGAGCGCCATCGAGTGCCGGCTGCGGGAAGTGCCGGCAACGTGCAAGGCATCGGGCACCGATAGCGCGAGGTCTCGGGAAAGGCTGCTGCCAACCGCGGCGGCGCGGCCGCGAGGCCGTGACAACAGGCGACGGCCGTGGAGTGTCTCGCATGCAGGACACGAACGCGGCTGCCGTCTGTCTCGTATGGAACGGGTCTGCTGACCCCATGCATGAAGGGAGGCGTCAATGCTCAAGGGTCGATCTGCAATCGTCACTGGGTCCACCAGCGGCATCGGACTGGAAATCGCGCGCACGCTGGCACGCTCAGGTGCCAATGTCATGCTCAACGGCTTTGGGGACTCGAGCCAGATCAAAGCTTTGCGTAGCTCCTTGGCTGAGGCAACCGGTGTACGGGTCGAGTACTCCAGCGCCGACATGAGCCGCCCTGACCAGATTGCCGGCATGGTGGCGGAGGCGGCGGCGGCCTTCGGTGCCGTTGACATCCTGGTGAACAACGCCGGCATCCAGTTCGTGGCTCCCGTGGACGAGTTCCCTGACGACAAGTGGTCGCAGATCCTGGCGATCAACCTGAGCTCGAACTTCCACGCCATCAAGGCCGTGCTGCCTGGCATGAAGCATCGCCAGTGGGGGCGCATCATCAACGTGGCGTCCGCCCACGGCCTCGTGGCCTCCCCATTCAAGTCGGCTTACGTTGCAGCCAAGCATGGCGTTGTCGGGTTGACCAAGACGGTGGCGCTCGAAGTGGCTGAAACCGCCATCACCTGCAATGCGGTCTGCCCCGGCTACGTGAAGACGCCACTGGTGGAGGGCCAGATCAAGGACCAGGCCAGGGTGCATGGCATGAGCGAGCACGAGGTGGTGCGCGAAGTCATTCTGGCCTCGCAGCCGAACAAGCGCTTCGTCGGCCTGGAGGAACTGGCGCAGGTGGTGCTGTTCCTGTGCTCGGACGCCGCCGCCTCGATCACGGGCACGGCGCTGCCGGTGGACGGCGGCTGGACCGCGCGCTGATCCGGCACGGGAGATCGCCATGCAGTCGCCCCGTCCTGCCGCCGATGCCGGCAAGATCGTCTCGGCCGCCGATGCCGTGCGCCTCATCCGCTCGGGCGACACGGTCGCCACCTCCGGTTTCGTGGGCATCGGCTTCGCGGAGGAAATCGCCATGGCCCTGGAGCAGCGTTTCATTGCCGAGGCCGAGCCGCGCGACCTGACGCTGGTCTATGCGGCGGGCCAGGGCGACGGCCGCGACAAGGGGCTCAACCACCTGGCGCACGAGGGCCTGCTCAAGCGCGTCGTGGGCGGGCACTGGGGCCTGGTGCCCAAGCTGGGCGCGCTGGCGATTGCCAACCGCGTGGAGGCCTACAACCTGCCGCAGGGCGTGATCTCCTGCCTGTTCCGCGACATCGCCGGTGGCCGCCCGGGACATCTGAGCAAGGTGGGCCTGGGCACCTTCGTCGATCCGCGCCTGGGCGGCGGCAGGATGAATGCCCGCACCGCCGAAGAGCTGGTGGAGCTCGCGCACCTGGGCGGCACGGAGAGCCTGTTCTACAAGGCCTTTCCCATCCACGTCGCCATCATCCGCGCCACCACCGCGGACCCCGACGGCAACCTCACCATGGAGCGCGAGGCCCTGACGCTGGAGTCGTTGTCCATCGCCACCGCGGCGCACAACAGCGGCGGCATCGTCATCGCGCAGGTGGAGCGCGTGGCCGAACGCGGCACGCTCAACCCGCGCCAGGTGAAGGTGCCCGGCATCCTGGTGGACTGCGTGGTCGTGGCCGAGCCGCAGCACCATTGGCAGACCTTCCGCACGCCTTACCACCCGGGCTTCAGCGGCGAGATGCGGGTGCTGGCGCAAGGGCAGCCGCCGCTGCCGCTGGACGAGCGCAAGGTCATCGCGCGGCGCGCCGCGATGGAGCTGCGCGCCAACAGCGTGGTGAATCTGGGCATCGGCATGCCCGAGGGCATCGCGGCCGTGGCGGCGGAGGAGCGCATCATCGACCTGCTCACGCTCACGGCCGAGCCCGGCGTGATCGGCGGCCAGCCTGCCAGCGGGCTGGACTTCGGCGCGGCGGTGAACACGCAGGCCGTGATCGACCAGCCGTACCAGTTCGATTTCTACGATGGTGGCGGGCTCGACGTGGCTTTCCTGGGCCTGGCGCAGGCCGATGCGCAGGGCAACCTCAACGTCAGCAAGTTCGGCCCGCGCCTGGCCGGTGCCGGCGGCTTCATCAACATCAGCCAGAACGCGAAGAAGGTGGTGTTCGTCGGCACCTTCAGTGCCTCGGGGCTTGACGTGGCGGTTGAGGATGGGTGCCTTCGCATCCGCGGCGAGGGCCGCACGCCCAAGTTCGTGCAGCAGGTCGAGCACGTGACCTACAGCGGCGCCGTGGCGCTACAGCGCGGCCAAGAGGCGCTGTACGTGACCGAGCGCTGCGTGTTCCGGCTCACGCCGCGCGGGCTGGAGCTCATCGAGATCGCGCCGGGCATCGACCTGGAGCGCGATGTGCTCGCACGCATGGCGTTCCGCCCGGCCATTGCCGAGCCGCTCAAGCGCATGGACGAGGCCATCTTTCAGCCGCAACCCATGGACTTGCGCGCGCAGATGCTGCGGTTGCCACTGGAGCAGCGCTTCGCCTTCGACCCGGCACAAGGGGTGTTCTTCGCCAACTTCGAGGGCCTGACGGTGCGCAGCATCCAGGACGTCGACGCCCTGCGCGCGGCGCTGGAGCAGCGCCTGGACGTTCTGGGCCGCAAGGTGCCGGCCCTGGTGGACTATGACAACTTTCTGGTGCTGCCCGACGCGCTCGACGCCTACACGGACATGGTGCGCGACGTGGCCTCCAGGCACTACTCGCGCGTCACCCGCTACACCACCAGCGCCTTCCTGCGCGCCAAGCTCGGCGAAGCGCTGCTGCAGCGCGGAGTCGCACCCCACATCTTCGAAAGCGCCGCGGACGCCCACAAGCAGTTGCGCCTGCTCGAAATGTCCACCACGACGGGCGAAGCGGTGGACCAGTAAGACGGATTCCGCTTGGTGGCCGGACGATCCATTGCCCGAACGGGTTTTTGTTTCAGTGCCAATGAAGTGCTGGAATGGCACTTCACGTCTGGTTGCCGGCGCCATCCCGATTCAGCGATCGCCCGGAAATCCATGCGAGCTTCACCACGACATTCCCAGCACTTGCCGGACCAGCCCGGTCCGAGCGATCAATGGATGACAACGTGGTGATCATCGGCGCCGGGATCGCTCCATGAAGGAAGTCTGGTTTTGCACCATCCCGTTCCTGGGAAAGCACTGGGCGCTGTCGGTCCGGGGCATTGCATGTGCGCCTCCGCCGGGTCGAAGATCCGATCCGCCAACAGACAAGACACCAGCCAGGATGCTGATTCCGGAGAACTGCAATGACTGACCTTTTTGACAATCCGATGGGCCTGATGGGCTTCGAGTTCGTCGAGTTCGCCTCGCCCAACCCGGGCATGCTGGAACCGATCTTCGAGAAGCTCGGCTTCACCCTCGTCGCCAGGCACCGCTCCAAGGACGTGCTGCTGTACCGCCAGGGCGACATCAACTTCATCGTC
>NZ_CALAOH010000027.1 GCF_937926365.1 uncultured Azohydromonas sp. | reverse complement strand
TCACCGCCAACTATGCGTCCAAACCAATAACCATAACTGCAACTGTAGGGTTAAGTGCCGCGGCCGGATCGCCTCCAGCCGCTGCTGCGGCGTACCAGTAGCGCGCCAGACGCAAGTCCTGCGGCAGCCCATCGCCGCTCTCATACATTGAGGCCAGCAGGTACTGCGCGCCGTTGTCGCCGGCCAGGGCCGCTGCGCGGAACCAGTGCGCGGCCTGCGCTGCGTCCCGCGCGGTGCCGCGTCCCAGATAGAAGGCCGTGCCCGCTTCCACCTGCCCTGCGGTGCTGCCGGCTTCAGCTGCCTGCGCGTACCAGCGGTGCGCCGCGGGCAGGTCGATGCGGCCGAGATGCCCGCTGTCGTGCAGCCGGCCAAGATCGAACATCGCCGTAACGAAGCCGTGCTGCGCCGCGCGCGTCATCAGCCGCAGCGCTTCCTGGGTGCTGGCGTGTGGCAACTCGCCGCGCAGGTGCATCACCGCGAGGTTGTGGTCCGCCGCAGGTACGCCGGCGCGTGACAGCCGTTCGAAGGCGGCCTGTGCCTGCGCCAGGCGCCCGGCGTCGTAGTCCCGCACCGCCGCTTCCAGGGCGGCTTGGTCCTGAGCCGAAGGTGCGGCGGCTGCTCCGGAAAGCGCCAGCGCGGCCAGCAGGGCAGTGAGCGGACGCAGCAGGGACGGTGCGGTGCGGTGCTTCATGGCGGCTCGGCGGCGGTGCGGTATGCGTCCACGATACGGCGGCGCCGGCCCGCCACGCCATCCGGGCGGATCACCCGTGCCCCGGACAGGGCCGAAGCGGACGCGGTGGGGGGCGTATGGACGGAATGGGTACGGAGGACAATCCGCCCATGACTGCTGCCGTGACGACTTCCGAAGCTCCTCTGGTGCGATGGCTGGGCCGCACCGACTACGCCGACACCGAGGCCGCCATGCGCGCCTTCACCGAGGCGCGCACGGACCAGACGCCCGACGAGATCTGGATCTGCGAGCACCCGGGCGTGTTCACGCAGGGCGTGGCCGGACGCGCCGAGCATGTGCTGGCCGCGGGCGACATTCCGGTGGTGCAAACAAACCGCGGCGGGCAGGTGACCTACCACGGGCCGGGGCAGGTGGTGGCCTACCCGCTGATCGACCTGCAGCGGCTGGGCATCTTCGTACGCGAGTACGTGTACCGGCTGGAAGCGGCGGTGCTGCGGGTGTTACAGGACTATGGGGTCACGGGGCACCGCGTCGGCGGCGCGCCAGGGATCTACGTGAAGCTGGACGACCCTTTCGGCCATGCAGCACTGACCGGGCCGGCCGATCCGGCGGACCCGTTCCGCGGCCTGGGCAAGATCGCGGCGCTGGGCATCAAGGTCAGCCGCCACTGCAGTTACCACGGCTTGGCCTTCAACGTGGCGATGGACCTGGAGCCCTTCCACCGCATCAACCCATGCGGCTATGCCGGGTTGCAAACCATCGACCTCGCTAAAATCGGTGTTTTCACCACATGGGATGACGCGGCCGCGCGACTGGCGCAGCGCCTGCAGTCGCAACTGAGCCGATGAGCACCGATCTCCCCAGCGCTCCCGCCACGCCCGCTACCTCGGGCGCTGCTCCCGCTCCCTACGACCCTACCGCCAAGCAGAAGGCGCAGGCCAAGACGGCGCGCATTCCGATCAAGGTGGTGCCGGCGGAGGTGCTCAAGAAGCCGGAGTGGATCCGCGTCAAGGCGGGCTCGCCCACGACCCGCTTCTACGAAATCAAGCAGACGCTGCGCGAGCACAAGCTGCACACCGTGTGTGAGGAAGCCTCCTGTCCGAATATCGGTGAGTGCTTCGGCAAGGGCACGGCGACGTTCATGATCATGGGCGACAAGTGCACGCGGCGCTGTCCCTTCTGCGACGTGGGCCACGGCCGACCTGACCCCCTGGACGTCAACGAGCCGGAAAACCTGGCCAAGACCATCGCGGCGCTCAAGCTCAAGTACGTGGTGATCACCAGCGTGGACCGCGACGACTTGCGCGATGGCGGCGCGGGGCATTTCGTGGAGTGCATCCGTCGCACGCGCGAGCTGTCGCCGGGGACGCAGATCGAGGTCCTCACGCCCGACTTCCGTGGACGCCTGGACAAGGCGCTGGACATCCTCAAGGCCGTACCGCCTGACGTGATGAACCACAACCTGGAAACCGTGCCGCGCCTGTACAAGGAGGCGCGCCCGGGTGCGGATTACCAGTTCAGCCTCATGCTGCTGCAGCGCTTCAAGGAAACCGTGCCTGGCGTGCCGACCAAGAGCGGCCTCATGGTGGGGTTGGGCGAGACGGACGAGGAGATCCTGCAAGTCATGCGCGACATGCGCGCGCACGGCATCGACATGCTCACCATCGGCCAGTACCTCGCGCCCAGCGGCCATCACCTACCGGTGCGCCGCTACGTGCACCCGGATACCTTCAAGATGTTCGAGGACGAGGCCTACAAGATGGGCTTCACGCATGCCGCGGTGGGCGCGATGGTGCGTTCCAGCTACCACGCCGATCAGCAGGCGCATGCGGCCGGTCTGGCGCCGACTGCCTGAAGCGAAGAACCTGCGCGACACACCGCAGGTCGGCGTAGTCCCATGAAAAAGCCGGGTCGCGTACCCGGCTTTTTGCTGTCCGTGCAGGCTCACCCCTTCTTGAGCAGATCCTCCACCAGTGCGTGCAACGCGGCGAAGTCCGGCTCGCCCACGTAGCGCTTGACGATGCGGCCTTGCTGGTCGATCAGGAAGGTGGTGGGCGTGAGCTTGACATCGCCGAAGCGCTGGGCGATCTGGCCCGTGTTGTCGATGGCCACGCCGAAGGGCAGTTGTCGCGTCTGAGCGAACTTCGACACATAGGCTGGCGGGTCGTAGCTCATGGCCACCGCGATCGTCTCGAAGCCTCGGCTCTTGAACTTGTTGTAGGTAGCGACGATTTGCGGCATTTCCTTGACACAGGTGACGCAGCTGGTGGCCCAGAAGTTCACCAGCACCACCTTGCCCTTGAGGGCCGTGGTGCTGCCGGAGCTGCCGTCGAGCAGCGTGTAGCTCACCTCCGGTGCCGGCTCCGCGGTCGCCATGCTTTGCCAGGCCAGCACGCCCGCGGCCAGTGCGAGGGCGGCCGCCACACCGACGATAGGACGACGCAGATTCATGGAAAGCTCTCGCTGGAAGCAGAAAACGAATCAGTTTATGCCAGGCCCCCAGGAGGCGGCTTGACATCGGTCATTTCCGCTCCGGTGTGTCCGCAGGGCGATGTGCAGCAGGGGAAGGCAGGCAAGACAGGCATGGGGTGCTGCCGATAATGGCCGGCATGATGAGCAGCGGCGTGAAAAGCTGGATGGCCGGTCTGGCACTGTGCGCGGGGGCCTGTACGCCGGCATTGAACTGGCGCGAAGTGCGGTTGGACGGTGGTGCGCTGGCGCTGTTTCCCTGCAAGCCCGAGCACCAGACCCGCACCCTCACGCTGGTCGGGCAGCCGGTGGCTCTGACGCTGCATGCCTGCGAAGCCACGGGGCTGCGTTTTGCCGTCGCGCAGGCCGATGTGCAGGATCCGGCTCGCGTGGAAGCGGCGCTGGCTGCCCTAGCTGCGGCGCAGGCGCGCAACCTGCAAACCACGCTGCCGCCAGGCGATGCGGTGCAGGTGCCGGGCATGACGCCCAATCCGCAGGCGCGCCGTTACGCGCTCAGCGGCCGCCGTCCCGATGGCGCGGCTGTTCAGGCGCAACTGTTGCTGTTCGCCCGTGGCACGCAGGTGCTGCAGGCCACCGTGCTGGACGGTGCACCGGACACACCGGCCGTGCACACCTTCATGGATGCGCTGCGCGTGTCGGGATGACGGCGCGGCAGCCCTGGACGGGCTGCGCATAATGCCGGCCATGGCTGGATTGCTTCTTATCGCCCATGCGCCCCTGGCTTCCGCACTGAAGGCGGTCGCCCAGCATGCTTTCGCGGACAGCGGCGTGCCTTTGCAGGCGCTGGATGTCGAGCCGGACACGAGTTTCGAGGACATCGAGGCGCAGGCCCGTTCGCTGTTGCAGCGCCTGGGTGTGGAGGAAGCGCTCGTCCTCACCGATGTTTTCGGCGCCACGCCTTGCAATGTGGCGCAGCGCTTGGGCGATGCGCAGCGCGTGCGTGTGATCGCCGGCGTCAACGTGCCGATGCTGTGGCGTGCGCTGTGCTATGCAGCCGAGCCGCTGGAAGCGCTGGCAGCGCGGGCCGTGGCCGGTGCCACCCAGGGCGTGCTGCAACTGCCCATGCCGCACAACTCCGTCTCCTGAGCCGCTTTTCCATGATTCAGACCACGCTGACCATCAGCAACAAGTTGGGCCTGCACGCCCGCGCTTCGGCCAAGCTCACCAAGTTGGCGGCTAGCTTCAAGTCCGAGATTTTCCTCAGTCGCAACGGGCGCCGCGTCAATGCCAAGAGCATCATGGGCGTCATGATGCTGGCGGCGGGACTGGGCGCGGAGATTCAACTGGAAGTTGAAGGCCTCGACGAGCAGGCCGCCGCCGAGGCGCTGAAGGCGCTGGTGGACGACAAGTTTGGCGAGGGCCAGTAGTTCCCCCGACATCCGGCCTTGACGCACGGCAGGGCAATGCTGCGCTTCGGGCCAATCCGAAGGCTTGAGCCGGATTTGCACTGCTAAAGTGCCCCGAATGAGCATTCAGGTATTCGGGCTGCCCGTTTCGCGGGGCGTAGCCATCGGTCGGGCAGTGCTGGTGGCTTCCAGTCGCGTGGATGTGGCGCATTACTTTGTGCCGGCGTCCCAGACGCGCCGCGAGATCGAACGTCTGCGCCGGGCACGGGATGCTGTGGCGGCCGAGCTCAGCACACTGCAACGTGACTTGCCGCCTGAGGCGCCGAGCGAACTGTCCGCTCTGCTCGACGTGCACCTGATGCTGTTGCATGACGAGGCACTGGCCGAAGCCATCATGCATTGGATCCTGGAGCGCCACTACAACGCCGAATGGGCGCTGTCGGCTCAGCTGGAAGTGGTGGCGCGCCAGTTCGACGAAATGGAAGACGAGTACCTGCGAGGCCGCAAGGCCGACATGGAGCAGGTTACGGAGCGGCTACTGCGCGCCCTAGCGCGCGATGGCACGGATTCGGTTTCCATGGTGGCGGCGCCGGCACAGGATGTCGCCGGGGAGGACCCGCTGGTGCTGGTGGCCAACGACATTGCACCGGCGGACATGCTGCAGTTCAAGCGCAGCGTCTTCACGGGATTCATCACAGACGTCGGCGGTAAGACCTCGCATACCGCTATCGTGGCGCGCAGCATGGACATCCCGGCGGTGGTGGGCGCGCGCGAGGCCAGCCGGCTCATCCGCCAGGACGATTGGGTGGTGATCGACGGCGATACGGGAGTGGTTATTGTCAATCCGTCGCCGATCGTACTGGAGGAATACCGGTTCCGTCAGCGCCAGAGCGAGTTGGAGCGTGCCCGATTGAATCGTTTGCGTCATACGCCGGCGCTAACCCTGGACGGCGAGAACGTGGAGTTGCTGGCCAACATCGAACTGCCCAGCGACGCGCAGGC
This sequence comes from uncultured Azohydromonas sp., assembly GCF_937926365.1. Lineage (GTDB taxonomy): Bacteria > Pseudomonadota > Gammaproteobacteria > Burkholderiales > Burkholderiaceae_C > Azohydromonas. The sequence continues at coordinate 2,883 of NZ_CALAOH010000027.1, read as the reverse complement.
CGCGATGGACGCTGGCGCCGTGGGCGTCGGGCTGTTCCGTACCGAGTTCCTGTTCATGAACCGGGGCGGCGTGCTACCCAGTGAGGAAGAGCAGTTCGAGGCATACCGGTCGGTGGTGCAGACGATGGCGGGTCTGCCGGTGACGATTCGTACCGTGGACATCGGCGCGGACAAGCCGCTGGAGCGCATGTCGCTGCAGGAACTGCGCCATGAACATTCGTTGAATCCGGCGCTGGGACTGCGGGCGATCCGCTGGAGCTTGGCCGAGCCGGCCATGTTCCGGCAGCAAATCCGGGCCATCCTGCGTGCCAGTGCCTACGGCAAGATCAAACTGCTGTTGCCGATGGTGGTGCACCTGCGCGAGATCCGCCAAACCATGGAGCTCATCACGCGCGCGCGTCAGCAGTTGCTGGATAGCGGACATCCGATCGGCGAGGTACAGGTGGGCGCCATGATCGAAGTGCCGGCGGCCGTGATGATGTTGCCGGCCTTCTTCCGTCACTTCGATTTCGTCTCGATTGGCACTAACGATCTGATCCAGTACACGCTGGCCATTGACCGTGCCGATGAGCAGGTGGCGCATCTCTACGATCCCTGGCATCCAGCCGTACTGACGCTGATTGCCGATACCATTGCCTGTGCGCAACGCCATGGCAAGGGTGTCAGCGTCTGCGGCGAGATGGCGGGTGATCCCGCTTTCACGGAGCTGTTGCTCGGGATGGGGCTGCGCAGCTTTTCCATGCACCCGGCGCAGATTGCCGGTATCAAACAGCGAGTGCTGCGCGCCGATACCCGAAAGCTTCAGGGAGCCATCGAGCGTACCTTGCAATCTGAAGATCCTCAGGCCGCGTGGAGCTCCATCAGCACACGCAGTGAGGAAGCCTCTGAAACGATTCTTCAGCACTAGCCCCAATACTGTTCAGATACGCGTAAGCGGTCGCCCTGCGGCGTTCTTCACCGCGGCGTTGCCATCCGAACAATGCCCTCATCGGTAACGCATGAGGAGCGACAAGGATGGAAGCAAGCAGGCAAGTCGTCAGGAGAAGGCGGCTGGACGAGTCGGCATGGCGTGAGGTGCTGCAGCGCTTCGACGGGGCAAGGATGACGGTGGAGGACTTCTGCCGCGCTGAGGGACTGTGCCGCAGCAGCTTCACCCGCTGGCGCCGGCGGCTGCGCACGCCGGCTGAGGCTGCTGTGGCGGTGGTGGCGAAGGCGTCCAAGCAGGAGGCGCCGGCGGCGTTTGTGGACCTGGGGCTGCTCGGTGGTGCCGGCGCTGCGCCGCTGCCCGCGCTGGACTTGCGTATCGAGCTCGGCGGCGGCGTGGTGCTGCACCTGGTGCGGCGCTGATGTTCTTTCCCGAAGGCCGCATCCGCGTGTTCCTCTACGGCAAGCCTGTGGACATGCGCAATTCCTTCACGGGGCTTTATGCCCTGGCGCGCCACGGTCTGCAGCAGGACCCGTTGAGTGGACACCTCTTCGTGTTCGTCAACCGCCGTGGCACGCAGGCAAGAATTTTGTATTTCGACCGCAGCGGCTGGTGCATTTGGGCCAAGCGCCTCGAGGCGGGGTGTTTCATCAGCGATTGGGCGCAGGTGTCGCACCGCGAGATGGACTGGACGGCGTTGAAGCTCATGCTCGAAGGCATCGAGCCGCGCCGCCGGGCCAAGCGCTATGCGCATGGCAGCGCAGCGCCGGCTGGCACTTCAATGCCGCTGACGACCCCGGTAACATCGGCGTGATGTCGACCACGCTGCCTCCACGAGATCCTGCTGCCGATTCGGCCGTGCTGGACGTGCAGCAGCTCACAGCGCTGGTGCAGCGCCAGGCCGATCTCATCGAGGCACAGCAGCGCCAGATCGACTGGTTCAAGCGCCAGCTGTTCGGGCGCAAGAGCGAGCGCTTCGTGCCGCCGCCAGACCCCCAGCAACTGCACCTGGGACAGCTGCTGGGAGAGCTTCCTGCCACACCCGCGGCAGACGAGTCCACCAGCGAAGTCGGCCCGCACAAGCGGCGCAAGCCGCGCGGCGACTTCGCCGATGACAGCGCTCCCGCGTCGTTCTTCGACGAGACCAAGGTGCCGGTGCACACCATCGAGGTGGCCAACCCCGAGGCCCAGGCGCTCGCGCCCGGGCAGTACGAGGTCATCGGCGAGAAGGTCAGCTACCGGCTGGCACAGCGCCCGGGGGCGTATGTGGTGCTCAAGTACGTGCGCCCGGTCATCAAGCGGCTCGACACCCTGACGCTGCATTGCCCCAGCGCCCCGGAGGGCGTCATCGACGGCAGCCGCGCCGACGTGAGCTTCCTGGCGGGCTTGGTGTTGGACAAGTTCGCTTGGCATATTCCTCTGTACCGGCAGCACCAGCGCCTGCTCGACGCGGGCTTCAAGCTCAGCCGCGGGTGGTTGACGCAACTGGTGCAGCAGGCGGCGCAGCTGCTGCAGCCGATCTACGAGACACAGTTCGACTCCATCCGCCTGTCCCGGGTCAAGGCCATGGACGAGACGCCCATCAAGGCCGGACGCGCCGGCGTGGGCAAGATGCGCGCGGGCTACTTCTGGCCGGTGTACGGCGAGCTCGACGAGGTCTGCTTCCCGTACTTCGAGTCGCGGCGCCACGAACACGTGCAAGAGGCCTTGGGGCTGTGCAACGTGCCTGGCGCGGTGCTGCTTGTCCGACGGGTATGAGGCGTATAGCGCATACGCGAAGAAGACCGGCGTCACTCACGCTCAATGCTGGGTTCACTGTAGACGCAACTACTTCGAAGCTCAGGCAGCCGAACCACAGGTAGCCGCCGAGGCACTGCGCCAGATCGGGGCCCTTTACAAGATCGCCTCTGATGAATTTCAAGTGGGTTGCCGGGCATGAGGGTTGACCGCACTGAAGT